>NZ_MKQD01000016.1 GCF_001913705.1 Thalassotalea sp. PP2-459 | reverse complement strand
CTCAGTAGTGAAATGCAATAGCGCCGATGGTAGTGTGGGAGTTCCCATGTGAGAGTAGGACATCATCAAGCTTCTATTAAGAGAAACCCGTAGCGAAAGCTACGGGTTTTTTACGTTTTGAGATACAATTCAAGTTAAACTCATTTCATGGAAAAACAGTGACTGTAATAGGAAAGCGACTTAATAAATATATTAGTGAATCAGGGTATTGTTCTCGCCGCGAAGCGGATAAATTAATTGATAATGGGCGGGTTACGATCAACGGTACTGTACCTGAATTAGGTACAAAAGTGCTACCCGGTGACGAGGTTAAAGTGGATGGCAAACGTGTTGGTGCTATGCCTTCGAATAAATCTGATCGTATTTATATTGCTTACAACAAACCTATAGGTATTACCTGTACAACTGAACGTAACGTAAAAGGCAATATCATTGATGCAATCGGGCATCGAGAACGCATCTTTCCCATTGGTCGCTTAGATAAGCCATCTGAGGGGCTTATTTTCCTAACAAGCGATGGTGATATCGTTAATAAGATTTTACGCGCTGAAAACGCTCATGATAAAGAATATATTGTAACAGTAGATAAACCAATCAGTGAACGCTTTATTGAACGAATGTCGCGAGGTGTACCTATTTTGGGTACGATTACAAATCCATGCAACGTCACTCCTCAAAGTAAATTCGTTTTCAAGATTATATTAACACAAGGACTCAATAGACAAATTCGTCGCATGTGTGAGTATTTAGGTTACGAAGTAACGAAATTAAGGCGTAATCGTATTATGAGCGTCAAGCTTGGTAATTTAAAGCCGGGACAGTGGCGAGATCTAACTAAAGGAGAAATGGCAACGATTAACGATGCGTTAAAAGGATCTACTAAAACAGCAGATGATACAGATTCAAGTGCGGTTACGTATAAACAAAAGCATAAACAAAAAATTACTGTTAATGCTAAACCTAAAAAGAAAAGTACATTGTCTTTAGATACAAAAAAGGAGCGTTAATCGCTCCTTCATATAAGCTTAGAAAAGCTGACTAAAATTAATTTTCACGAAGTACTCGAAAACCAACATAGTTGGAACGAAAACCGGGCGCTAATTCTAATCTTACAGAGGTTCTGGCAAGTTTAGGAGCAAAATTCCAGGAGCCACCTCGAGCAACTACTTTTTCACCATTAGTAAGTTCCCATACATTGCCTACGGTATCGTAAAGGCCGAGTCTATTTGGTCTAAATGACTTTATCGGTGATGTGCTTACATTAGACCACTTACTGCCACAATACGCGCAATTTGCACGTCCATTACCAATATCACTTCCCCACCAGTAGTTATCAACGCTACCAGCACGTGCTACGTATTCCCATTCTTTTTCTGTCGGTAAGCGATAGGTACGATCAGTTTGTTTAGTTAACCAAGCTAAGTAAGCTTTCGCATCGTTATCGCTAACGCAAACAACAGGATGCTCATCATCTTGCTTAAAGCCTGGGTTACGCCAATTTAACACGCTGTTATATGCAGGTTTTCCATCAATAAAAGCGGCACAGCCATTTTCACTTTCTGCTTCAGTGACGTAATTTGTCGCTTTTACAAAGCGTTTGAAATCACCAACGGTAATTTGATGTTGTGCAATTGCGAAAGGACGTAAGATTTCTTCACCCCGTGCAGGTTTTTCATTACTTAACCCAGCTCCTTTTAAATCACCCATTTGAAAGCGTCCAGACGGTACGCCGATAAGCTCAGGACCTAACTCATCTCCAGGTAAAATATCTTGAACAGGCTCACCATTTGCAAAGTTTATAGCTGATTTTACAAGTTCAGCTTTTACTGTTTTGTTTTTATTTAATCGTACTTGTTCTTGATGGTCTAAATAGCCTGGTTTAGTGATCACTATGTCATGTAAACCAGCTGAAAGCATGACCGATAACTTTGTTGAACCATAGCTTACACCATCTATAAAAACTTCATCATCATATTGATCAGAGCGAATAGTGAGTTCGTACATAACGCCTTCATCATTGAGCGTAATGGTGTTTCCAGCATCAACATTAACAGGGGCTATTTGTGCATGCTCTTTGTCATAAGTGCAGTAACGAGTAGATAATTCGAGTAGTTTGCATGCTTCAGCATTCGGTAACGAACCTTGCAACTCTACTGTAACTGTTGTTGAATAGTTACCTTGGCCACTAAATTCACCTGATTCTACTTTATGGTTTAGTAGACGAACTTGCGCTGCAGAATTGTCTTTGTTTTGGCTAATTTTATTAGATTCAGTTGCATCAGCAAACAAACCATCTACAAACTGTTTAGAAGCTTTTTGTTTTGCTAATTGATTGCTACGAGTAATACATTGTTTTAATGTTTCTTGTGCATCACAAGCGACAGATTGTGATGTTTGAATTTGGTCTTGCTTATCAAATTCTTTTTGTAGTCGTTTAACACGTGAAATTCTAATTTCTTCTACTAACGCTTCACGAGCATTTGCTAATGTAAATCGTTGTAAGTTTGCATCAGCAAGTTGCTTTTTCAAACTAGTAATTAAAGAAACAGTGTTTTTAATGTCATCTTTATTTTGTTTCTGATTTTGAATGGCTTGACGATAGGCAGTTTGTGCTTGTGCTATATCTTGTTCGGGATTATCAACGAGAGCTTCGTATTGCTCGTTCATATTTAATAATGCTAAAGCACGTGCTTTCTTTAGTTCGTCTCCCCTACTTCGAAGTAGGGCTAATTTTTCTGTTTCAGCATTAAACTGTTCATTCAACGAATTTAATGTGTTGATAAAAGCAGAATATTCAGCCTCTTTATCACTCAGTTGAAGTTCTAAACTTTCTACCGAGTTGTAGCCCGAAGACACTGATTCAAAAGCGAATGTCTGTGAGCCAACTGAAATACAGCCAACCGTTAGTGCGAGTAAAGCCAAGCGCATGTTTATTTTTCCTGAACGATTTCGAATGTTAAGCCATAAATTAACCATGTTATTAAAACATTTTTAACTTACGGAATTACTTCAATTTAATCATTGATATAATTCTAATAGTTTCAATCATATTTGTTAAGAACTCAAAGCGCAAGTGATAATAATTGAAACGTTTGTTTTGGTGGTAAGCCATAACGGGAAGTTTTTAATTCATGAAATAAGCTTAACAATAACGTTACACGATAAATTGCTGTATACCTATTAACAAATATATTTTGAAGTTCCGTTAAAAACAGATAAATTGTCATTGCTATGATAACAATAGACTTTAAGGTGTAAAGGGCTTCTCCATGTATGTACCGCTACGAATGCAATTTCCTGAACCGTCATTGATTGACGACTTTTTGCATAAATATAGTTTTGTCACGTTAGTTTCCCCTTCTTTACAGGCAACGCGATTACCCTTGTATTATGATCAAGAAAGGCAGTTGCTAATTGGCCACTTTTCACGCGCAAACACACATTGGAAAGAAGTTGAGCAAGGTGCGTGTTTAGCTGTTTTTGATGGACCACATGAATACATATCACCGACTTGGTATACCAACCCTCCCAATGTGCCAACATGGAACTATGCGAGTGTACATGTAAAGGGCAAAGTAACATTGTTTGATGATGAAAATACTGTATTGGCTTTGGATCAATTGATGAAAAAGTATGAGCCTTCATTACTGAAAAAACGCGAAGTAGTGACAACTGAATACCAAGGAAAGCTTTTAAAAGGCATTGTGGGCTTTTCAATGACGATTGACCACATCGATGCCAAAGCAAAACTTGGTCAGCATAGAAGTAATGAGGATCAAAGAGGGGTCAAAAACGGCCTTTCAGTCACTGGCACATTAGGTAGCCAAGCGTTACTTGCCTTGATGACACAATGGCAAGTTGGGCTTGGTACTGAATAAGTTAATAATTGAGTAAATTCGCAGGAGAAAATTGGTCAGTTAATATTTTAGTATCATCTGGCCAATCTTTATCATCGGCTGTTGATGTGATGTAAGTTGTGATATCGATGATGTCGACATCAAATGGCTTGAGTTGTTGTTGAAGTGCTTTGGCTCTTTTGGAAATATAGCTTTCGGTAGGTAAATCAGCTTTTGTAGTCAGAATGATTCTATTACTGTTATTACGATTACGCACATTAAAAAAGTCACCAAATACAGCATGATAGGTTGCCGATTCATGTTCATACAATTTGCTTATCGAAAATGTATTTGCTGCTAAGACACCTTTAGGTGACAATAATTTTTTTGTTTCTTCAAGAAACTCCTTGGTTAATAAATGCTCTGGAATGTAATCGCCATTAAAAGCATCTAATATAATCCAGTCATATTGCTCATTTTTAAGACCTGCACGTTTAATGAAAATACGGCCATCTTGCACTTTAGAAGTAATATGATCATTTTCGTAAAATCCAAAATATTCGCGTGCCACCTTAATAACTGCTGGATCTATTTCAACATTTTCTATTCGAGCTTCAGGGTATAATTGGTGTAACGTATTCGACATAGTACCACCACCAAGACCAATAATAAGGATATTTTCAGGGGCTTTTTCTAACATTAATAAACTAGAAAATAATAGTTTTGTATAATTAAATACTAGCTTTTGAGGTTCACTTTTATAAAGGCAGCTTTGATTAGTTTTGCTAGTTTTCACATTAAACTTCAAGCAGCGTAAATCATAATTATCTTCGACTAAAATATTTCGATATAACGAACGCTCTTGGTGCACAACATCAGCCTTGGTGTGCTGACTTATAATGAATAGGAGCAAAATATAAATTAAATTACGCATGGCGAGATTTTTCCTGAAAATAAAAAGTAATAGCGACTAAACCCAACAAAACTAATAAAGAACTATATGCAAAAATTATATTGTTTACTTCAAACCACAGAACAAAATAGAACGACGTCATAATTGTACCTAAAGCACTGCCTAGGGTTGATACAAAATAAAGCACACCTGCAACTTGTCCACTACGCTCCTTATCAATCACTAATAAACGTACAGAATATGGCGATATCATGCCCAAAATTACAGTTGGAACAAAAAATAATGCCATTGAAGCAAGTAAAGAACCATAGCGAGTGTCTTCTATATTAATAAAGATACTTTCCATAATATTTGGTGCCCATAATGCAATAGGTAGCACGGTAATTCCTGCTATTAAAAAAATTGTGCCATAGCGCTTTAATGAGGCATTACGTGTAGATAATTTCCCTCCGAGTAAATAACCCAAGCTTAAACTCAACATAAATACGGTAATAATACTTCCCCAAATATGTACACTGCTCCCAAAATATGGGGCAAGAATTCTACCCCCTAAGAGCTCGATGCCCATGATGGAAAAGCCAGAAGAAAAGGCAAGTGCGTAAACTAACGAATTATGAAATTTTGAAGATACAGCCATGTGAACTTATTGCTTTAATGTTATTAGATCGAAAAGACTACCGTAAGTTAGCAAAGAATGCACATGAAGTATATTTTATGAATAGGCGCTAATTATAGCGCCAAGCATGTGTTGCCTAAATTCTCGTTTTGTTTTTCTTTTTTACAAAACTATTGTCGATTGATATCTTCCCCTGATTTAGTAAGTCATAGTTAGAATGTATCGTTATGTTAGCGATATTTATACTTATCGATGCTAATAAAGTATTGCTGGTGATAAATAGTATGACGATAAATAAACGTTCCATGTTTTCTCCTAATAATTGAATTGATCACTATTCAAAGTAGACAAAACAATAATTAAATTATTGGGATAATATTGTTTATTTTGAAATTGACATTGTAACTTCCCCAATAAAAGTATTATTTACAGATAAGTCACTGAAATATAATTTTTTATTCTTTGACGAGAGAAGCGTCAGATTTTTATCCGGCAACATCAATTTACTCAGCTCTTGGGTTAATAAATTATATGTATTTAATGTTTTTTGTGAATTTTCCCAAAAAAATAGGTAATTACCATTAATAGCCCAAAGTTCAGGTGACTCGAAAGCATATTGTGAAAGTATCTCCTGATTGAATGACATGTCATTATTGGAAAGTATAAATAATCCAGGCTTATTTTTTCTGGTAACAATATATTCATTGTTATCACAATTTTCTTTTACAGAAGTTACACTAGGCATAATCGAAGTAGATTTTAAAGTATTTATAACAACTCTGTTTAAGTACCACTCTCCTTTGCTTTTAATAGTTAAAAGTACTTTATTTTTGGAGCTACAATCTTTTGTAATGCTCCTTACTTCTCCTTCTTGAAAATTAATAGGTTTAAGTGCTTCTGAATCTAAATCAAGTAACATATATGAGTTATTTAATTTAAAAAGTATTAGTGAATTGCTTTCAAGCAATAACGGTTCAGAAATATAGTTGGAAGGATCGTTAAAATGAGTAAGTTGTTTGAGGTCTTTGGAAGACTTTTTCCATAACTCATAGCTACCAGATCTGTTAGAAACAAAGATTAAACTTTCATTATCAGTTGTTTTAATGGCGCTGTGATCTTTAAAAGATGAATGAATAACTTTATCTAAATTTACTAATTGATTATTTATCAACTCTATTGAGCCAATATTTGATTTGTATGGATCTCCTTTAGATATCAGAAGTTTTTTGTTATTTACAAAAAATGGATCAGAAAGCCTCTCATCACTTTTAAATATACTGGTAATATCAGCAGAGTTAGAGTTGACTTTGAATAAGGTATTGAAAGCGTCATCTGTGAAAACAAATTTATCACTTAAATGAGACCATGCAACTGAATCAACCTCATATTTTTTTTTCGTATAATCTGATTGTTCACCTGTATTTAAATTCAACATCACTACTGAGTGTGACATATCGTCATAGTAGCGTATAAATGCAAGTTTAGAATCGTCATTATTTAACGCAATATCAAAATCACCATAAAAGTTGGACGGTGGATTTGTTAATAACTCTGATTCTTTAGTTTTTAAGTTTACTCTTTTTACTCTTGAAGGTTGGTTTTTATTTTGTTCTAAGTAATAAAGCCAGTAACCATCTCCAGATAGAGCTATATGAGGTACGTTAAAGTTATCTCCACACTTAGCGATAGACTGTATATTTGAAAACTTAATATCTAATGATACGTCTGTTTTTTGAACGACACACTTTCCATTAATTTCTGCAACATAAAATAATTGATTAGTTTTTTGTAGCCAAATAGGCGACCTAGTATTAATTAATGTGCTTATAGGTTTTGTATTTTTAGAGTCATTGTTTTGTACATGGACTTTATATTTATCTTGCCAGCCATTAAAGGTCACATAGGCAAGTAAATTACCATCAGTGTTTAACGATGGCTCAAACTCCCAGCCTTCTTCATACGTTAAAGGAATAATTTCTATATTCGTTTCTGTTTGTGTTTCTAAAGGTTTTTGCGACTGTTCGATTGCATACCAAACCATTAGTAAACTTAAAAATATAATAAGCGATAGCGTAAATTTTTTCTGCGGTGGTATATTGGAAGATTTATCGGGAAGGCTTTGATCTACTTGCTTAACTGAAATAGTAGAGGCTACACAATGTAGGCTGTAGCCTGACTTTGGGTGGGTTTTAATAAATTCTTGCGTCTCACCACCTAAAATTTTGCGTAACCTAGAGATTGTAGCGTTAATCGTTCGATCATCTACATACCTATCTTTCCATACAATCTTAACAAGTTGCTCTCGAGACACTATTGAACCTTGATGTTCAATAAGACAACTTAACAAAGCCACATGTTTTGACTCTAACGTTTCGACTTTTGGTTGTTTATTATCTTCATTTTCTTGAAACGTTAAGGTTTTATTAATTGGATCAAATATCCAATTTTTTATTTTAATTAAATGACGTTTTTCCACAGCTCAGCACTCTCTTCCCTTGATGCCCATCGAACTACAAAAATTATACAAATGTTCAATCTTATTGATTTATATAAATAAATGCTATTTGGTCATTTTGTATCAAAACATTTCAGAGGTGGAAATGCAAGGCGATACTTATCGGCTAAGAACAGAAATACGTTAAAAATAGGGTTTAATACATTTGTAATAAAATAAACTTAGTATGAAAATAACTAATAGTGCGTAAAAAATAGTAAGCCATGTTATACGTGTAGTGAGTATAAGTAGTAGAGCAAAGCTAGTTAAGAGTATGTGGTAAATTTTTGACACTACTTGTTTGGCGGTGAATAAATAAAACCCTAAAAGTGTACAATTTATAGCCAGAAGCAGTAAGCTATAACGAATGTGTATAAAGAGGCCGAGTATCATTAATGATACTCCCATTGTTTTGGTCACAAATTGGTAAATTTGCGGGTTTTGGTTTTTTTTCATAAAAATAAAATTAGAACCACTTAAATTTTAATCTTGTTGTACGTTCTTTTCAAAAAGCTTTTCTATAAAACATCCAGAGAAGGGGGAGGTTTGTGTAAAGTCAATAAATGGAAGGTCATTCACATTCACTGACTTTATACTGGTTCATTCACCAACGTAAACTTATGAAATCAACGCTTAAAGGCAGATAAAATATCGCCGTTAATTGGAGTTTTCGGATCGTAGTCTTCCGGAAGTCGAAGTGCAGGACTTGGTAATGCTTGATTAGCAGTAAAGCCTAGGTGATGTGGCTGAGTTGTATTATTACCGCCGATAATCTTTGTCCATTGTGATCTATCTATATTAGTCATTTTAAAATCCTTATAAAATTATTTGGTTAAGTATGTAAAGTGTTATCTAATAGTGTAATTTACGTTGAGGCTTGACATAGCCACACGTATTAATAATTACTTTATATATGTGTAAAGATTGAATTCTCACTCTGATGTCATTTTTAAGGTTGGCATATCTATTACCTCCAGTGACGTCATGAAAATTTTCTTTACTTACAGTTTTTATTATAAAACTCCTTTTATTTTCGGTTATTCGGTTAACTAAATTGATAAGGCTGTTGCCCATCAGGTGTAAATGCAAAACCGTTATTTAACCGATTTGCAAATGCTGTTGTGATATATCTTCGAGTAGGCCATTGGTTAATGTTAATACCTTTTTTGCATGTTTAATGGTGTCTGGTCGATGAGCAATCATGACCCTAGTCATCGATAAGTCTTGGATTTTTTCACATATTTTAATTTCGTTTTCGCTGTCTAGATGACTCGTTGCTTCATCTAAGAAAAGAATACTGGGCTTTTTGTATAATGCTCTTGCGAGTAGGATTCGTTGTTGCTGACCGCCTGATAAGCAAGCACCCATATCACCAACGAGTGCATTATAGCCCATGGTCATCTGGCAAATATCTTGATGAATGGCGGCTAATTGTGCGCATTGTTCTACTTTTAAATAGTTTGGCTCAGGGTCGAAAAAGGAAATATTATCAGCAATAGAGCCTGCTAATAGTGTGTCATTTTGCATAACCGCAGCAATAATTTTACGGTAGTTTTTAAGCCCTATTTGTGTAATATCTTGATTATTGAAAAATATCTTTCCAGAAGTTGGGGAAAGTAAGCCTAACATCAGCTTAATCAAAGTAGATTTACCTGAGCCAGAAGCACCAGTGATGGCGATGCAATCCCCAGAATTTATAGTAAAAGTTAAATTATTAATGATGGGCGGTTCATCGTTATTATAACAAAAGCAAACATTTTCTAAACGAAGCTCTCCAGCATGTTCTTGCATTTCTTGCTTTATAGGAAATGAAGATTCCCGGTGTTTTTCTGTCTTTGATAATGCAATATCAGCAATTCTGTCTAAGTGTAGGCGCATCATTTTAAATTGAATCAGTTGTTCTATAAGGTTTGTGATGCTTTGCGTTAACTGTCCCTTATATGCAATGAAGGCTAATACCATACCGATAGATAACTCACTCCCCATAACTGCTGTTGCAGCAAAATAAATAACTAATACATTTTCTAAACCGAACAATGCTTTGTTGAAGTTTTCAAAACCAATTTTTAACTTTCCAAGGTGAATATCGGCATTAATAACTTCGGCAAATCGATTTTGCCAGATACCTTGACGCTGCGCTTCGTTGCCGAACAGCTTAATAGTTTGTATGCCCCTTATATTTTCTAAAAAATTACTTTGTTCTTTTGCTGAATTTTGAATGGAATCTTCTGTTGCTCTATGGAGGGGTTGGTATAAAGATACCCGGAAAATAATATACAGTGCTATTGCAGAAAGCACGATTAAGGTGAGCTTAATAGAGTACATTAGCATCATAACAAGTACGATAACTGACATCAGCCCATCAACCGTTGTCTCTACTATGCCAGTAGTCATTCTTTCTCGCACTTGATTAAGGGAACCAAAGCGAGAAACAACATCACCGATATGTCTCGACTCAAAGTAATTCATTGGTAAGCGCAATAAATGGCGAAGTAAGTTAACGCCCATTTGCATATTAAGCATGCTCGATAAACGTAAAATTAACCAACTTCTAATGGTATTTGTAACTACAGTTACGATCGCTAGTAGTGCAAATCCGAAAGCAAGAACAACCAATAATGATTTGTCGTAACTAATGAGTACTTCATCCACTACCCATTGCATGTAATACGGAGTCATGAGTGAAAAAATTTGTAAAAACAATGAGAGACATAATAGCTTCAACAAGGCTGATTTCAGGCCTGTGATATTACTCCACAATTGTGAAATTCGCATTTTTTGATGCTCAATGCGTGCTTCAAATTTTGAGGTTGGAGAAAGCTCTAGTGCTATACCGGTAAAATGCTGACTAAATTCTTCTTTAGAGTAAACACGCTTACCCAGAGCTGGGTCATTAATATAAAACTTATTTTTCGCTATTTTGGTTAGTACAACAAAGTGGTTCATATCCCAATGTAAAATACAGGGTAAATTAAGCTTGTTAATATCTTCTAATGGGCATTGCAATGGCCTACTTGCTAATCCTAAACTGTCCGACAGTTCAATAAGTTGCTGTAAATTCATTCCTTTTAGGTTAGCTGAGAAGCGACTTCGCATAGCTTGCATATCTAGTTGGTGACCAAAATACGATGCCACCATTGCAATTGCAGCTAAACCACACTCAGCAACTTCTGCTTGTAATATTAGCGGCACTCTTTTTTTCGTTGAAAACTCAAGTAATTGAGTGGTATTTGCAGCTAAATCCATTTAATTAAATCCCTTATTAATGTGTGACTCAATGCTCTTACTTATGTGTTATTGCTATTCGCCTGCAATAAGCAGATCTTTTAGGCTGCTATAGTTAATTGGTGCGAAATCAATTTTGAAATTTGGACATGAAAGAAAATAAAACCTTTGAGTTAATTGCTCGTTGGCTAAATATATTCGGTAAAAACATAGATATCGTTGAACATACAGACTTGCCTTTGGCAGGTAAGTCATCTTCCCTGTGCGGTGGTGAATAATAAATTCGTTCTCACTCATGCGTGAAAATAATAATATATTGGCATTTCGATAGATTAGAAATACATCAAGTAAGCTAAGCGTTAACCAAACACCAATACAAATAAAGTACATACTATTTTCAGGAGATAGCAGGCTAACAACAAGCAAAAGAAATATGCTGTTTAATAGATGATTTACACGATAGCTGACGCTGAAATTCATCATGATTATTGATCCTCTTCTATTACTTTTATCAGCTGAATAAAGTACATATACAGTACTAATAACACGCTATAGAAAAGCCAAAAGCCATGTAGCATTAGATCAGAAACAGCAGTAAAGAATAAAACAAATGTACAACATGTAGCGGCTTCGCTTAATGAAAAAAATAATGGGGAATTACGCTTTATTGAATATATAATTAAAATACTACTGATCACTAACAGGCTAGCAGATAGCACAAGTAAAGGATTATTCCCATGGAATAAAAAGATACATGCAATCAATAATTGACCAGTAAGTAATGAAACCTTCAAAGGGGTATCAACAATAAGTGTTTTTAATTTTAATAAGGCGTATGCCATATATGAGTGTTTTGCCAACATATGCTTACCTTAATTTTCCTTTAACGCTGAGAATTGGATCAATAACCCACTCAAATAAAGATCGTTTATCAAGTACAATATCTGCTTGAAACATCATGCCACTTTTTAACGGTAGTTTTTTATCGTAAACATCGATGAACTGTTTATTTAACTTTGCCTGAAGGCGGTATACTGGCTCGGTTATACTGATTGGAAAATTGACATCTTGTTGGGTGATCAATGCATTATCTACTCGAGTGACTTTTCCGGTAATAAAACCAAAGCGTTGGTGTGGAAAAGCATCAAATCGCAAATAAGTTTTATCTCCTTCCCCAATAAAGCCTGCTGAACGCGTAGGGAGCATAAGCTCTGCAATTAATGATGAGTTGTGTGGCAATATAGTTAAAAGTGGCCTGATTTTATTCAGCGTTTCGCCGGGTAAAATATGAATATCGGTAACAATGCCACTATGCGTCGCCTTAACCACATGACTAAAGTTATTTTTGATGTTAGTTAATTGACTATTAAAGGTAGAAATACGTTGCTGTAATATTCTGCGTTTGGAAGCGAATTCAAATGGTTGTGAAAGTTGCTGGTTTTCTAATTGGCTAATTTTTTGATGTAAGCTAACTTGTGATGTCACTAACTGCTCTGACTCTTGTTTGACTGTTAAATGCCGTTCGCGTTGTTGTTGTATATCGAGAGTTGAAATATATCCTTTTTGATGTAGTGACGTTAGTTGCAATGTTTGCTTTTCTAACAATGCTAATTTTTCATCTATTAACGCTTTCTGTGCTTGTAGTGCCACTAATGATTGATGTGCTAATACTATTTGCTGATTTAATTCATCAGTTGAACGTTTTTCTAACAGAGGTAACTCAGAGAGTTCTTGGCTTTGAAGGCTTATTTGTAGTTCAACGTCTTTAATCAGTTGTTGATTAACATCGTCACCATTTTCTAAGGCTCTGTTGCTGACGATAGATACTAAAGGGGTTCCTTTCTCGACTAACTGCCCTGCCGATACTAGTACTTCTTTGATTGTGCCGGTTTTTTCTGAGAAGCTTTTGATGAGCCCTTTATTAGGCCTTAAAAAACCTATAACAGTTTCTTTCCTTGTATATTCGGCATTGAACAGAAATATTAAGGTAACTAACACTGTAATCGAAATGACTAACACGGTCAGTTTAAGAGGGATGGGTTGTGCTAAGGTGACTGAGCCCACGAGGCGCTGTCCTTGTGCATCTACCGCTTGTTTTCTAAATAATTGTGACACCTATCTTCCTTAATCGCTAAAACTGTTATCGCGGGCTCATGTGATCCCTGCTGTCAAATTAAGGTAGATAGCTAATATTCAATGGGCAAGTGGTGTTAAACGAAGAAAAATATAATTAATTCTATTTTATTGATATTTATAAAAATAATGGAAGGTTGTATTAATGTTGTGAATATATTGTGCGGATTTATTTAACGTTTATGGCAAATTAAAGTGTTGTGTGAAACTTTAGAATAAGACAAAGCACATAAAAAAGCCCCGCATGAGCGAGGCTTTTCAAAAAGCGTTAAAGGGCTAAATTACTTAGCGTCTTTACGTGCTTTTGCTTCAGCAATTACTTCTTCAGCTACATTGCTTGGACAAGCTGAGTAGTGGCTGAATTCCATAGAGAATTGACCACGACCTGAAGTGATTGTACGTAAGTGTCCAATGTAACCGAACATCTCAGAAAGTGGTACGTCACCTTTAATGCGAACACCTGTAGTGCCAGCTTCTTGGTCTTTGATCATACCACGACGACGGTTAAGGTCACCAATTACGTCACCTACGTTGTCTTCAGGAGTATACACATCAACTTTCATTACCGGTTCAAGTAATTGTGCACCTGCTTTTGGAATTGACTGACGGAATGCGCCTTTAGCGGCGATTTCGAATGCAACAGCTGATGAATCCACCGCGTGGAAACCACCGTCGAATAATTCAACTTCTACATCTAATACAGGGAAACCAGCAAGAACACCTTCATCCATCATGCCCTTGAAGCCTTTTTCAATGGCAGGGAAGAATTCTTTAGGAACGTTACCACCAACAACAGTTGATTTGAATACGAAACCTGAGTTTTGCTCGCCTGGCTTGATGCGGTAATCAATTTTACCGAATTGACCAGAACCACCAGATTGTTTCTTATGCGTATAAGAATCTTCAATCTCTTGTGTGATTGTTTCACGGTATGCTACTTGTGGCTTACCTACTTCAAGTTCAACACCGTAAGTACGCTTCAAGATGTCTACTTTGATATCTAAGTGAAGCTCACCCATACCTTTAAGGATGGTCTCACCTGAATCTTCATCTGTTTCAACTTGGAAAGAAGGATCTTCAGCAACCATCTTACCAATAGCAATACCCATTTTCTCAGTTGAACCTTTATCTTTAGGTGCTACAGCAATTGAGATTACTGGTTCTGGGAATACCATTGCTTCTAGTGTACAAGGGTTCTTAACGTCACATAGTGTGTGACCTGTTTGAACATTCTTCATACCAACGATTGCTAAAATGTCACCCGCTTGTGCTTCTGTTAACTCGGTACGATCATCAGCTTGCATCTCAACCATACGGCCGATACGTTCTGTTTTGCCTGTGAATGAGTTAAGTACAGTGTCACCTTTCTTGATACGACCTGAATAGATACGTACGAACGTAAGGGCACCAAAACGATCATCCATAATTTTAAACGCTAATGCACGGAACGGTTCTTTATCAGCATCAACAATAGCGAATTCGCCTGTTGGTTCACCTTCTTCATCCGTTAACGGCTGAGGTGGAACTTCTGTTGGTGCTGGTAAGTAGTCAACAACAGCATCAAGAAGAAGCTGCATACCTTTGTTCTTAAATGCAGAACCACAGTATGTTGGGAAGAACATTAGCTCATTTGTACCCTTACGAATACATGCTTTGATTTGTTCTTCAGTAGGGGTAATTTCACCCTCTAAGTATTCCATTAATAAATCTTCATCTGCTTCTAGAGCAGTTTCGATTAATTCTTCACGATACATTGCAGCGTCGTCTACCATATCGGCAGGAATATCTTGTATTTCATAATTTTCAGGTTGACCTGAATCATCCCAAATGTACGCTTTTTGAGATAAAACATCGACAACGCCAACGAAGTCATCTTCTTCACCGATTGGTAAAGTCATGACAAGTGGGCGTGCACCAAGTACATTTTTTACTTGGTCTTTAACACGGTAGAAATCTGCACCTAAACGGTCAAGCTTGTTTACAAATATTAAACGAGCTACTTTTGATTCGTTAGCATAGCGCCAGTTAGTTTCTGATTGCGGCTCTACACCACCAGAACCACAGAATACACCAATACCACCATCAAGCACTTTTAATGAACGATATACTTCAACGGTGAAATCAACGTGACCAGGAGTGTCAATTACGTTAAAACGGTGCTTTTTCCACTCACATGTTACTGCAGCTGATTGGATAGTAATACCGCGCTCAGCTTCTTGTTCCATGAAGTCTGTAGTAGATTCACCATCGTGAACTTCACCAAGTTTATGGATTTTACCTGTAAGTTTCAAAATTCGTTCAGTTGTTGTGGTTTTACCAGCATCAACGTGAGCGAAAATACCAATATTTCTGTATTTGCTTAAATCTGACATTGCTTTGCTCTAAAGGGTTAGTGAATAAAAACCGCGCGAGTATACCAGAAGTTACGTTAAACAAAAATAACTATCGTTAGAAAATTGTGAGCTATTAAGTAAATTGATTTACTTAATATATGTTTTTTAAGATAAAAAGTAGGTAATAACAATATCATGTCGAGTATGAATACTTATTCTAACCTAGGTCGATTGTTACGATCAAAATACGTGAAAATAAGACTTTTTATTTATCCTAAATGATTAAGAAATAAATTTTATATTTTTCTGCGACCTTTTTAATCGTTAATACGTTTATATTAGGGAAAGAAAATAAAAATTGTACCTTGTTGGAGTACTTGAGTTTGTCTCTATGGAATGAAGAGTTAGTAGTAGGACTAAGAAAAGGCGATAAAAAAGCACTTGAAAAATGCTATCGCGTTTATGGGGCTCAGTTGTATTCAATAATTCGCGCAATAACGAATGATGAAGTATTAACGCAAGATTTACTTCACGACGTTTTTATTAAAGTTTATGAAAATATCCATACTTTTAAACAAGGGTCAAAATTTGCAGCATGGTTAAAGCGTATTGCACTAAATCTTACAATTGATCATGTAAGAAAATTTCAGCGCTTTGACGATAAAGTTGAAGTTGAACTCTTCACAACTTCAACTGACTTTATGATGGAGTTGGACAATGAACAATTACTTTTGAAGTTGTTTGAACAATTAACTCCAAAAGAACGAGTAATCATATGGTTATATATAGTTGAACAATATAGCCATCAGGAGATTGCAGAGCTCAGTGGCGCATCTAAGAGCTACTCAAAGTCGATTGTTTCAAGAGCATTAAACAAAATAAAGCATTCTCAGCTCTCAAAGGCGATAAATGATGAATAATATAGAAAACGACACGAATGATAAGCAAATAGTCGAAGCATTAAGAGAAAATGCTTTGTCTCTGCGAAATGTCGTTCCGCCAGAGGCAGTCTGGAATAGAATTAATGACACATTAGAAACTCGCAAAACTAAGTACAATTATCGTACTTGGTTACCTACTTTTGCAGTGGCTTCTGCTTTTGTATGCGCAGTAAGTTTTTTTAGTTGGCAACATCATGTCATGAAAAAAGAATTAGATCTGATGATTACATTAAATGCGTCATTAGAAGATGTGTTTTTACAAGAGAATAAAGTACGTTTTATTAACGCAAGCAATATAGTTGAACTTCAAGCTATCGATAGGCAACTCAACACTGTCACTAGTATTAAAGAAAAGATTTCGTTGTTAAAAGAAAGAAAACGATTAATTGAGTCTATGACTATTACTGAGATTAAGGAGTCTACCTATGCGATTTAGCTATGCAGCATTCTTAATGAGTTATTTTACTGCATTGAATACCTATGGCGAGGAAAGTTGCGCAATAGTATCTTTTATTCCAGAAAAGTCATCTAAGTCAGTTGAGCTATTGAGTGTAAATCAAGTAAGGGTTGTTGATGTGCTAAAAAAATCAAGAGCAAAAGCGGCACTTGAAAGCGAATATACGTTGCCAGCAGGTGATTATGATATTTCTTATATCCTCTGGGATAAAAAGCTTTTGAAACGTGGATTTAGAAATAGATACATTGCCTATGAGACGTTTTTCAACAGTTATGACTCTGAAGTTAAAAAACATGAAAACTCGATGAGTGAAGTCGGTTACGCAGTCATATCGTTAAAGGCTAATTTTCATTACAAATATGCATTACAACAGAATGGCAATGGCGGTTATGCGCTTAAAGAAATAAGCAAAGAGACTATCGACTGTAAGGTTGACAATACGTTTGTGGGTAAAAAAGGTAATTTGAATGCTGACAGGAAAGTACATGTCATGAATATACCGGCTCAAGTTGAAATGCCTATGCGGCGATTGATGCTTGAGCTTAAGCGTTATCACGATGACAATAATCTATCTTTGAGTAATACGATCACTGCATATGCTAACGATGAACTCGGCATCACACTTGATAAAAGCTTTAATGGAAAAGGCATTAGGTTATTAACAGTCACACCCTATTCTGTTGCGCAAGACATAGGCTTTAGATCTGGTGATATATTAACACATATACAAGGTAAGCTTATTGATAAGCAAGCTTTTATCAAACAGCTTTCTTATTATTTGTTGGAAGCAGGTGTTTTAGGTGAATTAGATTTTACATTGAAGAGAAGAGGAGATATTACCCAAATAAAGAAACCTTTTTTGCCTACTATATATCCAAGTATTAGTTACAACTTAGCGAATACAAATAACGAATCAGGTAACGTTGTTAACAATAGTAAATTACCTAAGGGCCTAGAGGCTAGTCTTGAAAGAATGGTCAATACGTTATTGGATAGCTTTAACAACCGTGATGATCTAAGCGATATAGATATTATTCAATTTAATGCACCTCCTGTTTTGGATATTTCACTAGGTGCTTTTGGCAATATTTCTAAATTGCCTAATGGTAGTTATGCTTTTGAAATTGATGCTGTAAATGAAAACTCGATGGCTGATAAAGCTGGTATCAAAGTAGGCGACAAACTAATAGGTGTTAATAATAAACAATTCAGTAGTGAAAATTTAACAACGTTAGATCAAGTCATTAAGTCTTTGCAGCCTAACGATACTTTTAGTTTAAATGTTTTAGAAAATAGTGAACCACAAAGTCGTACAGTTACATATGAACCTACAAAACTACCTGGCTTTACTTTTTCGTTAGATCTTAAGTCTCAATACCGAATGGTTGCGATGCTCTCCAAACATACATATTCAGATTACGCCAAGCTGAAAAAGAAACGGTTAGGTACGATATATCATTATAATAGTAGGTACCTTCGAACAGGTATATACCGAAGAGACGACAGACCTAGTTTGACGGATAGAACTTCTTCTCGTAGTACAGACTCTAGTGTTACAGGTTCAAGTGCTGGAAATCAATCAAAAGGGAATTAGCAGTAAAAATAAACCAGAAAGTGCGTTCTAACTAATGGAGATTACGAGTTTGATGTGAGTTTTATTGTAAACCTCAGGGTTAAAGGTATAGCAAATTAATGGTATGCAATAGAAATACAAAACGACTTCAATGGCAAAAAATAAGATATATCAAGGAACGTTATAAATAAGTGCAACGACTAGTTGGATAATTAGATCTCAACGTTCAAGTGCAAAATTAACTACAACAAGAAAGGCTTAAATAAAAAGGAAGGTAAATAGTATGAAATTAAGATTAATTATTGCTGCATTAGTGATGTACAGCACCTCAAGTCTTGCTGATTCATGTGCAAGTATCAATTTTTCGTCTAGTGATAGTGATAAAATTGTTGAACTAGTTGGTGTAAATGATACGAAAGTACTAGATAAATTTAAAACGCAACGGATCGATGCGGGTTTGAGGGGCAACTATCAATTGCCAGAGGGACGCTTTCTTATTTCTATCGCAGAATGGCCAAGAAACCTATATCGTGAATTGACAGCCTTGGAGTTTAGAGGTCGTCAAATTTATGTGGATGAAAACAGTGAAGCTGTGTCATTTGAAAAAAATGCGATTAATCATTTGTTTGAAATGACTATAGAGCCAAATAAGAAATATAATTTTATTTTCAATGCTGAAAAGGCTGACAAAATTTCGTTAGTATCGGTAACAGAGAAGCAGTGTGAGATTGAAGGTAAATTTGTAGGCGCTGATAGTTACGAGTTTGAAAGTGAGTACTTAGGTATAGAATCACCTCTACTAACGAAACTTAGAATGCTAATGTCTGAGATTGAAATGTACCATTTAGTAAATGGGTTACCTGAGTCTAATGTCATTAAATCGAATATTACTCGGTTACCCGGCTTTGTATTTGATAAAAGCTATAACAAAGGTGGCTTGAAAGTTAACCGTGTTGTTGGTGGTTCCATTGCACAAAGCTTAGGAATACAAAATGGCGATGTTATTGTTAAAGTAGGAAAAGATAAATTAGGGAACAATGATACAGCCGCACTTTATGCATATATCGGATCGCTTTATTACGGCGAGAGTACGGAAATAACAGTTGTTAGAAATGGTAATGACCAACAGATTACTACAAATTACAATCCTAGTGTATTACCACAAATAAAATACACAATAGATAATAATGATACCAATTTAGTTAACAGTATTGACCTGCCATCAAATTTAAGTGCCCAAATCGCGGTTTTACTTGAAGAGATAAAAGAGAGTCTAAATGACAACGGTATGTTAAGTAAAGCTTACGAGTTAAAGGTAGATGCTGCATACGATGGTAGTTTAGGAATGCAAGCATCCGTAGAAAAATTAGAAGATGGATATGCGTTAATTGCTAAGAATGTATATTCTAACGGGCTTTCTGATAATATTGGTTTACAAAAGGGAGACAAATGGGTATCAATAAATGGAAAAACGTTTTCAACTAATCGCTTTTCAGAGTTAGACCAGGCTATTCAAGAATTAAGAGTTGGGCAGAAATTTTCTTATGAAGTTATTCGAAACGGTAAGCTAAAAACAATTGAATCAAATTTTAGGCCTCGTAAGTTTCCTCAATTTGAATTGACATTAGACTACGCTAGAGCTAATGCTACCGAACGTTTGTTGAGGAACGCGTCGTCAGGAATAACCGCAATGAAAGATTTTGATTCTAATAAATTTAAAGCTAAATTCCGTGAAAGCTCTCGAAGCGCTGAAGCTTATCAACGCGCTCTAGACAAGGCTGCGCCAGTTACTACCCCTACGACTGGTAATTAAGTTCTTCCTCATAAAACACTTGATTAATTTATCTTCTCAAGTATAATACGCGCTCCTGATTGACAATGTCTTCAGGAGCGTTCTTATTTTTTAAGCTACGCAAGAAATAACAGCAACTCCGATTTGGAGTTGAATGATTTAATCGGTACTCCCCCCTTTCTCAATAAGAAAGGAGATGGGCTGTACTTTGTTCGTTCTTTTATTAGGGGATTTGATAAATGTCAAATCAAAGAATTCGCATTCGTTTGAAAGCGTTTGATCATCGTTTGATTGATCAATCTACAGCAGAAATCGTTGATACTGCTAAACGTACTGGTGCACAGGTTCGTGGTCCAATTCCATTACCTACGCGCAAAGAGCGTTTCACTATTTTGATTTCTCCACACGTTAACAAAGATGCGCGTGATCAGTACGAAATCCGTACTCACAAGCGTTTAATTGATATCGTAGAACCTACTGATAAGACTGTTGATGCATTAATGCGTTTAGACTTAGCAGCTGGTGTCGACGTTCAAATTAGCTTGGGTTAATAGGGGGTTTTAGACATGACTATCGGTCTAGTCGGACGTAAAGTTGGTATGACTCGTATCTTCACTGAAGATGGCGCATCTACTCCAGTTACAGTCCTAGAAGTTGAAGCCAACCGAGTTGCTCAGGTAAAAACTGTAGACAACGACGGTTATTCAGCGATTCAAGTTACTACGGGTACTAAAAAAGCCAACCGTGTTAACAAACCTACAGCAGGTCACTTTGCGAAAGCAGGTATCGAAGCTGGTCGTGGTTTGTGGGAATTCCGTTTAAACAACGGTGAAGGTGCTGATTTAGCTGCTGGTAGTGAAATCACAGTTGAGATTTTCAACGACACAAATTTAGTTGACGTGACAGGCACATCAAAGGGTAAAGGTTTCCAAGGCGGTATTAAGCGTTGGAATTTCCGTACTCAAGATATGACTCATGGTAATTCATTGTCTCACCGTTCAAACGGTTCAATCGGTCAATGTCAAACACCAGGTCGCGTATTTAAAGGCAAAAAAATGTCTGGTCACATGGGTGCTGAGAAAGTTACTACTCAAAACCTTGAATTAGTTCGCGTAGATGCTGAACGTAACTTGCTTCTTATTAAAGGTGCAGTTCCGGGTCACGTTAACGCTGACATAATCATCAAGCCAGCTGTAAAAGCCTAACGTCTGAGGAGAATTTTGATGGAATTAGCATTAAAAGACGCGTCAGGCGCTCTTGAAGTTTCAGAAGCAACTTTTGGACGTGAGTTCAACGAAGCTTTGGTACACCAAGTAGTTGTTGCATATGCAGCAGGTGCTCGTCAAGGTACTGTTAAGCAAAAGAACCGTTCTGAAGTTAGCGGTGGTGGCAAGAAGCCATGGCGTCAAAAGGGTACTGGTCGCGCGCGTGCTGGTACAACTCGTGGTCCAATTTGGAGAACAGGTGGCGTTACATTTGCTGCTCGTCCTCAAGATCACAGCCAAAAAGTAAACCGTAAAATGTATCGTGGTGCGATCAAAAGCATCTTATCTGAGTTAGTACGCCAAGAACGTTTAGTGATTGTAAATGACTTCTCAGTTGATACACCTAAAACGAAAGACTTAGTGTCTAAGTTAAAAGGTTTAGAGCTTAAAGATGTATTAATTGTTACACCAGAAGTAGATGAGAATTTATTCCTTTCTGCTCGTAACTTATACAAAGTTGACGTAGTTGACGTACAAGCGATTGACCCTGTTTCTTTAGTTGGTTTCGAAAAAGTATTAATGACTGCTGACGCGGTTAAGCAAATCGAGGAGATGTTAGCATGATAAGCGAAGAACGTTTGTTAAAAGTGCTTTTAGCACCAAACATTTCTGAAAAAGCAACATTGACTGCAGAAGCAAACAACACGATTGTTTTCAAAGTAGCCACTGATGCTAAGAAAGCTGAAATCAAAGCGGCAGTAGAGAAACTTTTCGACGTAAAAGTTGACGGTGTTCGTACTTTAAATGTTAAGGGTAAAGCTAAGCGCACGGGAGCTCGTATGGGCCGTCGTAGTGACTGGAAAAAAGCTTATGTAACTCTTGCTGAAGGTAGTGACATCGACTTCGTTGGCGCAGAAGCATAGGAGAAGCAAAATGGCAGTTGTTAAATGTAAACCAACTTCTCCGGGTCGTCGCCACGTAATAAAAGTGACTAACCCGGACCTATATAAAGGTAAGCCTTACGCACCTCTTTTAGAGAAAAACTCTAAGTCTGGTGGTCGTAATAACACGGGCCGTATTACTGTTCGTCACGTTGGTGGTGGTCATAAGCATCATTATCGTGTAATCGACTTTAAGCGTACTAAAGATGGTATCCCTGCAAAAGTAGAACGTGTGGAATATGATCCAAACCGTTCAGCTAATATTGCATTAGTATTATATGCAGACGGTGAGCGTCGTTATATTTTAGCGCCAAAAGGCCTAAAAGCTGGTGATGCAGTACAGTCTGGTGCAGATGCACCGATTAAAGCAGGTAATACATTACCATTGCGCAACGCACCATTAGGTAGTGTTGTACACGCAATTGAACTTAAGCCTGGCAAAGGTGCTCAAATCGCTCGTGCGGCGGGTACTTACGCTCAGTTAGTTGCAAAAGACGGTGCTTATGTAACTTTACGTCTTCGCTCAGGCGAAATGCGCAAAGTAGAAGCAGATTGTCGTGCAACTTTAGGTGAAATCGGCAACGCTGAACACATGCTTCGCTCTCTGGGTAAAGCTGGTGCTAATCGTTGGCGTGGTGTTCGCCCAACAGTTCGTGGTGTAGCCATGAACCCAGTTGATCACCCTCACGGTGGTGGTGAAGGTAAAACTTCAGGCGGTCGTCACCCGGTATCTCCTTGGGGTGTACCAACTAAGGGTTATAAGACTCGTAAGAACAAGCGTACAGATAAATTTATCGTACGTCGTCGTACTAAGTAATTAGTGCTTAATTAATTAAAGAGGAATCACCATGCCACGTTCTCTCAAGAAAGGTCCTTTTATTGACCTACACTTGTTGACGAAGGTAGAGAAAGCGGTGGAAAGCGGGAATAAAAAGCCAATCAAAACTTGGTCCCGTCGCTCAATGATCATACCTAATATGATTGGATTGACTATCGCTGTCCATAATGGTCGTCAACACGTTCCTGTATTTGTTACCGAAGAAATGATCGGTCACAAATTGGGTGAATTTGCACCAACACGTACTTATCGCGGCCATGCTGCTGATAAGAAAGCGAAGAAGAAGTAAGGGGAAGTTAAATGGAAGCTATTGCTAAACATAAATTTGCCCGTGGTTCTGCTCAAAAAGCACGTTTAGTTGTGGATCAAATCCGCGGCTTGCATGTTGAGAAAGCTTTGGAAATCTTAGAATACAGCAACAAAGGTGCTGCTGTATTAGTAAAGAAAGTACTTAACTCAGCAATTGCTAACGCAGAGCATAACGAAGGTGCAGACATTGATGATTTATTCGTTAAAACCATTATGGTTGACGATGGTCCTACAATGAAGCGTATTAAGCCTCGTGCGAAAGGTCGCGCGGATCGTATCCTGAAGCGTACAAGTCACATTACTGTGATTGTTGCTGATAGCTAGGAGATATTAGAATGGGTCAAAAAGTCCATCCAAATGGTATTCGCTTAGGTATCACTAAACCTTTCGCGTCTACTTGGTTTGCAAGTAGCAAAGAGTTTGCAGATAACTTACACGGCGATCATTTAGTTCGTGCATACTTATCTGAAAAACTTAAGCGTGCATCATTATCAAAAATCGTGATTGAGCGTCCAGCTAAATCTATCCGCGTAACAATTCACACGGCTCGTCCTGGTGTTGTTATCGGTAAGAAAGGCGAAGACGTAGAAAAATTACGTGTAAAAGTATCTAAAATTGCTGGTGTACCTGCACAAATTAATATTGCAGAAGTACGTAAGCCAGAAATGGATTCACAATTAGTTGCTGACAGCATCGCGAGCCAATTAGAGCGTCGTGTTATGTTCCGTCGTGCAATGAAACGTGCTGTTCAAAACGCTATGCGTTTAGGTGCTAAGGGTATCAAAGTAGAAGTTAGCGGTCGTTTAGGCGGCGCAGATATTGCTCGTTCAGAGTGGTATCGTGAAGGTCGTGTACCTCTTCACACTTTACGTGCAGATATTGATTATTCAATTGCACGTGCTGACACTACTTATGGTGTAATCGGTATTAAAGTTTGGATCTTTAAAGGTGAAGTAATTGGTGGTATGCCTGCACAGGTAGAAGCCCCAGCTAAACCTAAGAAAAGAAACAACCGCAAGAGCAAGTAGGGGATAAGTAATGTTACAACCAAAACGTACTAAATTCCGTAAGCAATTTAAATTGCGTAACCGTGGTCTTGCGAACACTGGTAGCACTGTAAGCTTCGGTACTTACGGCCTTAAATCTGTAGAGCGTGGTCGTATGACTGCTCGTCAGATTGAAGCGGCACGTCGTGCAATGACACGTCACGTTAAGCGTCAAGGTAAAATCTGGATCCGTGTATTCCCAGACAAACCAATTACCAAGAAGCCTCTTGAGGTTCGTATGGGTAAAGGTAAAGGTTCTGTGGAATATTGGGTATGTCAAATTCTACCAGGTCGTGTTCTTTATGAAATGGAAGGTGTATCAGAAGAGTTAGCGCGTGAAGCATTTGCTTTAGCAGCAGCTAAACTTCCGTTCAAAACAACCTTCGTAACTAGAACGGTGATGTAATGAAAGCTAGCGAATTAAAAGACAAAAGCATTGAAGAGTTAAATGCTGAATTACTTGAGCTTATGCGCGAACAGTTTAACTATCGCATGCAAGCAAGCACAGGTCAGTTAGCACAAACTCACTTGCTAAAAACGGTACGTCGCAATATTGCACGTGTTAAGACTATCATAACTGAGAAGGCTGGTAAGTAATGAGCGATAAAATTCGTACACTACAAGGTCGTGTAATCAGTGACAAAATGGATAAGTCTATCACTGTCCTGATTGAGCGTCGTGTTAAGCACCCTATCTACGGTAAGTTCATTTCGCGTTCAACTAAGTTGAAAGCACATGATGAAGCTAACGTATGTAATGCGGGTGATATTGTAACTATTCGTGAATGTGCTCCTATTTCTAAGAGTAAATCTTGGACATTAGTAGACGTAGTTGAAAAAGCGTAATTGCTGATTTAACATCACAATAAGTACAATATAAAAGGCTCTGCTAGTAATAGCAGAGCCTTTTTTTTGTTAAATAGAAAACCTTCTATTTTTAATCACTAATTCTCATTAAAAGGCTATGCCTTAAAAATTTATTCATATTTATTTTCCTTGAACGATAAATGTACGTGACCACTTAATTGGTATTATTACTCAGGGGTTGAAACTAAGGTTAATCATCACTATCTCTTTGATAGGTATTCATAAAATTACCATAATATCTGTAAGTATTGAGGGTGTTAATCGGATGGAAATTCATACAATTGATAAAGAGAGTAAACGTTAATTTAATGATTTTTTCGGAAAGTAAATCGCGCATACCTGCGCTATAAATGACATAGAAATAACTTTCAAAAAGCACGCCTTAAATTTTCTCAGCTACAGTAAAGAAAATTGTTTATTTAAAGTACCATTTTGAAATAAGTGGTGTTATAATCTCGCGCCCTCCGAATAACGGATGGGTTTTAAAGGCAGTGACGGGTCAAATTTCTGGCCTTGAATTTTATAACAGCGGAGCACATAAAATGATCCAAATGCAAACACAGCTAGACGTTGCTGATAACAGTGGCGCTCGACGCGTGCAATGTATTAAGGTCCTTGGTGGCTCGCACCGTCGCTATGCACGCATAGGTGACGTCATCAAAGTTGCAGTGAAGGAAGCAATTCCTCGCGGCAAAGTAAAAAAAGGTGATGTACTAAATGCGGTAGTGGTGCGCACTAAAAAGGGCGTTCGTCGCCAGGATGGCTCAGCCATTCGCTTTGACGGCAACGCGGCTGTAATGCTTAATGCAAATTTACAGCCAATTGGTACTCGTATTTTCGGGCCGGTAACACGTGAATTAAGAACTGAAAAGTTCATGAAAATCGTGTCACTTGCACCAGAAGTACTATAAGGAGTCACGATAATGGCAAATAAGATTCGTCGTGATGATGAAGTAATCGTACTTGCAGGTAAAGACAAGGGCAAAACTGGTAAAGTTACTAAAGTTCTTGTTGAAGACAGCAAAGTATTTGTAGAAGGTGTTAACTTAGTTAAGAAGCATCAGAAGCCTGTACCTCAGTTACAGCAAGCTGGTGGCATCGTAGAAAAAGAAGCACCTATAAACGTATCTAATGTTGCGATCGTAAACCCTGCTACTGGCAAGGCAGATCGTGTTGGTTTTAGAATTGAAGACGGCAAGAAAGTTCGTTTTTTCAAATCTAATAACGAATTAGTTTAATTTTAATTGGAGTAAACGATGGCGAAACTGCATGATTTTTACAAAGATACAGTTGTAGCTGAACTTCAAAAGAAGTTTGATTACAAAAGTGTCATGCAAGTCCCTCGGATTGAAAAGATCACCCTTAATATGGGTGTTGGTGAAGCAATTGCCGATAAAAAGGTTTTAGAAGCTGCCACAAATGATCTTACTGCAATCTCAGGTCAAAAGCCTCTGATCACTAAAGCACGCAAATCTGTTGCTGGCTTTAAGATCCGTGAAGGCTATCCTATTGGCGCAAAAGTAACTTTACGCGGCGAAAGAATGTGGGAATTTTTAGAGCGTTTAATCTCTATTTCAGTTCCTCGTATTCGTGATTTCCGCGGCTTGAACCCTAAGTCGTTCGATGGTCGTGGTAATTATAGCATGGGCGTGAAAGAGCAAATCATCTTCCCAGAAATCGATTATGATAAAATCGATAAGATTCGTGGTATGGATATTACTATCACTACTACTGCGCAATCTAATGAAGAAGGTCATGCTTTGCTGACTGCCTTTAACTTTCCGTTCAAGAAATAAGGTGTAGAGTTATGGCTAAATCGTCAATGAAAGCTCGTGAAGCAAATCGCACTAAACTAGTTGCAAAGTACGCTGAAAAGCGTCGTGCTTTAAAAGAAATCATCTCAAGCGTTAACTCTTCTGAAGAAGAGCGTTGGGATGCCGTTTTAAAACTTCAAACTTTACCACGTGACTCAAGTTCATCACGTCAACGTAATCGTTGTAACGTGACGGGTCGTCCACATGGTTACTTACGTAAGTTCGGCCTTAGCCGTATTCAATTACGTGAGCACATGATGCGCGGTGAAGTTCCTGGTCTTAAGAAAGCTAGTTGGTAATTCACGGGAGTAAATGGTTATGATGACTGATCCTATCGCGGACATGTTTACACGCATCCGCAACGGTCAATCTGCAGCAAAGGCTGCAGTAACAATGCCATCTTCTAAGCTTAAAGTTGCTATTGCTAACTTGCTTAAAGAAGAAGGTTTTATTTCAGATTATTCAGTGTCTGGTGATGTAAAACCAGAATTAACTGTAGAATTGAAATATTTTGAAGGTAAAGAAGTAATCGAAACAATTAAACGTGTTTCTCGTCCTGGCCTACGTGTTTATAAAGGAGCTACTGAGCTTCCTAAAGTACTAGCTGGTATGGGTATCGCTATCGTTTCTACTTCTAAAGGTTTGATGGCGGATCGCGACGCTCGTAAAGCGGGTCTAGGTGGCGAAATCCTTGGTACAGTAGCGTAAGGAGCTAAATTATGTCTCGTGTTGCAAAAGCACTTGTCGAAGTTCCTGCTGGCGTTACTGTTACGTTATCAGGCCAAGACATCACAGTTAAAGGTCCTGTTGGAGAACTATCTACAACTATTCATGGTCTTGTTACAGTTTCTCAAGAAGAAAACTTTATCAAGACAGACGTAGCTGCAGAAAGTAAAGAAGCATGGACTCAAGCCGGAACTGCACGTGCTAACATCAACAATATGGTTGTTGGCGTGAGCAAAGGTTTCGAAAAGAAATTGATTCTTAACGGTGTTGGTTACCGTGCAAAAGCTGCTGGTAAGGTGTTAAACCTTTCTTTAGGCTTTTCACACCCAGTAGATCATGCAATCCCTGAAGGGGTTACATGTGAGACTCCTAGTCAGACTGAAATTGTACTGAAAAGTGCTAACAAACAGTTGATAGGTCAAGTTGCAGCGAACATTCGTGCATATCGTAAGCCTGAGCCTTATAAAGGTAAAGGTATTCGTTATAGCGATGAACATGTACGCCGTAAAGAAGCTAAGAAGAAGTAGGGTAATACGATGGATAAGAAAACATCTCGTTTACGCCGTGCAAAGCGTGCACGTGCAAAAATCAGCGAGTTGGGTGCGAATCGTTTAGTCGTTCACCGTACTCCTCGTCATATTTACGCGCAACTTATCGCTCCAACTGGTTCTGAAGTTTTAGCATCAGCTTCAACTTTAGATAAAGAAGTGAAAGCACAAGTTGAAAAAACAGGTAACATTGCTGCAGCTGAAGCTGTTGGCAAAGCAATCGCAGAACGTGCAAAAGCTAAAGGCGTAGAGTCAGTAGCATTTGATCGTTCAGGTTTCCGTTACCACGGTCGCGTGAAAGCGTTAGCTGAAGCAGCTCGTGAAGCTGGCCTTCAGTTCTAGGAGTTTATGATGGCTAATGTAGAAAACACACAACAAAGTGATTTAGCTGAGAAATTGATTGCTGTTAACCGCGTGTCAAAAGTGGTTAAAGGTGGTCGTATTTTCAGTTTCACAGCACTAACAGTAGTTGGTGATGGTAATGGCCGCGTTGGTTTTGGTTACGGTAAAGCACGTGAAGTGCCTGCTGCTATCCAAAAAGCAATGGAAAAGGCTCGTCGTAACTTAGTAACCATTGACTTGAAGGGTACAACTCTTCAACACCCTATTAAGGGTCGTCATTCTGGTTCTAAAGTTTACATGCAACCTGCGTCAGAAGGTACAGGTATCATCGCCGGTGGCGCGATGCGTGCAGTACTAGAAGTTGCAGGCGTACAGAACGTATTGTCTAAAGCATACGGTTCTACTAACCCAATCAACGTAGTACGTGCTACTGTTTCAGCGCTAGCGAATATGAAATCGCCAGCAACTGTTGCAGCTAAGCGTGGTAAAAGCGTTGAAGAGATCTTGGGGTAATTACCATGGCTAAAACAGTTAAAGTAACTCAAGTTAAAAGTTCTATCGGTCGTTTACCGAAACATAGAGCTACATTGAAAGGTCTTGGTTTACGTCGTATCAATCATACAGTTGAGTTAGAAGATACTCCATCTGTACGTGGTATGATCAATCAAGTACATTACATGATTAAGGTGGAGGATTAATAATGCATTTAAATACTTTATCTCCTGCACCAGGCGCTAAAAAAGCCAAGAAACGCGTAGGTCGTGGTATTGGTTCTGGCTTAGGTAAAACAGCTGGTCGCGGGCACAAAGGTCAGAAGTCACGTTCTGGTGGTAGTGTTCGTCCAGGTTTTGAAGGCGGTCAAATGCCATTAAAACAACGTTTACCGAAGTTCGGTTTTACGTCTCGCAAAGCATTAGTACATGCTGAAGTTCGTTTACACGAATTAAACAATGTAGATGCAGATGTTGTAGATATTTACGCGCTTAAAAATGCGAACTTAATCACACGTAACATTGAAACAGTTAAGGTTATGCTTTCGGGCGAAATCACTAAGCCTGTTACAATTCGTGGTTTAGGTGTTACTAAAGGTGCTCGTGCAGCTATTGAAGCTGCTGGTGGCAAGATCGAGGAATAATACAGGTTATGGCTACACCAGGAATGGATAACAAAGGTTCAGGCGGATTGTCTGAACTGAAACAAAGATTATGGTTCGTACTATTAGCACTTATTGTGTTTAGACTAGGATCATTTGTGCCAATCCCTGGTATTGACGCCGCTGTATTAGCTCAGTTGTTTGAACAACAAAAGGGCACCATTGTAGAAATGTTTAACATGTTCTCTGGTGGTGCACTTGAGCGTGCCTCTGTATTGGCTCTAGGTATTATGCCTTATATTTCAGCTTCAATTATTATGCAGCTATTAACGGTGATTCACCCGACAATGGCAGAGCTTAAAAAAGAAGGTGAAGCAGGGCGTAGAAAAATAAGTCAATATACGCGCTACGGTACTTTAGTACTTGCAACAGTACAATCAATAGCGATAGCCAAAAGCTTACCGGGTATGATGCCTGGTTTGGTAATGGATGCAGGGTTTGGTTTTTACTTTACCGCTGTTGTATCGCTAGTCACTGGCACCATGTTTTTAATGTGGTTAGGTGAGCAAATCACAGAACGAGGTATTGGTAACGGTATCTCAATTTTGATATTTGCTGGTATTGTTGCTGGTATGCCTTCTGCTGTTGGTCAAACAGCTGAGATGGCGCGTCAAGGTGAAATTAACATTTTAGTATTATTGCTGATTGCAGTAATTGTGTTTGCAGTAACATTTTTTGTTGTTTTTGTTGAACGTGGGCAACGTCGTATCGTTGTTAACTACGCTAAACGTCAACAAGGTAGAAAAGTGTTTGCTGCACAAAGTACGCATTTACCACTTAAAGTAAATATGGCGGGTGTTATACCACCTATATTTGCTTCTAGTATCTTGCTATTCCCTGGCTCTATTGCGAGTTGGTTTGGCCAAGGTGAAGGTATGATAGCGGACGTACTTCAGGAGTTATCAATTGCGATTTCTCCAGGTCAACCGCTATATGTTATGCTACTTGCTGCTGCGATAATATTTTTCTGTTTCTTTTACACGGCATTGGTATTTAATCCGCGTGAAACCGCAGATAACCTGAAAAAATCTGGTGCGTTTATTCCTGGGATTCGTCCTGGTGAACAAACGTCAAAGTATATAGATAAAGTAATGACACGCTTAACCTTAACAGGTGCGCTTTATATTACCTTTATCTGTTTGGTTCCTGAGTTTATGATGATTGCATGGGATGTACAGTTTTACTTCGGTGGAACATCGTTACTGATCATTGTTGTTGTTATTATGGACTTTATGGCTCAAGTACAAACGCATTTGATGTCTCATCAATATGACAGCGTACTTAAGAAAGCAAACCTTAAAGGCTATGGCCGATAAGCTTGCTGACGTTAATTAACGGAGTAGAAAATGAAAGTTCGTGCATCCGTAAAAAAGATTTGCCGTAACTGCAAAGTTGTTAAACGTGCTGGTGTTGTTCGAGTAATTTGCAAGACCGACCCTAAGCATAAGCAACGCCAAGGTTAATCTTTTTGAAGTGTCATTGATTTTACGAATTAGTGACACTTTAATTTGCAAAAGATGGGCGGGTTGAGTATCCTAACGGGCTTTTCAACCTGTGGTTATTAATTAATTAAATATAGGAGATGTGTTAGTGGCCCGTATCGCTGGCATTAACATCCCTGATCGTAAACATGCAGTAATTGCCCTTACTGCGATTTACGGTATCGGAGCAACACGCGCAAAAGCAATTTGCGTGTCAACTGGTATCGCAGAATCTACAAAGATCAGTGAATTAGACGAAGCACAAATCGATTTGCTTCGTGCAGAAGTGGATAAGTACACTGTAGAAGGTGACTTACGCCGTGAAGTTTCAATGAACATCAAACGTTTGATGGACCTAGGTTGTTTCCGTGGTATACGCCACCGTCGCAGTCTACCTCTACGTGGTCAGCGCACGAAAACAAATGCGCGTACCCGTAAAGGTCCTCGCAAACCTATCAAGAAGTAGCGAGGGGATAGAAAATGGCTAAAACTCCAGTTCGTTCACGCAAACGCGTGAAAAAACAAGTTGCTGATGGCATGGCTCATATCCATGCTTCTTTCAACAACACAATCGTAACTCTGACAGACCGTCAAGGTAATGCATTATCTTGGGCAACTGCAGGTGGTTCAGGTTTTCGTGGTTCACGTAAATCTACTCCGTTTGCTGCTCAGGTAGCTGCTGACCGTGCGGGTAAAGCTGCGCAAGAGTTTGGGTTGAAGAATATTGAAGTGTTCGTTAAAGGTCCAGGTCCAGGTCGTGAATCTGCAATCCGTGCCTTAAATGCTGCTGGTTTTAAAATCACCAACATTACTGACGTAACACCTATTCCTCATAATGGTTGTCGTCCTCCTAAGAAACGTCGCGTTTAATAGGATAGTTGGAGAAAGAAAATGGCAAGATATTTAGGTCCTAAGTTAAAGCTTAGTCGCCGTGAAGGAACCGATTTATTCCTTAAAAGCGGTGTTCGAGCAATTGACACTAAATGTAAATTCGAAATGATCCCAGGTCAGCACGGCGCACGTCGCGGTCGTTTGTCTGACTATGGTGTTCAGCTTCGTGAGAAGCAAAAAGTACGTCGTATTTATGGCGTATTAGAAAAACAATTCCGTAACTATTACAAAGAAGCTGCACGCTTAAAAGGTAATACAGGTGAAAACTTGTTACAACTTTTAGAAAAGCGTTTAGATAACGTTGTATATCGTATGGGCTTTGCTAGTACTCGTGCAGAAGCGCGTCAGTTAGTAAGTCACAAATCGATCGTAGTAAACGGTAAAGTTGTAAATATTCCATCTTTCACTGTTAAAGCTGAAGACGTGGTTTCTGTTCGTGAAAAATCTAAGACTCAAGCACGTATTATTGCTGCTTTAGAATTAGCTGAGCAACGTGAAAAGCCAGTCTGGGTTGAAGTAGATAATAAGAAAATGGAAGGCGTATTTAAACGTGTTCCTGATCGTTCAGATTTATCTGCTGAAATTAATGAACAGTTGATAGTAGAACTTTACTCTAAGTAAAGCTGAACTTTAAGAGAGGACATAATGCAGGGTTCTGTAACCGAATTTCTAAGACCACGAATGGTAGACATCGAAACTGTTAGTGCTACCCGTTCTAAAGTTACTTTAGAACCACTTGAACGTGGTTTTGGTCACACTTTAGGTAATGCCTTACGTCGTATTTTATTATCTTCAATGCCGGGTTGTGCCGTCACTGAAGTTGAGATAGACGGCGTATTACATGAATACAGTAGTAAAGAAGGTGTTCAAGAGGATATCATCGAAATACTGTTAAACCTTAAAGGACTAGCGATAGGTTTAGAAGGCAAAACTGAAGCAGTTCTTACCTTAACTAAGTCAGGTGAAGGCCCTGTTACGGCAGCTGATATTCAACATGACGGTGATGTAACTATTGCAAACCCTGAACATGTGATTTGTCACTTAACTGGTGACGGTTCTATCAGTATGCGCGTTAAAGTAGAAATGGGCCGTGGTTACGTTCCTGCTTCTACTCGCCGCGAAGCCGAAGATGAAGATCGTGCAATTGGTCGTTTACTTGTTGACGCTTCTTTCAGCCCTGTTGTTCGTATTGCTTATGATGTTGATTCTGCGCGTGTTGAACAGCGCACAGATTTAGATAAATTAATCATAGACATGGAAACTAACGGCACGTTAGATCCAGAAGAAGCAATCCGTCGTGCTTCAACAATTCTTGCTGAACAGCTTGATGCATTTGTTGAATTACGTGATGTAACAGAAGTTGAACCGAAAGAAGAAAAACCTCTTTTCGATCCAATTTTACTTCGTCCAGTTGATGACCTCGAGCTTACTGTTCGTTCTGCGAACTGCTTAAAAGCAGAAGCGATTCAATATATTGGTGATTTAGTACAGCGTGCAGAAGTCGAACTTCTTAAAACACCTAATTTAGGTAAGAAGTCTCTGACTGAAATCAAAGACGTGTTAGCGTCTCGTGGCTTGTCTCTAGGTATGCGCTTAGAAAACTGGCCACCAGAAAGCATTGCTGATAACGACTAAGTCGGTCATCATTTTTATTAGTTTGAGATAAGGATTAACTTATGCGCCATCGTAAAAGCGGTCGCCAGTTAAACCGTAATAGCAGTCATCGCCAAGCGATGTTCCGCAATATGGCAAGTTCTTTAGTAAAGCACGGTGTTATTAAAACAACGGTTGCTAAAGCTAAAGAATTACGTCGCGTTGTTGAGCCATTAATTACTTTGGCCAAAACCGACAGTGTAGCAAATCGTCGTTTAGCGTTTGCTCGTACACGTAATCAAGAAGTAGTAGGTTTATTATTTAGCGAACTTGGTCCTCGTTACCAAGAACGTCCAGGTGGATATACACGTATTTTAAAATGCGGTTACCGTACTGGTGATAAAGCTCCTATGGCTTACGTTGAACTTGTTGATCGTCCAGCAACTGAAGAAGTAGTTGAAGAGACTGAAGAAGCAAGTGCAGAAGCTTAACTAGTTGAGCTTTCAGATGAAAAAGCGAGGCATTGCCTCGCTTTTTTGTTTTCTGTTGGCTAAAAAGTTGATCTTAGTTTAATTTATCCGTATAACTTTTAGCTCATTCTTTTTCCGGTTTACGCTATGTCTTCACGAAATCCGATCATTGCAGTTACAGGCTCATCAGGTGCAGGAACCTCAACGACGTCTGAATCTTTTGAACATATTTTTCGTTCTTTAGATATCACTTCTGCCAAAGTGGAAGGTGACAGCTTTCACCGCTATTCTCGACAAGAAATGGACCTAGAAAAAAGAAAAGCAAAAGAAATAGGACGGAGAATAAGCTACTTTGGTGATGAGGCGAATGACTTTGATGCATTAGAAAAGCTATTTAAAGATTATTCGGAAACAGGTAAGGGCAAAATGAGAAGGTACTTACATACCTTCGACCAAGCAGTGCCATATAATCAAATGCCTGGTACGTTTACTCCGTGGGAAGACCTCGGTGAAGGTACAGATTTATTATTTTATGAGGGATTACATGGTGGTGTTGTCACCGAAAATAATGATGTTGCCCAATATGTTGACTTATTAATTGGTATGGTACCTATAGTTAACCTTGAATGGATTCAAAAAATTATTCGTGATACTAACCAACGAGGGCATAGCAGGGAAGCCGTCACAGCAAGTATTGTAAGAAGTATGGAAGATTATATCTCTTTTATAACTCCACAGTTTTCAAAAACACATATTAATTTTCAACGTGTTCCCACGGTAGATACTTCTAACCCCTTTAGTGCTAAGGCTATCCCCTCTTTAGACGAAAGCTTTGTGGTTATTCGGTTTAGAGAGGCAAACAATGTAAAGTTTCCTTATTATCTATCTATGATCGAAGGTTCTTTTATGTCGCGTGTAAATACCCTGGTGGTACCCGGCGGTAAAATGGGTTTAGCGATGGAGCTAATTTTAACCCCTTTAATCAAAGAAATTATGGCAAAGAAACACCAAGCAAATAAGCAGTTGGATTGGATGAGTGATTTATGAGCCTAGCCTAGTAGGCTCAATTGATTGGTTTATTCTGGAGTAATAGAATAATCGTGCGTGATATTGACTGATTTATTCAACATTAACGCAACTGAACAATATTTATCCGCTGAAAGACTGACAGCACGCTCAACATGCTTCTCTTGAATACCCGTCCCCGAAATTACAAAATGAAGGTGAATATCTGAAAACAACTTAGGGATAGTATCTACTCGTGTTGCCGATATTTTTACTTTACAGCCACTGATTTGTTGACGAGCTTTTTTGAGAATACTCACGACATCGACAGAAGAACAACTGCCCAAAGACAGTAACACATTTTCTAAAGGACTTGGCGCTAGCGCACCGCTGTTCGCATCCAGTACTATTGTGTGTCCACTTTCTGATATGCCGGCAAACATTTCTTCGCCGATCCACTTAACTTCAGCTTGCATAAATTCTCCAAATAAATAAATTGATTTTACAAAGCAGGTGTCTTAACTAAGAACGCCTGAATGTATTTCTGTATCGAATAAGTTCTTAATAAGAAGTGCGAATTCTTTTAAGAACTCTTGTTGATGGGTAGTCACAGAGTTGTTAACAACACCGGAAAGGATTTCTTGTAGATCATGAACAATATTGTCTACTTCTCGAATAATCGTATTACGTTGATTAAAGCTAAGACTTTCATTTTGACTACACACTAAAATAATTTGTTCTGTTAATTCTTGTTCGATAACTTCCATAACTGATAACGTACCACTATTGTCACTCGCTGTATTTTCAAAGAGTGATAAGTGCTCAGTTAAATATTCAATGATATGAACGTAACCGTCAGTGTCTGTAACCATTATAATTATCCTTCGCTTACATTCCTTTATAGTAAGCCGTCATAACACTAAGAATCAACTATTTCGTTGGTGCTACTTTTCCATCTCTTGAGTATGCTCTCCATTACCAAATAGTAATGCGCTTTGATTTATCTGTTACATTTACGTCAAAATGTAAAAAAACAGTTAAAAATTGATCAAATATGATAGTGATACGTACAAAAAAGCGTACAAAATTACGACTTGTTAATTTATAAAAATAGATTAAATCAAATAATTATCTGTAATTTCAAGCTATTAAAAAAATTTTAAAAAAATATGGAACTTTTTCAAAGATCTAAAAAACAGGTTGAAATTATTCATAAATCAGGCAAGAATGATGTGGATTGTTACATACTGTAACATTGACACATAAATATGTATAAGAACAAGAATTGAAAATCCATTCTTAGTCCAGAGAGAAATAATATTATGAATAATATCATTGCAAAGTCGTTTAAACGTTCTGTAACAGCTGCAGCTGTTGCTGTTTCGTTGGGCGTAGCTATGCCTGCAATTGCTGATAACTCAAGTGGTTCAATCTACGGTAAAGCAATAGAAGGTAAAGTTGTTACAATTAAAAATAAATCAACCGGTTTTAAACGTGACGTTACAATCGGTGAAGATGGCCGCTTTAACTTCTCAAAATTACCTACAGGCTCATATGAAGTATCAAACGGGACTGATACTTTCGATATCGTGGTAAAAATTGGTCAAGGTAGCCCTGTTGATTTCGTTGAAGCATCAGAACGCATTACTGTTGTTGGTTCTGCAGTTGCAGCAATTGATACTGCATCAGTTGAATCTACAACTGTATTTACAGCAGAACAAGTTGACCTTTTACCTGTTGCTCGTGATTTGACTAGTGTTGCATTGCTAGCCCCAAGTACAACTGCTGGTGATAGTGGTTTTGGCAACTTAGCATCATTTGGTGGTTCTTCAGTTGCAGAAAATGGTTACTTTATTAATGGTTTTGACGTAACTAATATTCGTAACTTTGTTGCTTTCGCACAATTACCATACGATGCTGTAGGACAACAACAAGTAAAAACTGGTGGTTACGGTGCTGAATACGGTCGTTCACTTGGTGGTGTGGTGAGTTTGGTAACTAAACGCGGTACAAACGAATGGAAATTCGGTGGTTCTGTTCAATGGACCCCAGAAGAGTTCCGTGAAGAAGGTACAGATTCTGTATCTCGTGATCCAGATATGGAATATTCTACACGCTATCATGCATACCGTTCAGCAAATAAATATGACTACTTAGACTATAATGTTTATGCATCAGGTCCAATTATTGAAGATAAGTTATTTATTTATGCTTTAGCACAAGGCCGCCAAGATCAGTGGAATACTTTCGGACGAACAACTTCTTTAGAGTCAAAGGATAACTCTCCGTTGTATTTAGCGAAAATTGACTGGAATATCACTGATGATCATCTATTAGAAGTTACTTACATTGAAAACAAACAAACAGTTGATCGTACTCCATATGGACACCCAGATGGCGTTTATTATGCACGTGAGCACGGAGATAAGGGCGAGACATACTCTGAAAGTCAAGGCGGTGATGTAACAATTGTTAACTATACTGGTTATATTACAGATAATCTTTCGGTAAGTGCGCTTTGGGGTGAAATGAACAGCGTAGCAGAATGGTCGCGTAATCCTGCAACAGCCCCTGGTGCAGATTGTCCATTAGTGTATGATCGTCGTGATACTCCTAACAGTTCTCAACCAATTGGGTGTTGGGACTACGTAGGTGGACAAACATATGTGCCCGAAGCTGGTATTAAAGATGACAGCGATAAGCGTGATTCTTTACGTTTAGGTTTAGAATATGTAATTGGCGATCATACGATTCGTGCAGGTTATGACCAAGAGAAATTCACTTCTACAAAACGTGGTGAAACGTTAACTGGTGGTGAATACTGGCGTTGGCATATTGCTCAAGACTTGGGTAATGGCGGTCAAAACGTAAATGGTGAGTTCCTAGATGCAGGTACTACGTATTTACGTCATTTAATTATCGACTCTAATTCGGCTTCGTTTGAAGTTGAAAATACTGCTTGGTACATTGAAGACAGCTGGCAAGTAAATGATGAATGGTTAGTTTATTTAGGTCTGCGTTCAGAAGGTTTTGAGAATCGTAACGGTGAAAATGTTGCATTTATCAAGTCTGACAGTGAGTTAGCTCCACGTTTAGGTTTTACTTGGGACATTAATGGTGAAGGTGAGCGTAAACTATATGGTACTGCGGGTCGTTATTATATACCTGTAGCATCTAATTCAAATATTCGTGCTGCTGGTTCTGAAACGTTTATTGAAGATTATTACTATGCTGATAGTGCAAATGAAAACCCAAGAACTGGTGCTCCAGATGTAGTTGGCGGTTTGATTGGTCAACAAAACATAAACTCTGATGGTACAGCAGCAGATCCTCGCACCATTTCAGCTACTAATTTAAGCCCAATGTTCCAAGATGAGTACATATTAGGTTATCAACAGCAAGTAGAAGATTGGGTATATGGTGTAAAAGCTATTTATCGTGATGTTAAAGATGGTATGGACGATTATTGTTCAGCGCAAGCGTTTATCGATTGGGCAGATGATAATGGCTATAATAACTTTGATTATCATTCACTAGCAGGTTGTTTCTTCATGAACCCTGGTCGTGATATTAGCTTAGCAATGGATGTTGAAAACGATGGGAATTTCAAAGAAGTTACCGTTCCAGCAGAATACTTCAACTTAGATACTTACCAGCGTACATATAAAGCACTTGAGTTCACTTTCGAAAAACCATTTGCAGACGGCTGGTTTGTACAGGGTTCTTATACTTTAGCTAAAAGTGAAGGTAACTCAGAAGGTTATGTAAACTCTACATTGCAACAAGCAGATGCAGGTCTTACACAGGATCTTGATCATTACTTATTCCAAACAGGGGCGTATGGATCGCTTCCAAATGATCGTCGCCATACTCTTAAAGTATTTGGTGCATACCAGGTTTCAGATGAGTTATCTGTATCAGCTAACTTACTAGTACAATCTGGTCGTCCTAGAAACTGTGTGGGTTATATCCCATTAGATCAATATAGAGAAGAACTTGGTGTCGATTATGGTATTCTTTCTGCATACGGCGATTCGGCATTCTTCTGTGGTGGTGAGCCAACTCAACGTGGTGATCGAGGACGTACTCCTTGGATTAAAAATGTTGATCTTGGTTTACAATATCGACCAGAGTGGGCAGATGGTTTAACTCTTAAAGTTGATATACGTAATGTATTCAATTTCCAAGAAGTTACTGAGTATAATGAAAGTGGTGATGATGGTTCTGCTACAGCTCCAGTTCCAAACCCTAACTACGGTACACCTGTAAACTTCCAAGCTCCACGTCGAGTAATGTTGACTGCACGTTATAACTTCTAATTTGAAGATATAAATGTAAATTAATAAAAAAACCCCGAATTTCGGGGTTTTTTATTAATAAAAGAAAACTAATACTTATGAAAATACTAACATTGTTAATGCTTTGTTTGGTTAAATAACTCAGAAAAATCTGAGTGGTCAAAGGTATAGGTGGTTAAACAATAATCGCAAGTCATGCTAACGCTGCCTTGTTCAGCCAGAATGCTTTCAATCTCTTGTTGCCCAAGTTGAGAAAGAGCCGTTAAGCACTTTTCTTTCGAACAGCTACACGTGTTAATGACTAATTGTGGTTCAAATAATCTTACTTTTTCTTGGTGATAAAGCCGATACAAAAGCGTTTGCGCGTCTAAGGTGAAAATTTCTTCATCTTTTATGGTTGAAGTAATTTGGCATAAGTGCTCGAAATCATTCATTTGTTCATCTTTGTGACCGCTGTCTGGTAATAACTGAATGAGGGAGCCGGCTATTTGGTTCGTCTCATGATTGTGAAATAACCAAATTTTTGTTGGAATTTGTTCTGATACTTCAAAATAATGGGCAATACAATCAGCAAGTGCATCATGCTCTAACGCAACCACGCCTTGATAGGCTTCGCCAACCTCTGGCCGAATAGTGATAATCATGTTCCCTTTGCCTACCAGATCGTTTAAGCCTGAACCTGTTGCCGATTCATTAACTTTAGCGATAGCTCTTATTTCTTGATTATGATTTGCGTTAACTGCAAAGTAATCTGCCGGTCCATCACCTTGTAATTGTACGGCAATTTCACCTTCAATTTTTAACGTTGCCGTGAGTAAGCTAGTAACGGCAATCAGTTCGCCCAAAAGCTTTTTAACGCCTTCAGGGTAATTATGGCCGTTTATAATATGTTGGTAAGTGGTACTTAATTGCACAAGTTCGCCACGAACATGTAAATCATCGAATAAATAGCGATTTAATTCATCAGCAGGCAAGGTCACAGTTATATCCTTTCTTTCAATTGTCTAATTTGTCTACGTTGTTTTTTATCAGGTTTGCTGTCGGTCCCTGGGTTGAGCAGTAGTCCTTGCTTACGTGCAAGCGCATTTTTTTCTCTTGTTTCAATGCTTTGCTCTGTTTCTTTATATAGGGTTTGGGCGAAGGTAGCATCTCTTCGTTTATCAGCAAGGGCGATGATAATGACTTCTTTCTCTTCGTACCCTTGGCGAATTCTTACTGTATCGCCTGTTGACACGAATTTACCCGACTTAGAACGTTGACCATTATAAAATACTTTACCGCCATCAATCATCTGCTTTGCGATGGCTCTTGTTTTGTAAAACCGTGCCGCCCAAAGCCATTTGTCGAGGCGTATATTGGTAGATTCAGAAGTATTTTTACTTTGTTTCATTTTCTTGTCATATTTGCCGAACAGAATGTCGCGCAAGTTAGCATAGGTTGTATTGTTACGCCATATCTTGCGAATAATTGTAAATAATAGTTAAAAATAAAGCAGTTTTCTTGTTCTAGCTGTTTTGCTCAAGTATCATCAACGAAGAAAAATATAAAGATTGATAACCTCAAATATGCGTATATCGACAGAACTATCGTCGCTTCAACAATTTATTCGCCAAGTGCCTCAGCAAAAAGTCGCTTTTTTTATAAGCGCGATGTTGCTTTGTTATATCGCCTATATTTTAGCACAGTTTACTTGGCAGTTATTACCATCAAATGCCCATATCAACTCAACGGTTGTTGCTAATGTAAACGATGTACAACAACAAAACGCATCATTAGATTTATCAGCACTGAAACAATTGAATTTATTTGGTACTAAAGAAGCTGCTGTAGAACAAGTGCCTGTAAAAGTGCAAGATGCACCAGAAACTAAATTACGCCTTACATTAACAGGCACTGTTGCAAGTAGCGATCAAAATACTGCTGCTGCTATTATTGAAAATAATGGTCAACAAGAAACTTACGGAATAGGCGATAAAATCTCTGGCACGCGAGCCACATTAGAATCGGTTGCCACCGATAGAGTTATTATTAAGCAGTCTGGGCGTTTAGAAACATTAATGTTAGATGGTTTTAAATACAGTAAGGTTAATAAAGCGAGAGAAAATAAAAGAGCGGAACCAATTCAGGTAGTAAGCAATCATATTAATACCGTAGATCAGCGTGAAAATGATGTTTTATCTGAAACCGCGATGCAGCTACAACAAGATATTAATACTGACCCTGGGAAAATATTTGACTACTTGAAAGTCAGCCCAAAACGACAAAATGGTGACATCATCGGGTATCAATTAATGCCGGGTAAAGAACCTGATTTCTTTAGATCTTCAGGGCTAAAATCAGGTGATATCGCGGTACAAATGAATGGTTACGATTTAACGTTACCTAGTGAAGCTGCTCAAGCAGTACAAGCATTAAAAGAAGAAACTGAGATATCGTTACTGGTAAATCGTAATGGATCATTAACAGAAATATTATTTAGTATTCAATAATGAACAATAAGGAATTATCCATGCGCAAATCGCATGCAAAAACGTGGGCAAAAAAATGGTTGATGACCTTAGCAACTGTTTGTTTTTTTAACGGCATACTCTTTAGCGCTCAATCCGCGTTTGCAGCGCAATATTCACCTAACTTCAAAGGCACTGACCTCAAAGAGTTTATAAATATTGTCGGTAAAAACCTTAAGAAAACGATGATCGTTGACCCAAATGTTCGCGGCAAAGTAAATGTTCGTAGCTACGATTTATTAACAGAAGATCAGTATTATCAATTTTTCTTAAATGTTCTTGAAGTTTATGGTTTTGCTGCCATTGAAATGGACAATAATATTGTAAAAATTATTCGTAATAAAAAAGCAAAATCTGAAGCAACACCTTTGGTTGATGATGATAACCCTGGTGTTGGGGATGAAATGGTGACACGGGTAGTAGAAGTTAAGAATGTGACTGTACGTGAGTTGTCACCATTATTAAGACAAATGTCAGATCAAGCGGGTGGCGGAACTGTTGTTAACTATGACCCTGCTAATGTGTTTATCATGACAGGGACAGCTGCAGTAGTTAACCGTTTAGCCAATATCATTAAACGTGTTGACCGAGCAGGTGATCAATACGAGCAAATAATTCGTCTAGAACATGCTTCTGCTGGCGAAATGGTACGCATCGTTGAAGCGCTTAATAAATCTAGCCAAGGGAAAGCTGGAACACCGAGCTTTTTAATCCCCAAAATCGTTGCTGATGAGCGTACCAATAGCGTTATTGTTAGTGGTGAAAAGCAAGCGCGCGAACGTGTTGCTAAACTGGTATCACGACTAGATAGCGAATTAGAGACTAACGGCAACACCCGTGTTTATTATCTTAAATATTCAAAAGCTGAAGATTTAGTAGATGTGTTAACAGGTGTTAGCGAATCAATAGAGGCGGAAGAAAACGCTACGCAAACCAATAGTCGTAATAAACAAAAGCGTAACATCAGCATTGAAGCACATTCAGATACTAATACTCTCGTGATCACCGCGCAACCAGACATGCTACGCTCATTAGAAGCGGTGATAAGACAGTTAGATGTACGCCGAGCGCAAGTACTTGTTGAAGCGATTATTGTCGAAGTATTTGAAAGTGATGGTGTTAATCTAGGTGTGCAATGGTATCACGAAAATGGTGGTGCTACACAATTTACCAATGGTACTGTACCAATCACATCAGTTGGTGCGGCGGCAGTAGCGGCAAGAGGTGAACCAGGTACCACAGTTACCACTATAGATGGCAATGGTAACCCGGTCACAACAACGAACCCTGATACCGATGGGGATTATAGTTTACTCGCGAAGTTACTAGGATCGGTTAACGGTATGATGTTTGGTTTAGTGAAAGATGATTGGGGGGCAATTGTTCAAGCGGTAAGTGCTGACACTAACTCTAATATTTTAGCAACACCAAGTATCACAACGCTAGATAACGAAGAAGCACACTTTTTAGTGGGCCAAGAAGTCCCTATTATCACGGGTTCAACAACAGGTAATAATAACAGTAATCCTTTCCAAACGGTTGAACGTCAAGAAGTGGGTATCAAATTAAAAGTGACGCCACAAGTCAACGAAGGTTCAGGTGTTCAGTTAACCATTGAACAAGAAGTTTCGTCGGTAAGCGGTTCAACAGGAGTGGATATTTCAATCAATAAACGCGAAATTAAAACGACGGTGTTAGCTGATAATGGCGCTACCGTTATTTTAGGTGGCTTAATTGATGAAGATGTACAAGAGAGTGTGCAAAAAGTACCACTGTTAGGCGATATACCTATTATTGGCCATTTGTTTAAATCAACAAATAACAGTAAACGTAAACGTAATTTAATGGTATTTCTACGCCCTACCGTGATCCGAGACGGAAAGCTGATGAACGACATCAGTAAAGAGAAATACAATTATATCCGAGCAGATGAGCTACGTAAGCGTGAAGAAGGTTTGTCGTTGATGAAAGATAAAAAATTGCCATTATTACCTAAATGGAACGATGAATTGTCATTGCCGCCAACATTTAATGAATATCAGCAAAAATCGGAAGACAAAGAAACTATTGAAGAGCGTGGACAATAACCGTTATGTCGCAAACTTCATTGGAATCATTAGTGGAAAATAACGACCCACAGTTTGAGTTAACGCCAGAGCAAAGTAATCGCTTTTTACAACTACCTTTTGGTTTTGCTAAGCGCCATAGCGTTTTAGTTGGGAAAGAAGATGACGAAGTGATTTTATATTGTTTAGACACTATTAATGAACAGGTATTATTAGAAGTAAGAAGAGTTGTTCAACGTGCGTTTAAAATGGTGTTTGTTTCTCCAGAGCAATTTGAACTTCGACTAACAAATGCTTATCAACGAGATTCATCAGAAGCGAAACAAATGATGGAAGATATTGGTAATGAAGTTGATTTATATTCTATTACTGATGAGCTCATTGAAACCGAAGACTTACTTGAAAACGAAGATGATGCGCCGATTATCAAAATGATCAACGCGATGCTGAGCGAAGCAATAAAAGAAAGTGCTTCTGATATACATATCGAAACTTTTGAACAATCGCTACAAATTCGTTTTCGTGTTGACGGTGTTTTACGTGAAGTATTAAGACCTAATCGCAAGCTCGCTTCGTTACTTGTTTCACGTATCAAAGTGATGGCGAAATTAGATATCGCAGAAAAGCGAGTGCCACAAGATGGCCGTATTTCGTTAAGAATAGCAGGGCGAGCGGTAGATGTTCGTGTATCTACAATGCCTACTGGTCATGGAGAGCGTGTAGTATTACGTTTGTTAGATAAAAACGCTGCACGGCTTGATTTACAAGACTTAGGTATGACCGATAACAATCGCGTCAAATTTTCTCAATTAATCGATAAGCCACACGGCATTATTTTAGTCACCGGGCCAACAGGTTCCGGTAAATCTACCACGTTATATGCCGGCTTAAGCCAAATTGATAGTAGGGAACGGAATGTTCTTACTGTAGAAGACCCGATTGAATATGCCATTGAAGGCATAGGTCAAACACAGGTAAATACGAAAGTTGATATGACCTTTGCTAGAGGGTTACGTGCGATTTTAAGGCAAGATCCTGACGTAGTAATGGTGGGTGAAATTCGAGATTTAGAAACCGCCCAAATTGGTGTACAAGCAAGTTTAACCGGTCATCTTGTGCTTTCAACGTTACACACTAACACCGCAGCAGGTGCAATTACTCGAATGGAAGATATGGGCGTTGAATCATTTTTGCTATCGTCAAGTTTATTAGGCGTACTTGCACAACGTCTTGTTAGAACGCTTTGTCCTCATTGTAAAGAAGCGCATTTAGCTGACGAAGAAGAATTAAATTTACTTGGCTTATCAGCAAATACACAGCAGCATATTTATCGTGCTACCGGTTGTAACGAATGTAACTTTAAAGGTTATAAAGGTCGAACAGGTATTCATGAGTTGCTTTTAGTTGATGATAAAGTGCGTGAACTCATACACAACGGTAAAGGTGAGCAAGATATAGAACGCTCTGTTCGACAACATACACCAAGTATTCGCCGTGACGGCTTTGACAAAGTACTGGAAGGTATCACAACGCTTGAAGAAGTGTTACGTGTGACAAAGGAAGATTAAGTAAAAACATATGGCGGCATTTGAATATCAAGCAGTAGACCGAAATGGTAAACTTAAAAAAGGTATTATCGAGGGTGATACTGCTCGTCATGTTCGGTCTTTGTTAAGAGATCAGGGCTTAATGCCTACTGAAGTAACAACAAGTTTAAAAAAAAATAAGCAGCAAAGCACAAAAAGCTCATTTACCCGCAGTAAGAAAATATCAGCAAGTGAATTAGCTATTTTAACGAGACAACTTGCAACACTTGTTGAATCTGGTTTACCGCTAGAAGAGGCGTTATTAGCGGTAGCCGAACAGTCAGAAAAAGATGTCACTAAAAGTATGGTGATGGCGGTACGTACAAAAGTTACTGAAGGCTATAGCTTAGCTGAAAGTATGGCGGAATATCCTCAGGTTTTTAATTATCTCTTTCGTGCTATGGTCGCGGCAGGCGAAAAGTCGGGCTATTTAGATAAAGTACTCAATCGTTTAGCGGATTATACTGAACAACGTCAACAACTACGTTCACAAATGATCCAAGCGTTGGTTTACCCGGCAATAATGACTGTAGTTGCCATTGGCGTTATTGTTGTACTCTTGACGTCAGTTGTACCGCAAATAGTCAGCCAATTTGACGATGTTGGTGCTAACTTACCGCAAACAACTCAGTTTTTAATCGCGACAAGTGAATTTTTGCAGAACTTTGGTTTCTACTTATTTGTGGTGTTTATTTTTTTGATATTACTCGCTATACAGTTAATGAAGCGAGCTGATATCAAATATAAAGTACATAAAAAGCTGCTTAGTCTACCCGGTATTGGTAAGGTGGCGCGTGGCGTAAACACCGCTCGCTTTGCTCGTACACTTAGCATATTAACTGCTAGTGCAGTTCCCTTATTGGAAAGTATGAGCATTGCAGGCGAAGTACTGGGAAATGTTTACATTAAAGATAAAGTGAAACAAGCCGCGGTCAAAGTAAGAGAAGGTAGTAGCTTGCGTTTATCATTAGAACAAACTCAGTTATTTCCGCCGATGATGCTACATATGATCGCCAGCGGTGAAAAAAGTGGTCAGCTTGAACATATGCTTGGCCGAGCTGCTGATAATCAAGACAGAGAGTTTGAATCCTTGATCAATATCTCATTGAAAGCGTTTGAGCCGGCGATAATGGTGACAATGGCGGGAATCGTACTTTTTATTGTGATGGCGATACTGCAACCTATTTTGAAAATGAACACATTAATTGGCATTTAGTTAAATTTAAGAAGGAATTCTCATGAAAAAAGTTTCAGGTTTCACGTTATTAGAGGTCATGATTGTATTAGTGATCATCGGTATTATTGCCAGCATGGTGGTGCCTAACTTAATGGGAAGTCAAGATACTGCCAGGTCACAAAAGGCGGTTATTGATATTGGCTCTTTAGAGTCAGCCTTAGCGTTATATCGTTCACAAAATTATGATTATCCAACAACAGAGCAAGGGCTTGAAGCACTCGTTGAACAAACGACTATTGAACCTGTTCCTCGTAGGTTCCAAGAAGGTGGTTATATCAAGCGTCTACCACAAGATCCGTGGGGTAATGATTATCAACTATTAAATCCAGGTGAACATGGCAAGATGGATTTATTTTCTATGGGACCAGATGGTGAAGCAGCTACTGATGATGATATTGGTAACTGGAACCTTGCAGACTACCAATAATGACTTAAGCCTTTAATATTATGTTAGTACAGCAGCGCTCTTCTCAAATTAAAGGCTTTACCTTAATTGAAATATTAATGGTTATTGTGGTGATTGGCTTTATGGTTGCTGCAGTACAACTTAACTTCTTTTCGAATAAATCTGAACAACAAGTAACAGAAGAAGCTACAAGGTTTGCCGGTATGTTTAATTTAGCCGCAGATTTTGGCCTATTAAATAATATTGAGATAGGGTTATATGTTGAAGAAAACAGCTATCAATTTCTCGGTTACGATGGTTCTCGGTGGACGAACCTTCCAAATGAAAAAACATTTGAGCGTTACACTTTAGCCGATGATATCACTATATCCTTATCGTTTGATGGCTTAGCGCCAGAAGAAAATACGCTTGTCGATCGTGAATTATTCATCCCTGATGAAGAGCAAGTGTCAGCAATGGAAGATGCACTTGAAAAAGAACAAAAACTAATTATCCCGCAGGTGTATTTATTAACGGGTGGTGAAATTACTCCTTTTAAAGCAACTTTTGCTACAACAGAGCAAAATAGTGAAACATTCAGCATCAATGTGATAGGCAAATTTTACACGCCTGTTGCTCTTGAACAGCAAGAACAGGTGCAAAACAACTAATGACTAATGGTTTGTTGATGCGCACAAAACTGAAAATAACAGGCTTTACCTTAATTGAGGTGCTGCTGGCTTTGTCAGTGTTTGCACTTGCAGGAGTCGCGTTATTAAGTACGTCGGATACGCATTTTTCAAGTTTAAATCATATCGAAAATAATATGCTGGCTCAGTGGGTAGCTTCTAACCAGTTGGTGGAAGCTACATTAGATGAGCAATGGCCACCGAAGAACAAAAAAGGCAACGTTGATTTAGCTGGTAGACAATGGCATTGGCAACAAAAAGTTGTTGCGACAGCAGACAAGGAAATGCGTAGCATTACCATTGAAGTACGTAGCGATGAAGAAGATACGTCGGCAGTAGCGAGCTTGACAACATACGTTGCTAAGGAAAACCGTTAATGAAACAACGTGGCCTTGGTGGTTTTACTTTAATTGAAGTGTTATTAGCGACAGCAATTTTTGCGGTAATTAGTATTGCTAGTTTTAGTATCTTAGATGGCGTGCTTCGCACAAAAGAAGGTGCGGAGCAAAAGCAAAATAGGCTTAATGAAATACAACGGGCATGGCTCATCATCGAACGAGATTTATTGCAAATTGCTAGGCGTTCAGTTCGCGTTGAAGGTGAAGCGCCACAAACAGGCTTTTTTTATGTTGATAATGGCGATCTGATGTTAAGTGAACAGGCAATTGCATTTGTTCGAGGTGGCTGGAGCAACCCTAATTTAATCTTACCTCGCTCAGACATGCAACCTATTGCTTATCGTATTCAAGAGAATACATTAGAGCGTATGCATTTTAATTTTGTTGATCCTGTGATTGGTGAAGAGCCCATCATCAGACCCCTTATTAAAGACGTAACAGATTTTAAAGTGCAGTTTTTTGTTGATAAAAAGTGGCGAGAAAGCTTAACTGAAAACCAATGGCCTGAGGCTATCGCACTTATTATCGACACGGAAGATTTAGGCGAATTAACACGCAAATTTCTCATAATTGCTGAACCCTTTAACAATGACAGTAATGCAACAACAGGTACCGAAAACGGACAAGCAGTCATTGATGGTCCTCAAAGGGCTGCTCAATGAAGTTAAACAAAGGTATTGCTCTGATCACTGTAATGTTGGTGGTAGCACTCGCTGCGACCATAGCCACGCACATGCTGGCTAAAGTACAGATTGCAGTAAAAAAATCTACCAATGTAAGTTTTAATCAACAAGCTTATTGGTATGCAATGGGGGCAGAAGCTTTTGCTAAAAGAGTATTAAAAACCAGCTTTGAAGAGTCTCCAGATAAAACAACGTTAGCGCAAATTTGGGCACAAGAAGAAAGTACTTATCCTGTTGATTACGGTGAAATTACTGGAGAAATTTCAGATTTACAGGCCTGTTTAAATTTAAACGCGCTTCGAGTAACAGAAAACACTTCGCGTGAAAAAACTCCAGCGCGTGCAGCATTTGAAGCGCTGATTATTGCGTTGAATATTGAAGGGGTTGATGTGTTTTCTGCGGAATATATGGCAGATGCGCTATCAGATTGGTTAGACAGTGATACCAGTATTGTTAGTGCTGGTGGTGCAGAAGATAACGATTATTCGGCAAAAGAATTTCCGTATTTACCAGCGAATTATTATCTTGCCAGCGTGAATGAATTGCGAGTTATAGAGCACTTTACTAAAGAGGTTATCACTGCCGTAAAGCCTTATGTTTGTGTAATACCTAATACCAATTTACACCAAATTAATATTAATACTGTATCAGCTGAACAACCCGAGCTATTGCAAGCTTTGCTCGACATTTCGAAAAGTGAAGCTCAACAGATTTTATCGGCAAGAGATATTAATGGCTTTGACAATATTGATGCTTTTTTCAATTTACCTGAAGTGAATAAATTAAAGATAACCGAAGCACAGAAACAACAGTTTGTAGTTGACAGCCAATACTTTACACTAAGAGCTGTAGCAACATTTAACCAAAGTTACTTTTATCTACAATCAATGATGCAAGTAAATGAAGACAATCAAATAAACGTGATTAGTCGCACGATAGGACGTGATTGATGGCAGAACAATTAATAATACGACTTGCGAGCCAAGATACCGACAAAGTGCATTGGTTGGTTTGGTCGAAGTCTGAAGAACATATTATTGCAAGCGGTGAACTTGCAACTATTTCTCATTTAAGTGAGTTAAGCACAAAAGCAGCGCACCGAGAAGTCGTCGTGATATTACCCAGTAGCGATGTAACACTTAAACTACTGAATGTGCCGGCGAAATCGAAAAAAGCAGTGCAACTTGCTGCGCCTTTCGTGATAGAGGATGATGTTGCGCAAGATGTTGATTCATTGTTTTTTGCTTATGCAAACTTTTCTACAGCAGAAGGAAATTGTCCATTAGCATTCGTAGAAAAATATAAAATGACCCATTGGCTAGCGCAGTTAGCTACCGCCTCTATCCAGGCTGATTTTGTGATTCCCGAAGTGTTAGCAATGCCTCCAGCTGATGAAAGATGGCAAATGATTGCAATAGATAATCAAGTGATCATTAGAAAGGGACAATGGCAAGGTTGCACCCTTGATGAGTCGTTATGGCCACACATGCTTGGTATTTGGTTAAATGCAGATGATGATATTGCTATTGATGCTTTTTCTCCCATAGCACATCAAGCGGATAATATAGACATTAATTATCTTCCAGAAGAGTTGCCGTTAGCATTAATGGCGCAGCATTTGGATACGCGAAGTTTTACCATGCTGCAAGGAGAATATGCTGCTAAGAAAGAGCGCTCTTCATTGGCTAAAACATGGGGGTTGGTAGCGGGTATAGCATTACTGGCGTTAGTGTTGAATATCGCAGGCAAAGCGATCACTTTAATGCAGTTTAACTCACAGATTGCAGCAGTAGAAACAAAAGTTATTGAACGTTACAAACACGCTTTCCCTCAAACACAACGTGTACGTATTGCCACGGTGAAGTCGCAATTACGCAGACAGCTTTCAACTATTCAAGGCGTTGACAACAACGGCGACTTTCTCGCATTGTTGATGAAACTTCAACCAGTATTTGCACAAGTGCCTACATTAAAGCCTGAAAACTTGAGGTATGACGGAAAACGCAAAGAGTTACGTATGCAAGCAACGGCAAAAGGCTATCAAGACTTTGAAAAATTTAATACTGCTTTAGCACCTAACTTTACGGTTTCACAAGGTGCGTTAAATAATCAAGGAACCACGGTTACAGGTGCTATTAGCATTAAAGCAAAAAGCGGAGGAAACTCATGAAAGATTGGTGGGTGAATTTACAACTAAGAGAGCAACGGCTTGTTGCAGCCTTAGGTTCTGTTTTTTGTGTTTTTGTTTTTTATCAATTAGTGTGGCAACCCTTAACGAATGGTGTGAGCAAAGCTGAGCAAAAACTTGAACGTCAACAGGCCCTGCTATCTTGGGTTGAAGAAGAAACTGATCGTCTTGCACAATACCAACAAACAAAGCCGGCGAGTGCAAATAATGCCAGTTTAGCCAGTATTGTTAATCGTAGCGCTCAACAAGCACAAATAGTAATCGCTCGGTTACAGCCACAATCAGATGGTGTACTGGTTTGGGTTGATAACATTAACTTTAATGAATTATTAACGTGGTTGGCACGTTTATCGAAAGACCATGGTGTGAAAGTGATCAATATAGATATTAGCCAAGACAGTGTTTCAGGAAGTGTAACGGTCAAACGTTTACAGTTGGGAAGGTGATAGTGAAAAAATGGTTAACTCTAGGAGTAGGTTTAATTACTCTTTATTTATGTTTTTTGTTGGTAAAACTTCCTGCAGCATTTGTTGCTAACTGGGTGACTTTACCACCATATATCTCTGTGACTGGTATACAGGGCACTATTTGGCAGCCACAAATCGAGAGTGTTACTATTAATGGCACGCGAATAGAAAAAATTAACCTTCATGTAGATTTGCTCTCATTACTTAGCTTTAACCCTAAAATTAATGCGACGTTTGGCGATCCTAATTTGAGTCCAATAGATGGCTTTGCTTCAGCATCAGGTTTATTTTCACAACCAATTATTTCCCATGTTGAAGTGAATTTACCAGCGGCACTAATTGCAAAACAAATTCCAACACCAGTAGAAGTATTAGCCCATCGTCACATCAAAATAAAGATAGAAAAATTTCAAGCGGCTAAACCAGTATGTCAGCAGCTGACGGGGAATGTATCTTGGCCCAATGCTGCTGTGACCGTATTATCGCAGAAAGTAGCGTTAGCTGATTTAACCGGTGAGCTGAGTTGCCAGCAAGGTGAAGCTGTATTGAATGTTAACGGTGATAACGATATAGGGTTAACCTTTACGGTAAATATTGGTGCAAATGGCTATGCTTATGGCAATGGGTATATAACTCCCACCAGTAAAACGCCCAAAGCGATCATGCAAGTTTTACCTATGGTAAGTAAAAAAGATAGCCAAGGACGTTTTCCACTACGCTTTTAATTGTTAACGAACTACCGGAGTATCGTAAATATCGCTAAGCATGGTGCGATAGTCAGTTACGGCGGGAAATTCAACAATGTTTTTGACGGGTTGTTTGCTATCGGGATTTGCCACCGCGAGTATATGTTTAATTCCAAATGTTTGTGCTGACATGAGTATCGGTAAGCTGTCATCAACAAATAACGTGGTATTTACATCAAAGTGTTGTTTAGCTTGTAATTTTTGCCATAAAGATTGTGATTCTTTAGTGACACCAAATTCATGTGTTGAATATAGCGTATCAAAGTATCTGTCTAGTTGCGTACGCTCTATTTTAAGGGCAAGGCTATCAGGATGAGCGTTCGTTACTAATATAACTTCTCGACCCGTTTGTTTAAGTGCAGTAAGAAAGTCGTGTGCATCTTCACGAAGGTTAATCAAATGCTGAACTTCGCGTTTTAATTCACTGATTGGCATATTGGTTTGCTCTGCCCAATAGTCAATGCAATACCAAGAAAGCGTTCCTGATACTCTTTCGTAATGAGCTAGCATCGAATTTTTTGCTTCTTCTACACTAATATTTTGTTGTTCACTGATGCGTTTAGGCAAATGTGTTAACCAAAAATGGTTGTCATAGTGCAGATCTAATATCGTCCCGTCCATATCTAACAACACAGTAGATATTTTTGACCAATCTATCATAGATTTTTCCTAGTAAAACACTTTATCATAGGAGTATATCGAATCTTGTAGGGTCATTGCCAAATAATAACGGCAACTCTGGTGATAATGTCAAAAAATAAACAACTGCCAAACATTAATAAACGTACGTCAATCGCCAAAAGTTTACTCTTTTCTATAGAGCAGTTAGAACTGACCTTTAGTAACGGAGCAGAAAGAGTTTATGAACGAATGGAAGGTGCTGGGCGAGGCTCAGTGATGATAGTGTCACTGACTAAAGATAACTGTTTATTATTAGTTAAAGAATATTGTGCCGGCACTCACAGCTATGAACTTGGTTTTCCAAAGGGGTTAATTGATCCGGGTGAAACAGCCATAGAAGCTGCTAATCGTGAATTAAAAGAAGAAGTGGGGTTTGGCGCTAAGCAGTTGATACCTTTGCATACCGTTGCAATGGCACCGGCTTTCTTTGGCGGTACGATGGAAATATTTATTGCTAAAGACTTATATCCGCAAACGTTACCTGGTGATGAACCCGAACCGATGGAATTAATACATTGGCCTGTTGACGATTATGGTAATTTACTCGCACGTGAAGATTTCAATGAGGCTCGTAGTATTGCGGCACTCATGTTACTCGTTGATAAATTAAGGAATGGTGGATGAATTTAGAATCACTATTAGCAATTGCCATTGATAGTAGCAAAAAAGCTGGAGTAGAAGTGCTTAAACATTATACTCGAGGTGATTTCACTGCCGAAATGAAAAAAGATAATAGCCCAGTAACAAGTGCCGATATTGCAGCGAATGATGTACTGATGGCTGAACTATCAAGATTAACACCTAACATTCCTATCATCTCTGAAGAAGTTGGCGCATTACCTTTTGATAAACGTAAAGGCTGGAACCGTTATTGGTTGCTTGATCCGATTGATGGTACGGGTGAATTTATTATCGGAAGTGGTGACTTTGCAGTAAATGTTGCTCTTATTGAACAAGGTAAACCTGTTATCGGTGTTATTCACGCGCCCGATCACCGAATGACTTATTTTGGGCAAAAAGGGGCGGGTGCTTATAAAGAACAGGTAAAGGGTACTGAAAAAATTAATGTGGCACGATACGATGATGAGCGTGAAATCAAAGTGGCGGTAAGTCGTCGACAAAAATTAAATGTCATGGGGCAATATCTACGCGATGACTTTTCATACCAACATATTGCATTGGGAAGTTGCTCATTAAAAAATTGTTTGATAGCTGAAGGTGGTGCAGACTGTTACTTAAGAATTGGCCCAACAGGTGAATGGGATACAGGAGCCAGCCAATGTATTTTAGAGCAAGCGGGTGGTACTATTCTTGATAGTGAATTTAACCCCTTGTCTTATAACAGACGAGATAGCTTGTTAAATCCTGACTTCATCTCATTGGGGTCGAACGACATTCCATGGCAAGATGTGATTATTCCACATCAAGCACGCCGATAATTTACCAAGAAGGATTTATGTATATGAAAAAAATAATTACCGTATTAGCGAGTTTACTGATGTTTCCCGCGATGGCTAATTGGCAGCTAAATACTGATGAATCATCGTTAGTTTTTACGTCGATTAAAAAAGAACATATTGCTGAAAATCACACATTTAGCGCACTGACTGCCAAAATTTCAAATAAAGGTGATGTTGAGTTAACTATTGATCTCGCGAGCGTCAATACCAATATACCGATACGTGATCAACGTATGGGAGAGCATTTATTTGCGACGAAAATGTTTCCCAAGGCAACGTTTACTAGCAAAATATCGCCTGAATTTCTCTCGAAGCTGAAAATGGGCGAGATCAAACCGTTAACCTTAACAGGTGAAATGACGTTACATGATAATAAACAAACTATTAATGCACAGGTGAATGTTAGCCGTTTAGCGAAAAATAAAGTTGTGGTCACAAGCGTAGCGCCTATTTTGATTAAAGCGCAAGATTTTGCCCTTGTAAAAGGCATTAATAAATTGCAAGAATTAGCAGGCTTACCAAGTATAAGTCATACTGTACCGGTTGTATTTACCTTAAGCTTTACTCGATAGGTCAAACTTGGGGATTAGTGATGGATGGTATTGACGTGTCTAACTAATCCCAGCTAGCGATTTAATAATCATCGGATGAAGAAGGTACCTGATTAAACTGTTTTGCCGGTAAAATGTTAACGTTCTGGTGTAGTTCAGAATAAACCAAAACGGCTCTTCCTTGTTGAAGCTGCATTTTTACCATCGCTATTTTTTCCAGCATACTTGCTTCTTGCTCACCATAATCAGTGCCTTCACGTAGGATGAATGCTTCAATGATATTATTAAGTGTGTCTGAGTCGATAGCATCTAAAGGAATGATCATAAATGTGTTAATTAATGACTAGGCACAGTAGTGTAACTGAATTGGCCTATTATACCCAAATAGTTATAACAACGGATACTATGCCACTGTGTGTTAAATAAATGATCACTTTGAAGGTAAGAACGGCATTTAAACCAATTGGTTTATCAGTAACCCTTTACGTGTTTCTTCATCTTTTTTATTGAGTACTGCGGCTTGTAGTTGGCTATCAACTTGCTGTTGCTCACTACTCGTTTGCCCATAGTCGGTATCTTCAATACGAGATCTGGCTGCACTTACATTAACTTGTGTCGCTTCGTACGTGCTAACTTGCGCGGCTAGAGTACTATTTTCAGCCCCTAAGGTTGTGGCATTGTCAGAAATGGTAGCTAAAGCTGATTCTATTGATTGTTGCGTCGCTTGCGGGTTGTTTGCGTCTAAACCGGAGACAAAGTTGCCATTACCTAATGCTTTATCAGCAAGGGTATTAATTTGTTCTGTTAACTGATCGAGCTCACCTTGAATCGCGTTATTATCAGATAAAGGATTACCAGATTGAATCGATAACACATTCGCACGTTGTAAACTTTCAGTAATTGAAGATAGTTGACCGGTTTGCACATTATTGAGGTTAACTTGATCTTGCGCATTAACGCTGAGTTGTTGATAGTTGTTTAATTGCGAGGTCAGTCGACTACTAATTTGTAAGCCAGCGGCATCATCGGCAGCACTAGTTATGCGTTTACCTGAGGCTAACTTTTCGCTTTTTTCTTCACGCTCTTGTTGTGTGCGCTCAATAATACTCAACGCATTAGATGTATTGTTAACTGATAGTTCCATCACAATAACCTTTTCTAGAATGTGTTTCGTTCATCACAATAATACTGGAACAGTATAGCAAAGGCAGCGTTATATTGCCTATTTTACGCACAATAAACTGGCATGTGATGCCCTGAAAGAACAGCATAAAAAAAGAGAATGTTTCTGGTGAGTTACGCTTTGTTTGCAATTATCTAATTATTTTGTTCAATATTTTTTATGAAAAAATAGACATAAAAGCCACAAATGCCGAGTACCACACCTAAGCCAATAATTGAAATGTAGACAATAGGGTCATTAAATAACATGGTAAAAAAGTTCATCACGTGTTCCTTAACTAAAATAACGATTTCAACGCTATTTTAAATTAATGGAAAAAGCATGTTATGACGTAGATCAAATAATAGGCGTGTGTCACCTACAAATTATTAATGTGTAGGTGACATAGTCATGAATGAGTTAGTTAAACAGCTGGTTACTTGCTTCACGTGCTTTTACTTTGAGCTCTTGTTGCTCAACTAGGTTCGCGTATAGTGCTTCTGCTTTTTCTCTGGTTTCTTGAATTTGCTTAACGCTGAGTTTATGTTCGTCTATATCTCGGCTTTTTTGTGCAGGAACATAACCACTTTTAGCTGCTATATAGTTCCAAAGGTACGATTGTTCTAAGCTTTGTTCTACACCATCACCTTCAAAATATAAGCCGGCTAAATTAAACTGAGCGAGCACATAGTTTTGCCGCGCTGCTTTTTTATACCACTGGGCAGCTTGATAGAAATCTTTATTAACACCGGTTCCGTTAGCGTACATTACGCCAACATTAAATTGCGCGCTAGGGATGTCTTTTTTAGCGGCTTTTTCCATCAGTTGAAATGCCTTCTTTAGATCTTTTTCGACTACTTCACCTTCGGAATAAATTACCGATAGTGAAAAAAGCGCATCCGCATAGTTTTGCTCTGCGGCCATTGACATTAATTCGAGTGCTTTTTCTTTGTTTTTTGGTAATCCCCAACCGTTTTGATAAATCAATGCCATCTGATATTGTGCTGGTGCGTAACCTGTTTCCACCAAAGGTTTAAACTCTTCCATTGCGCGTTTAAATTCGCCGCGGTTCAATTCGAAAATACCTTTTTCTAAATCTGCTGAGTTGGCACTAAAGCTTGTACTACAAGCAATTATCATGACTGTGACTAATGACATAAATTTTTTCATAGAACATCCTTTCTGGTTTGTTATTATTCAGAGCGTGTTTAACTTGAGCGGAAATGTAACAGCAAGGCTCAACGTACTCTAGTAAGTGTAGCAATGTATTTTTAAGATGGCTTATTGCTCAGCCATTATTTTTTCAATTTCTTCTTCAAGGGTTAACCATTCCATTTCACAATGTTCAATATTAGCCTTTAACTGACTTTGTTCTTTTAATAGTTTTGTAAGTTTTTGTTTATTTTCAGGTTGATAAATATCGCTCTCGGCAAGAATTGCCTCTACATCGTCTAATTGGTTTTGTGTGTTACTAAGCCTATTTTCAAGTGTTTGTGCTTGCTTTTTAAGTGGAGCGGCTTTTTTTCGTAACTCAGCCTGTTGTTGTCTATGTTGTTTTTTATCGAAGGTAGCTTCGCTTTTTGCCGTTTTGGTATTGGTTTTTTTATCATCAGTTAACCATTTTTGATAATCGTCAATATCGCCATTAAATTCAGTGACCTTACCGTCAGCAACTAAATAAAACTCATCAACACAAGACTCAAGCAAATAACGATCATGGGCAATAAGAATGATAGCACCATCAAAATCCTGTAATGCGAGTACTAATGCTTGTCGCATTTCTAAATCTAAATGGTTAGTAGGCTCATCCAGCAATAATAATTGCGGTTTTTCAAGTACAATAAGCGCCAGTACCAGGCGTGCTTTTTCTCCACCAGACATGGTGTTAACAACAGCAAGTGCTTGGTCACCACTAAAACCAAATCGACCAAGATAACCTCTGGCCTCTAAATCAGTCATGGTGGGTTTAGCCCGTAATATGTGTTCTATTGCGGTAGAAGACATATGAAGTTGTTCAAGCTGGTGTTGCGAGAAATAACCAATACGTAACTCTTGAGCACGATATCTTTCACCACTTACTAAGGCAATATCACCAGCTAATGATTTAATTAGTGTCGACTTACCTGCACCGTTACGACCTAATAAGCCAATTCGACTACCAGGTACTAAGGAAATATTCGTATCGTTAAGAATAATTGTATTTTGGTCATAGCCACACGCTGCCTTCTCAATAGATAGCAGTGGATAGGGCATATAGTCAGGTTTTTTGAAGCTAAAGCTAAAAGGCGTATCGACATGTGCGGGTGCTAAATCAGGCAGCTTTTGTAATCGCTTTAAACGGCTTTGGGCTTGTTTTGCTTTACTTGCCTTAGCACGAAAACGATCGACAAAGGCGGTTAGGTGTTCCACTTCTTTTTGTTGCTTTTGAAATTGTGCATCTTGTTGAGCGAGTTGTTCAGCACGCTGGCGTTCAAAAGCGGTGTAATTACCTGAGTACAATTTGGCTTTTTGACGCTCGATGTGCAGTATTTGCCCAATAACATCGTCTAAGAAGTCGCGATCATGGGAAATAAGTATCAAGGTACCATCAAATCGCTTTAACCAATTTTGCAGCCAAATAACGGCATCTAAGTCTAAATGGTTGGTAGGTTCATCAAGTAGTAACAAGTCACAACGGCTAATAAGGGCTTGAGCTAAGTTTAAGCGCATTCGCCAACCACCAGAAAACTCTTTAACTGGCAGTGCGAGTTGCTCAGGTAAAAAGCCTAAACCGTGAAGTAGCTCACCAGCACGAGCCGGTAAACTGTAGCCGCCGATACTATCAATTTGATTAATAATGGTCGCTTCTTTATTGCCATCGTTATGCTCGCGCGCTGAATTAAGCTCCGCTTCAAAGGCTCGGTATTCGGTGTCTCCATCAATAACATATTCTAATGCTGAACAATCTAACGCCGGGGTTTCTTGCTTTACCGTGGCAATTTTCCATTGACTAGGAACGCTTAAGTCGCCAGCGTCTGGTGAAAGCTTGCCTAAAAAGGCTGAAAAAAGTGATGATTTACCACAGCCATTTGCGCCAACCAAGCCAACTTTATGGTTTGGATGAATGGTAAAACTTGATGATTCAATTAAACTTTTTACCCCTCGGTGCAAGCTTAACTCTATCGCTGTGATCATGATACAACCTAATTATTGAATAACCCGCGTATTGTCGCTTTTCCTGTAGGTGTAATTCAAGGTAAAATATAGGTAATTTACCTCAGTCGTGAAAAGAAAGATGAGTAAAAAAAGGTTTATAGCGGGTGCCAGTTGTCCCAAATGTCATGCCTTAGATACCATGGCGTTGTTTAAAGAGCATGATGTGGAAAAAGTTTCTTGTGTTAAGTGTGGCTATCAAATGAGTCAACCTGAAGAACACGTCGAAAAAGACACCAGAAACAATGAACAGGTCATCGGTGTTTTTAAGCCCTAGTGTAAAAGTTGAGCCTGTATCGCTTTAATAATGAGGGGGCGGTGGCTCATCCTCTAGGCTCATCAGTGTTGGCGCTTGTTGATGCTTAACGCGGTTAATTAAAAGCTTTATTTGCTCTTTTAACGCTGACAGTTCTTCTTGATGCACGGTAAGCTCTTGGCTTAGTTGTTCTATAACATCGTCTTGAAAAGCATTGCGAGACTCTAGCGCTTCAATGCTCTGTTCTAATTGTTTGATTATATCTTCTGCTACTGGGCTTGCCATAATTCTGCATATCCTGAAGATGATTCGGTGATAATATGGTTATTATCGCTAAATGCGACACTGTACACAACGGCACTAGCCGGATAATTATCTTCTTTTGGTGTTACACGCCAACTTGTTATGCGTTCACCGTCTTTTATACGCCAAATACTTACCTTGCGTGACGGAGCGCCAGTAACGAGTAGATGACCATCTTTTGAAAATTGCACGGTGCTAAATACTTCTTGTCTATTTGAATATTGTAATTGGCTAATAAGCTTACCTGTTTTAAGGTTCCATAGATTGGCTGATTTTTTACTATCAGCGGTAAAAGCGTAACGACCATATGGGTCAATGGCTACCATAGTGACACGGCTTGGATGATTAAAACGGTAAATAACTTGTCCAGTTTGGGTATCCCATACATAAGCGACAAAATCATTCGAACCGGATAAAGCAATACGTCCGTTTGGTAACATATCAACCGTATTTACTTTCTCTTGGTGGCCTAGAAACTCAATGCGGCGACCTGTTGATGGCGTAAAATGAACCACGGTTCCATCGCTTTTTCCAATTAAGATATTTTTACCATTATTTGATAAAGCAACATCACGAATGGTGGAACCATCTATTTGCCAGAAACCATGTGACTTACCTGATTTTACCTTCCATAACGAGAAATTTTGTCGGCTTGCGGTTAATACATGACTATTATCGTGGGCAATATCTAACGATAGCACTAAGTTGTCGGCTGAGTCTTGTTGTTGTGACCATTGAAAAAGTAATGCGTTGTTTTTCAAGTCCCATAAACTAATGCCATGATGCACTGAACTGACGGCACTCAGGCTTGCGTCATCTGAAATATTAGCCGCATAAGCACCATTAGCTGCGTGCTGCCATCGTTGGATAGGCTCATCGCTAGCGGGTTGGCATCCGGCTAAAAGTAGCGCGAATAACAGCATATATAGTATTGAGAATTTGGCTATATTCATTAAGGGCTTTTTTCTACCTGCATTTATCGTTAGTATATGTTCTTTTTTAACGTATGTGTATGTCACAGCAATAATTGCGGTTGTATATTAATTTGAACCGCATCAATGGAGAATTCAATGAAACTATTTAAACCTACGGTTGTAGCACTGGCGTTAATTTCAGTGGTAGGGTGTCAAGAAGCGAAAAAAGAAGAGCAAGCACCAGTCGTATTAGATACTGAAGTGCAAAAACAAGCTTATGCGTTAGGTACCTCAATTGGTATGTTCACTCAGCGAAATTTAGAACAACAAGAAACGTTAGGGTTAACGTTAGATCAATCGTTAATTTTACGTGGCATAGAAGATAGCCTTGCTGGTAAGTCAGCAATTGAACAAGAAGAAGTTCAAGCGTTAATGATGAACCTAGAAAAAACGATGCGTGAAAAACAACAAGCCGTTACTGAAAAGCAAGCAAGTGAAGCACTAGAAAAAGGCGCAGCGTACTTAGCTGAAAACGCAGAAAAAGAAGGCGTAGTAGTGACTGAGTCTGGATTACAGTACAAAGTTGTTGAGGAAGGTGAAGGCGATAAACCGAACGCAACAGATGTGGTAAAAGTGCATTATCAAGGTACGTTAATGGACGGTACTGAATTTGACAGTTCATACAAACGTAATGCGCCGATTGAGTTTCCATTAAACGGCGTTATCCCTGGCTGGACAGAAGGTGTTCAATTAATGTCTAAAGGCGCTAAATATAACTTTACGATTCCAAGTGAATTGGCCTATGGACCTCAAGGTAGACCCCCTCAAATTCCTGCTAACTCAGTACTTAATTTTGTTGTTGAATTAATCGACTTTAAAACAGCAGAAGAAGCGGCTGCAGAAAAAGAAGCAAATGCAGAAAGTGGCGAAGGTCACGGCCACGATCACTAAGTCAAAGTAAGTTAGTGATAAAAAAGCTTGGCAATCGCCAAGCTTTTTAGTTTTTGTCAATAATTATTCAACTTGTTCTAAGCGCGCTAATGAAGTGCTAAGTGGATCGAAATTTTAATTCAATTGCTATTAAACATGCCCTAATCGTTGAAAGCTAATACCGATGCAGCATTGCGAGTAATTGATCTTCTTGATTAAACCTGTCTTCCATCGCTCTACCTAATGTAGAAAGTTGCAAATCAAAGTTATCAGGCAATTTAATGTTTGTTGCTTCTGCAAACTGATCATTAAAGGCAAGTGCTAAGTCTGTCGATTTATTCAGTGTAGGAAAAATTTTTTCGGCTTTCTGTTTATCTGCAGGCCCTTTTTTTTGGCATTGCTCTATCACATCATTAAAAATTTCAAAGTGACTGGCTGATATGTAGTCCATCAATAATTGACAAAAGCGTTGAATTTTTCTTTTTTCCGGTGTTTTCTGCGCGATAGAATCACTATTTTGCAAGTCTATTAGATCACAGTACGCCACTAGCACTGCTTGACGTTCCTGCAGCCAATTATCAATGGTTTGATTTTGTCCGCCCCAACGTTGTTTACTTTGTTCAAGTTGTGTAAGCATAAAACATCCCTGTAATTGACAGAATTAACGTCGATCTAGTATGTGTGAAGTGGTTAAAAAATCAACTGTTTTTTGTGTTAAGTACATCAGTTAGTCGTGCAGCTAAGCGTGTCGCTGCCTGCGCCATACGTGTTGCTAACTGTTGCTGTTGAGCTAAATGATATTGTTCAGTGATCACAAAAGGTACATTGTTATTCTGTTGGCAATGCCCATCATGAAACTGACAATAGCCAATTTCTTTACTGGTCACTATGGCTAATGATTCATTGGCCCAGTCGAATTCGTTTGATAGTTGCCATTGCTTTTTTATGTTGTTTGGCATGAGTGTGTTAAGGCGACTTAACCAGTATGTTGTTAGTGCTTTTTTAGAGCGTGGCGACGGATACAACAGACACTCATCCCAATACCAATGTATGTTATTGCATCTGCCTTTAAATGGCGTAACTTTTATACGATTTCCGCCTAAATCACTCGCAAAGCTGACATGAAAAGGTTGATGGATATCACCTAACCAGTGTCCTAAAAACATTAGCGCTTTCGCACTTTGCTCATTGGTTTTATGAGCCATTAATAATTCGCTGTGGATCTTAATTGCACGCGTTATGCAGTTTTTTTGACAGGTGCTTTTGGTAATTTCTTTGCTGTTTCTGGCGACGTTAATATAGTGCCAAGATTTATATTTATCATATTCAGGCAAACGCTTAATGGCATCGGCCCAAGTACAGGCGTTAGCAAATGTTAAAGGTGTATCGTTCTTTTTTCTTAGGTATTGATTAATAGCTAATCGATCTTGCTTTGATACTTGGTCTAATAATGCTGTGACAGAATGTTGTGTCGATGTGGAAAGTTGCTCATATGCAAGCTGACATACTAACTGATGTCCTAGCTTACCTAAGGCATAACTAGAGTGGCTAGCGAATAGTAACATAGCCCCAAATAATAATTTATACATGATTTTCTCGTTTAATGTGTGTTCTGCCATAGCTTACGGCTTAAACATTGCGGTGCGATATTCATATTAACTGAATTTTTAGTAGAACTTAAACTAAAATAAGGGAATAGCTAGCAATAATAAAATAAGTGACAGAGCTGAGTTTATGGAAAGATTTGATGCGGTGATTATCGGTGCTGGCGTGGTAGGTTTAGCGATTGCTAGGGAACTTAGTCAACGGTTTAAACATGTGTTGCTTATTGAAAAAAACACATCATTTGGTGAAGAAACTAGTAGCAGAAATAGTGAAGTGATCCATGCAGGCATTTACTATCCTGAAGATAGTTTAAAAGCAAAACTTTGCGTTGAGGGTAAGCATTTATTATACGAACACTGTGATCGCTTTTGTGTGCCTGTAAAACGTGTAGGAAAATTACTTGTAGCAACGGGGAAAAACGAAGAAGCGGTATTAGCAAAAGTATGGCAACAAGCCCGTAAAAATAATGTAGATGACCTTGCATGGCAAACGGCCAATCAAGCAAAGCAATTAGAGCCGAATATACGTGCTACAAAGGCACTATTGTCTCCGTCAACGGGAATTATCGATACGCATCAATTTATGCAAAGTCTTTTATTTGATTTTGAAAAGAATGACGGTATTTATGTAGCCTGTACCAATTTATTAGCTATTGAAAGAGTAAATGAAAATTATCAACTGGCCTTAAGAAGCGTTAATGAGATAACCCATGTGCTTGCTCCGGTAATTATCAATAGTGCAGGTTTGCATGCTACTGATGTTGCTAGCAATATTGTTAATTTCCCTATAAATAAAATACCTGAAATACATTGGTGTCGAGGGCATTATTTTAGTTATAGCGGTAAAAGCCCTTTCAGCCGTCTGGTTTATCCTGTACCACAACATCATGGCTTAGGCATACATGCATCGTTAGATATTGCTGGGCAATTAAAGTTTGGTCCTGATACTGAATATGTTTCCGCGCTTAGTTATACAATAGCACCAAATTTACAAGAGAAGTTTTATCACGCGATAAAAGAATATTTTCCAGCTGTCATAAGAAGTAAGCTTCAACCTTCTTATGCGGGAATACGTCCTAAGTTGCAGTCTGAACATCAAGGGTTTAAAGACTTTTACGTACAAACATCTGCAATACACGGCTTTCCTGGCGTGGTTAATTTATTTGGTATTGATTCTCCTGGACTGACGTCGAGCTTAGCATTAGCTAAATACGTTGCAAAAGCATTATAAAAAAGCGCCCCAAAAACGTTATTTTTTAGGGGCGCTGTTAACAAGCCTAGTCTTCTTGATTTCTTTGCTGGTAATTTTCACCAACCTCAAGTGAGAATAACTCATCATTCAGTGGCAGATTAAATTCCACATCGGCTTCCATTTGAAATGCCGTTTTATTATTTTCAGTCGCAGTACTTACAATGATTTTTATAGGAAGTTGGGTACTAGGATCAATCCATAATGTAACGTGTGTGCCAGATTCCTTGAATGCCAGACCTGTTGCCGTTTTATTATTAATGACCTGTTCACCGAGTTCTGTAACATCACCTTTGTATTGTTTTATTGCGTTAAACCAATACAGGGGATCATTCTTGGAAGAATCTTCAGCTTGTTTTGGGTCAAAACTGAATGGCGTAGCAAACTTTGGCCCAGGAAGAAATATTACCCCTTGGCCCTTCTTGGTATTGATCACATTGATGGTTCTGGCATTTTCCCCACCTTCGGTCAGTGGAATACTTTCAACACGTATTAAACCAGGTTCACGGTAATAAACCTTAAATCGAGAGAATACTGAGTCAAAAGCCTTCATTTCGGACACAAAGCGCATGCTTGTGATTTTCTCTAATTGTTGAACCACAGAGGCAAAAGCGACGCGTGGAGGTCCACTTAATAGTAATAACGTGATCACGCCTAGCGTTAATGTTGCTACAGCTCCGCCGAGGGGAACCAATGATATTTGTGATAGTTTTTGTTTGATTTTACTTAATATATTACCTTTTCTCATTGAACTAGCTTCAGCTATTTCGCTATTTTCTTTAATGACTGCTTCTAGGTTTAGCTGCATTTTTTCATCTTCAATAGAAGACGGTGAACGTGCTTTTATTGAAGCAATATAATGCTTTAGCTCTGGGCTTAAATTATCCTGTGATTTCATAACCTGCTCCTAAAAATTGTGACTCTCCCACCAATTGTGAGAGCTTTTGCTGAGCGCGATGTAAAGTAACGCCTACTAAGCTATTTGAAATACCTAGTTGTTCGGCAATTTCTTGATATGAAAATTCTTCTATGTGCCTTAAACAAAACACATGTGCATCTTGCGCTGTTAACTCAGCTAATGCACTGCTAAAATGTTCGATATCCCTAGATAAAGCAATTTCTCGATAAGGGTCTGCATTGTGCTGTGTTTTATCAAGTAACGGCACTTCATCATTAGTGGAATAATCCATAGACTCTTCCGCTAGCCTTTGTCGACGCCTTAGTTGATCTATCGCCGCTGATGAAGCCATTGTTCTCAGATAAGCCGGCCAATTTTTAATACTGTCGAAGGCATTGGTTGGTTTCTTAAACAGTTTAATAAATACCTCCTGAGTAACGTCTTCAGCCGAGTGACTGTTACCCAGTAAGCGATAAGCTGTATGAAACACCAAGCGTCCATGTTCATCTGCCAGTTTGGCAATGGCGGCATTTTGGTTTTTGTTATTCAACGACATTCTCCTTTTTTCGCTTCTCATAAGTATGACGTCGCTAGTTAGTTTTTTCTTACAAGAGATTATCGATTAATCAATTTAGGGTAAATATAAGCCGCGATCATCGTTTATCAACATTGTTTTTTAGATAAATTTTTAGCTTAACGTTAATTAACATGTTGCATAAGCATTATAAAAAGCCCTTTATATGCAATAGGTTATAAATTATGCTTAATAATTATTCGCAAAAAATGCATAACTTGTCACTATAGGGTTGTTATGTAGTGTTGTATTAATTATTCAAATACGAACAGCAGTGGCATAGCATCAAGAGCAGTGGAGAAATTCTCTTTGGACAGCTGAATTCTTGAATTTGTGAGGTAGCTTGTTGACATTAGGGTAGTAAATCAAATATCAATGAGTGAATTTTGGGGCAACATTGTTGCCCCTTTTTTTGATTGCTTTTCGGTTAGTCTATTACAAAAGAAAGTAATCCCAAGTGAGTAAAGAACAATGGCTAGAGTTGTCTTTATTAAACAGAGTTTAGGTTAAGTAACGTGTCTAATTTATTCTTATTACGTCGACTTAAGGTAAGTTGCGATTTACTGTTTAATTGTACTAAATAGTCGCCAGTATCTGTTGCCGTTAATGTATGAACGCACTGACGATTTACAATTGAAGAACGATGAATACGAATAAACTCTTTTGGGTTTAGTTGTGTTTCTAACATTGTTAACGTTGCTCGGTGTAATAGGTGATCACCATTGATTAAATGAATATCAGCATAATTGCCAGCGCCTTGAATATATTCAATATCGTCAACATCAATTAAACGAATTCTACCTGGATCTTTAACCACCAATTGCGTTTTAAAAGGGGAGTCTGCTTGTTGTTTTAAGTGAATAATGAGTTCATTAATATTCGCTAGGTTACTCACTTGATTATTCGCAACCTGTCGCTTTGCTTTATCTAATGCCTGATAAAATCGGTCATCATCAAAAGGTTTAAGTAAATAGTCTATTGCGTTTAGTTCAAAGGCACTAATAGCATATTGATCAAACGCCGTTGCAAAGACAATAACAGCATCTATTTCAAGTAATTCTGCGGCTTGTAAGCCGCTTTTTCCTGGCATTTGAATATCAAGGAAAATAATATCAGGGTGATGCTTTTTCGCTAATTCAATGACTTGATTTCCGTTTTCAGCAAAATAAATATCGTCGATGTCAGCTTGGTTTTGCAATAAATACTGAATGGTTTTTCGTGCTAAATGTTCATCATCTGCAATTAAAACACTAATCATAATGCACCCCAATTGGTAGTGTTAATCGTGTTTCGAAATAATCATTTTCAATTTCGTTTAGGCTTAAGGTATAACGTTGTTGATAGATTTTATCTAAACGTTGCCGACAGTTAGTGATACCAATGCCAAAGCCTTGATGTTCGTCGGTTTGTGATATTTTATTGATTAATGTGACTGATAGCTGTTTGTCATCACAAGCGATTTTTAGCGTTAATTTATTTTGATTACTTTCTAGTTGGCAGCCATGCTGTACTGCATTTTCAACTAGGGGTTGTAACAACATGAAAGGTATTTGGCAGTCATGTAAATTTCCTGACAAATTTACGGTTGTAAGTAGTTTATCTTCGAAACGCATTTTTTGAATCGTGAGGTAACTCTCGATAAATTCAATTTCTTGAGGTAAAGGTATAAGCTGATGATTTTGGTTTTCTAATACTTTTCTTAACATTTGGCTTAATTCACTTAACGCTTTTACCGCTTTGCTTTTTTCATCTAGCCGGATCAAGCTGGCAACCGTATTTAAGGTATTAAATAAAAAATGCGGGTTTAATTGTGAACGTAGCGATTGTAGTTCTATTTCGAGTAACTGCTTGGCTAATAAGTCGTTTTTTATCGCATGCTGTTTTGCTCGCGTGTAATAAGTAATTGCGTAGCCGGTACAAAATACAGATAGATAAATGAGAAAATCAATATGTAGCGGACTTAATAGCAACCGTTCAAATGCTTCATTTATGATTTCTAGGTTCACAGCGCCGTGCTTGATCAGTGCCACCTCGATAATGGTTAAAAACCAATATAAAAAAAATAACATCAAAGATGCCAGTATATTGAGGCAAATAAATGTTGATATTCGTTCTTTTTTATAGGGAATTAATTGGGTTGATGCGAATACCAATGGTGCGATAAGCGCCCAATTTCCCCACCAAGGTAAATATTCTAGCCAAATATCAGTGTATACTGCGGGTTTATCATAATGAAGCAGCATTCGGTAATTGTAATAAGCAGCAAATGTGTTTAGTAGTAGCCAAAACAACGCATTTGCCAAGCAAATTTTCCTTGAAGGAAGTTTATCTAATAGCGTTGAGAAAGGCATAACAGGGGCTACCGCTTTGTTTACAAAAATAACATTATTTATACAGTATAACGGGCAATAGTGCTTTGTTATCTACCGTTTGTCATTAATTTAAAGCCACGTATAACAAATCAAGTAAGCATTGAACCATGGGTATTTTAGAGCAATGCTTTACCTTATTGATATTGTTAATTATGTTGGCTAGACGGGGCGGTCGTTATTTTGCTATCAGGTTGTTTACGCTTTGTTGTGCCTATGATTAAAATGGCGCCCTGAATGATAAACAAATATGCCCCTGATATTGGCATAATCACCGCTACAATAACGCCGATAAACACAAACCCCCAACCCAGTGATAGTGGCGGACAATAACCTTCATTTAATGCTTTTTGCAACATCAAGCCAAATAGCATCCAAAAGCAACCAGTAATTAAAAACCAACTTATTGCTTCTCGATCAAAGGCCATTTGGTTATTAACGAGAGTCGAAAAAAACCAGCCATCTTGATGCATTGCAACTAAACTAGACCAGCCTAAACTTAGGCCAATAATATTGTGTAATATACCCGTGGCTAATAAGTAATATCCTGAATATTGCATAATTTTCATGTGTCGTCCTTAATATTTATGGTTAAATTTACATTGTTGGTAGTAAAGCCTTAGAGGCCATAGCCGATATTCTAAGTACATCTTCAATATTTGGTTCGGGATGTATTTGCTGCATGCCCAAAAAGTTAGCATATGCCATTAACGCAATATCATTCGCTTGTGATTGTTCTAACCCTAATTCAACGTAGCACTGAGCTAAATACTGTCGTCTTTGATTATCTATTTTCTCAAGGTAAACTTTGATCGCTGGTTCATTTAATGCCCACGCGCGAATATGTTTTTCAGCTTCTATATTATTATTGGCAATCACGCTATCAAGTTTTTGTAACCTTTCCTGAGCAGAATCTTGTGTGTTTGCTTGTTCAATAAAGGAAACGGTCGTTGTTTCGTACCAATGAGACATTAAGCATTCAATGAACACTGCACGATTGTTAAAATGATGATAAAAAGAGCCTTTTGTCACCCCTTTTAGGTCACAAAGTTTAGCTATTCTAAGATGCTCTGGCCCTTTTTCAATCAGTACCTTAAGTGCGAAGGTCAGCCAATCTAATTGACTATTCTTAGTTGAAGTACTCATATTCTATTCGCTTTTATCGCATTGTTAATCACAATACGCGCAATAAAATAATGAAAGGGCAAAATGGCATTAACATAAATGCGGCCAAGTATTGTTTTCTGGTTGACTAAACTTGAAACAATTACGGTGTTTTCTTGTTTTTTAATACTCAGATAAAAAGCCATGTGCTTATCCTCTGCGTAGCTAATAATCTCGTTGTGCGATTTTTCGATAACAGTTAGAAAGCCAGCTTGATCTCCCACCATTAATTCATCACTTTGCGGTATTAAATTACCTTGATTAACCTTAAAACCAAATATTCCCACGAGTTTATTACGCAAATTCATTAGCCCGTTTACCCAGTTAGGAAGATAATGAAAAATGGCATATTGCAACTGGCTAGGGGATAGTTTGACTTTTGAAACCTTCGTTTGTAGTGCATCTCTGAAAAAAGGGTGTACTGCTTTGCTAATTAACGCATCATCAGCCGAAACTTTTACGGCTTGAATCGCAGGAAATAGTTTAACCATTACGTTGCCTTGTGATAATAATTGCATACCATACGGTATGGTATGTTGTTTTTTGCTACTAATGCAAGTGCAAAATAAATATTTTTGAAACGAAAAAGCAAACTAACAATACAGGGTGTTAAGATAGAAAGCGATTGTGTTGCTATTTGTTTGACATAGCGTGACTAAAAGTATTTACCTGTGGTTAAATGGAACCGTGAATGTGTTTAACTTCAAAAAGAGTGGATATGGACAATCAATTACCTAAGCCTTTTATCATCGTGTTTGCGTTACTTCAAGGAGCTATATTAACGCTTTTATATCAAAGTGTTGAACAAAGTAGTTGGCCAGCCACACAACCAGTATGGCTTACTTCGCTAGCAACATTTGCAATAAGTTTTCCTTTACTGACTTTTTTATGCATTACAAAAACAAATGGCAAAGCCATAGCAAAATACTTGTTACCGTTTTGCTTATTGCTATCCGCTCTAGGCGGGTATATTGGCTTTCAACTTGAGCCGATAAAATATGTTAATAACGATAGCGTAGTTGTTGTATTTGGCTTTACTGCATTATTAGCTTCTTTTAAAGCTCTCATGTATATCCAACAGTATATGAGTAAGCAGCCAATAACGTATAGTTCGTTGTTTACGTTATCTTGGCGAAACTTCATTATTTTTGCTGAGTGCTGGCTGTTTGTGGCGATATTTTGGGGGATATTACACCTTGGCGCGGGGTTGTTTTCAGTTGTAGAAATTGAATTTTTTCAACAACTGTTGAGAAAAGATTGGTTTGTGATACCGGTGTTAAACCTTGCCTTTGGCTTCGCTATTATTGTTTTTAGAAATATTACTTATACCGTTGACCATATCTCTACAATTTTACAAACACTGATCAAGTTTTTGCTACCTGCGCTGACAGTTGTTTCGTTGGGTTTTCTAGCCACTTTACCTTTTACGGGATTAGGAACTTTATGGAAAACAGGTTCAGGAAGCCTATTAGTGATGTGGTTACAAGCACTCACGCTGTTTTTCGTTAATGCAGTTTACCAAGATGAAACGCATGAAAGGCCGTACCACCCATTTATTCATCGGCTTATTTTTATTGGTATTGCGTTGTTGCCCGTGTACAGCGTTATTGCTGTGTTTGGGTTATGGTTACGAGTGGAGCAATATGGCTTAACCGTTGATCGTTGTTGGGCCTTGTTAGTATGGCTATTGCTCACGTGTTTCTCATTGGGCTATTTGTTTGGCATAGTAAAGCAGCGTGATGCATGGTTAGAAACCTTAAGCAAAGTCAATATTGCAATGGGCGTGGTTGTTTTAGTTGTTATGTTGCTGGTAAATTCACCCGTTTTAAATTTTCAAAGCATAGCGGTGCAGAGTCAGGTAGCCCGCTTAGAGAAAGGGCAAACGACTTACGATGATTTTGATTATCAGTATTTTGACCATTCTCTAGGACGGCAAGGTTATTTAGCATTACAAGCCCTTAAAGATGAACTAGCAACAGCTGCTCCTGAGAAGATTGTGATCATTGATAGAATGTATATTAATACTCAGCATAGGAGTAAAGAAAATTTCACTCTTACACAGTTTAAAACATTAGTGACTTATTGGCCGCAACAAAGTGAGTTTTCTGCTAACTTAATTGAAGCCGTTTATAATAAGGCTACTGAGCATCAATGGTCAGGTTTTGATAATAATAGTTACTATTTTTTAGCAACCGACTTGAATGGTGATCAAAAAGCAGAATTTGTTATTATCACTGAAAATAACTATTCAACGTCAGCTAATTTATGGTTTCTTAGCGATGAAAAATGGCAATCAAAACATATGTCAGCACATAACCCCACTAAAAATCGTTACCTAAAAGAACAGGTCATGGAAAATAACGTGACAGTGATAAAACCAAAGTGGAACAACTTGAAAGTAGGTGATGTAACATTCAAAGCACCAATTAATTGATGTTTTGGGCGGATGAAATTAGATACTAACTAAGGTCTGTTGATCTTTTGAGATTAAATTTTGTTCGAACTAAACGCTTTTTGTTCAAGACGTGAGCAATGTCGCATGGTTATTCCATGTAAATTGCGAACAACGATGAAGAA
>NZ_MKQD01000015.1 GCF_001913705.1 Thalassotalea sp. PP2-459 | reverse complement strand
TCCTGCCGCGTCCGCCACCTTTAAAGCCAACCTTCGGGTTGGTTTTCTCGTTTAAGAACGATGTATAAAAGAGAAGTAGCTCAGCTGGATAGCGCTACTGTGGATAAAAACTGGCTACGAAACATGATCCCTTTCGGTCGCAGGTTCGACTCCTGCCGCGTCCGCTACTTTTTAATTTTTACTATCATGTTTCAGGCTTTTAAAATGTACCTGACCCTTTAATCATTCATTGTGTATTCAATGTTCTCACATTGTACTTTGTATACAATGCTGTCTTTTTTGTTCTTAAGCCTTAAAAATAGGAATTAGTAATTGTATACAATATTAATTCTTATAACAAAAATGTGAATAATTATTGAAAATAATTGAATATCACGGCTTAAATGTGACTTTTATGGGTTGACTTCAAAATTTTTTTCTGAGTTCTCGAAAATATATTTGCTTTTTACCAATTGGAGTGATTATTCTAATTCTAACCTTTTTTAGATTAGGATAAAAAATGGACAGTTTATTAGAAACTTTTATTGAAGCTGGCACATTAATGTTAGCAGGTATGGTTTTTGTTTTTGCATTTTTAGGGCTACTGGTTATTTTTATTAACTTAGTGCTAGTAAAACTTGCGAACAAATATCCCGATCCTATTATTCAATCTAAATCAAAACCTAAAGCAAAGAAAACAAATATTGCCTCTAATGGTGTAACACCCCAAGTCGTTGCGGCGATAGGTTCGGCTGTTACTCAATATAAACAAAAACATGGCGATAAAGCATAGGAGCGAATACACATGTCAAAAGCACTAGGTATTACCGAAGTTGTATTACGAGATGGCCACCAGTCTTTACTTGCCACTCGATTACGTTTAGAAGATATGTTGCCGATCGCATCAAAATTAGATGATATTGGTTTCTGGTCAATAGAGTCATGGGGTGGTGCTACGTTTGATTCATGTATTCGTTATTTAGGAGAAGATCCTTGGCATCGCATTCGTGAATTAAAAAAAGCAATGCCGAAAACTAAACAACAAATGTTATTTAGAGGCCAGAATATTTTAGGCTATCGTCATTATGCCGACGATGTAGTTGAGAAGTTTGTTGAACGAGCCCATGTCAATGGTGTAGACGTTTTTCGCATATTCGATGCCATGAATGATGTTCGAAATCTTCAAACTGCGATTAAAGCTGCAGTGAATGTTGGTGCTCATGCGCAAGGTACGCTTAGTTATACAGAAAGTCCTGTACATACTCTTGAGGGCTGGCTAACCATGGCTAAAAAGCTAGAAGACATGGGAGCACATTCTTTATGTATAAAGGATATGTCAGGTTTGCTGAAACCATATGACGGTGCAGAATTGATTAGTCGTCTTAAAGAAACTGTCTCATTACCTATTGCTTTACATTGTCATGCCACAACCGGCTTAAGTGTTGCTACTCACATGAAAGCCATTGACGCTGATATTGATGTGATTGACACGTCTATTTCATCTATGAGCCAAACGTATGGTCATTCGCCAACAGAAACAATTGTTTCTATTGTTGAGGGGACAGCGCGTGATTCTGGTTTAGATATGGAAAAACTTGCTGAAGTGGCTGCATATTTCAGGGATGTTCGAGAAAAATATGCAAACTTTGAAGGTAGTCTAAAAGGCGTAGATGCGCGTATTTTACTAGCACAAGTGCCTGGTGGCATGTTAACCAATATGGAAAACCAGTTAAAAGAACAAGGTGCTGCTGATAAGTTTGATGACGTATTAAAAGAAATTCCACGGGTACGTGAAGATTTAGGTAATATTCCGTTAGTCACGCCAACATCGCAAATTGTCGGCACGCAAGCGGTTTTAAACGTACTAACGGGAGAGCGTTATAAGTCGATCACTAAAGAGACTGCTGGCGTTCTTAAAGGTGAATATGGCGCAACGGCTTCTCCGGTTAATACGCAGTTACAAGATCGTGTGCTTGATGGCAAAGAGGCAATTACGTGTCGCCCGGCTGATTTATTAACACCTGAAGTTGATAAACTCACCAACGAACTTGAGAATCTTGCGAAAGAGAAAAGCATTACCTTAGCGGATGAAGTGATTGATGACGTGTTAACTTATGCATTATTTCCGCAAATAGGTTTAAAATTTTTAGAAAATCGAAATAATCCAGATGCTTTTGAGCCAGCACCGACTAAAGAGGCGACAACTTCTGAAGCTTCAACGACGAAGAAAACATCAGCAACTACTGAAAACTACTCGGTCAGTGTGGATGGACAAGTGTTTGATGTTGTCGTTGGGCCAAGTGGTAGCGTATCTTCAGTTACCACTGCAGATGCTGAAATAAAACAATCTGCATCTGTCAGCGCTGGTGAAACCTTAAATGCCCCATTGGCTGGTAATATTTTTAAAGTACTTGTTGATGAAGGTGAAGAGGTTGCCGCAGGCGATGTGGTTATCATCATGGAAGCGATGAAAATGGAAACTGAAGTGCGAGCGGTATCGGCAGGTCAAGTTGCTTCTATTCATGTTAGAGAAGGGGATGCCGTTACTGTTGGCGAAACCTTACTGACTTTAGCGTAGGTGATAACATGGAGCAGTTAAATACTTTATGGTTATCAACAGGCTTAGCAAATTTTGAGTTAGGCCAAGTTATTATGATGCTTGTTGGTTGTGGGCTTTTATTTCTCGCTATCGCAAAAAACTTTGAACCACTGCTACTTGTGCCTATGGGGTTTGGCGCCATACTGACTAACATACCTGTTGCAGGATTTTCTGAGGTAGGTGGTTTATTACATTATGTGTATTACGCAGGTATTGATACGGGTATATTCCCGCTATTAATATTTATGGGTGTCGGTGCAATGACCGATTTCGGCGCGCTAATCGCTAACCCTAAAACCTTGTTCTTAGGGGCTGCAGCACAATTTGGTATTTTTGCTACATTGTTTGGTGCTATCGCATTGAATGCGATCCCTGGCTTCGAATTTACGTTACAAGATGCTTCTGCCATTGCGATTATTGGTGGTGCAGATGGCCCAACGGCCATTTTTTTAGCGTCTAAGTTAGCACCAGAATTACTTGGTGCAATTGCCGTCGCAGCATATTCATATATGGCGTTAGTACCAATTATTCAACCACCAATCATGAGAGCTTTAACCACGGAAAAAGAGCGTAAGATTGAAATGGCACAGTTACGCCATGTAACCAAAATTGAGAAAGTTATCTTTCCGTTGGGTGTCTTGTTGATGACAATTTTCTTTTTACCTGCGGCTACGCCATTAGTTGGTATGTTTTGTTTAGGTAACTTAATGCGAGAATGTGGTGTGGTTGATCGTTTAAGTTCAACTGCGCAAAATGAGCTTATTAATATTGTGACGATATTCTTAGGCTTAGGTGTGGGTTCTAAATTAAGTGCTGATCAGTTTTTGAACGTTGAAACATTAGGTATCCTCGGTTTAGGTGCTGTTGCCTTTTCAATCGGTACAGCTTCTGGGGTATTAATGGCGAAACTGATGAATAAATTAAGTAGCGAGCAAGTAAACCCATTAATCGGAGCGGCTGGTGTGTCTGCGGTACCGATGGCAGCACGAGTAGCTAATAAAGTAGGCTTAGAAGCTAATCCACATAATTTTTTATTGATGCACGCTATGGGGCCAAATGTGGCTGGGGTGTTAGGCTCTGCGGTTGCTGCTGGTATTTTATTAGCATTGGTTGGTCAGTAAACAGTTACAAGTTAATAGAAAAAGCGTTAATCGATGTTTATCACGATTAACGCTTTTTTTTGTCCGAAATGGTCGTGACTATGCCAGAATTTGCTAATTGATTAAAATTATTTAATGGCGTTAAGTAGGCTTCAGTGTTAAGAGATAATAAGGCTTTATCAAGCTGTTTTTTTAATGTTTGACCTGCGCGAGTGTTATTAACGGCAAGACCTGCAGGAATTGTAATTAGTTTGTTGTAATGTATGTTGGAAAATTTTAAGCGGTTGATGGTACTCATCATTGATGCGCGTTCAAAAATCGCAGCTTTTATGCGATTTTTAACGATTAACCTAGCTAACTGCTCAAGGCTGCTGACTTCGATAAACTTTTCTCTAGAAATGTTTGTCACCATTGCCATAAAATCAGCATTCCCCGTTAAAGTACCAATGCTGTTGGTGGTTAAGTTTTCTTCGTTAAGGTATTGTGGGGTTTGTGCGTAAATATCCACTGTCGCTTGAAAAAACCAGTCTAATTCTATTGCGCTTTGATAAAAGCTTTTCGATTCATTGCCTTTTGGGGTTAATCCGATTAACTTCACTTTACCGTCATGCAAGTCTTTTTTGGCTCGGGCATAGGTTGCAATTGTGACCTGGAAAGATAAATCTGTTTTGGCTTCAATGGCTGCTAACATATCAGGTAATATCCCTGAACCATCATCGTTTATAACGGGTGGAAATGGTTCAAGTTCAACGAAAATACACTCTGCATTACCCGTCATTGAAAACGTTAACAATAAGATAATTAAAAGTTTCTTCACGTATTAAATCCTTGCTGCTTTTATTCACCCTAACATAATTATAAAAAGTATCGCAATCTATCGTTATTAAGGCTGTATTTTATATTGTTGCCAGCTTTTATTACTCTTTTCAAAACATACTCTGTCATGTAGTCGACTCGTTCTCCCTTGCCAAAACTCCATGTAGTGTGGCTTAACGCGTAAACCGCCCCAAAATTCTGGTAATGGCACTTCTTGACCTGAAAATTTTTGTTGATACGCTTCAAATTGTTCCTTGAGCGCATTGTCATGACTGAGTTTTTGGCTTTGTTTTGATGCCCAAGCGCCAATTTGGCTACCTCGGTCACGACTATGGAAATAGCGTGTAGACTCTTCTGGTGTGATTTTTTCAACAGAGCCCTCTATACGCACTTGTCGCTGAAGTACATTCCAGTGAAATAACAATGCGACTTTATCATTGTGTTGCAATTCTTGGTGCTTTCTACTGCCGTAGTTGGTATAAAAAACGAAACCTTGCTCGTTGAATGATTTTAATAACACCATGCGCGAACTGGGTTGACCGCTATCACTGACGGTACTGACTGACATCGCTTCTGGCAATAAAATGCCTGATTTATTGGCATCTTCAAACCATTGTTGAAATAAATCAAAAGGGGATTGATTGGGTTTTATATCAGGTAAGGGTAAAGCAACGCCTTGGCCAAATGTAAATAGGCAGCGTAACTTCTCTAAAAAGGTCATGCAGTCAACTCCAGTATTTGAATTTGACCATTTTATCAATAACGATATGTGTTTTATAGAAAAAGAATGAGGAAACAGCAAAACATAATGTAATTAATGCTATTAACTAAACGGTTAATACAGAATAATTATTGCTGATAAACAAGCAGGATATAAAAATTATGATGAATCCCAATCGTCAAGTAAGTCTTTTAAACGTTTCTGCTCCAACAAATCATCAATTTTCCGTCTTACTTTGGCGTTGTTTTCTGCTGTAGGTAAAGAATGCACATCGGGCTCATCATTGTTAAGTTGTTGATTGTGCGCATCGTCGTGTTTGTCATAAGTCATGTTTTTATACCTAGTTCATGCGAATAACGAATATCACTTTCGTAGTTTTCATCCTAATAATGTGAACATAGGCAAGGAAACTTTATCGGTCAAACTTTCAGCGTAAAAAATGTTTTAATTGACGATTAATAATAGTTGATGAAAGGGAGCTGAAAGCACCACTGAAAAATTACAGTAGTGCCAAGTATTAAAAAGTGGTTGTTAACTTTACCAGCCTTCTACGCCTTTCATATCGGGCAACTGATGAGCAATACCTTTATGACAGTCAATACAGGTTTTATCACCGCTAGCAAGTGAGGTTGAATGTTGTTGAGCTGCTCTGCCACTTTGCGCGGTAAAGTCCATGTAATCAAAGTTATGGCAATTTCGGCACTCTAGAGAATCATTCGCTTTTAGGCGTGTCCATTCATTTTGCGCCAAACGTCGGCGATGTGCGAGAAATTTTTCTCGGGTGTTTATTGTGCCGAATATTTTTCCCCACACTTCTTTCGATGCTTGCATCTTTCTGGCTATTTTATCTGTCCATTTATGTGGAACATGGCAATCTGGGCAGGTTGCACGTACCCCTGAACGATTCGAGAAATGAATAGTTGTTTTCATTTCTTCATAAACATTATTTTCCATTTCGTGGCAAGAAATACAAAATTGTTCCGTATTCGTTGCTTCTAATGCGGTATTAAAACCACCCCAGAAGATAATGCCCATGATAAAACCACCAATAACGAGAAAGCCTAAACTAAAGTATGCACTGGGCTTTTTGAGCGTTTGCCAACCAATGCTAATGATTTTTTTCATCATACACTCCTAATTTTCACTTTTTTGTTTCGTTTTCATTAAGCTATGCATATCAATGAAAGTATTATCAACCAAGGTTTTTGCATCAGTTTGCGTGGCATGGCATTGATTGCAAAAATAGCGTCTTGGCGATATCTCTGCGAGAAAATTGCCGTCTCTGTCCATATAATGAGTAACACTTACCATGGGGGCTTGAGATTCTTCTGTGCGCTTCCTACTATGGCACGACATGCACTTGTTGGTATTTAAGTTCACCTCATAATTACGCGTTTTATGTGGGATCACTGGCGGCTGCATAGGATAATTTCTGGCTTGCTTTATATCATTATTCATGACATTGGCAATGGGTGAAGAGGGGGATTGCTGATCTAACGCTTTCCCTTTTCTTAACGTGGCAACATCATCAAAAGCTGCAACAGTAGTTGTGATTAACAAAAGTGACAAAAGTGTGGAATAGGTATATTGCATTGTTTTGTTCATAACATCCTCCTAAGCTTTGACGATTCTGACAGCACACTTTTTAAAGTCTGTCTGCTTCGAAAGTGGATCTGTTGCATCTAAGGTCACTTTATTGACTAATCTGCTGGCATCAAACCACGGCATGTAAACCAAGCCTTTAGGCGGCTTATTGCGCCCTCTGGTTTCTACACGGGTTTGAACTTCACCGCGGCGTGATTGTATTTTTACTAAATCACCACGTCGCATTTTTCGCATTTTAGCGTCATCTGGGTGCATATAAACGAGCGCGTCAGGCATTGCTTTATAAAGCTCAGGTACACGCTGTGTCATTGAGCCTGAATGCCAATGCTCTAATACACGGCCCGTTGATAACCACAAATCGTAATGTGCGTCTGGCACTTCTGCTGGCGGCTCATAAGGTAGGGCAAAAATTACCGCTTTACCGTCAGGCTTGCCATAAAACTCAAAGTCACTGCCAGGGGTTACATAAGGGTCTGAACCTTCTTTGAAACGCCAGCGAGTTTCTTTACCATCAACGACGGGCCAACGAAGCCCACGTTCTTCATGGTATCGATCGTAATACGCTAAATCATGAGCCTTTCCTCGACCAAAACTGGCATATTCTTCGAATAAGCCTTTTTGGATATAAAAACCAAAGTGGCGAGCTTCATCATTCAGTCTGTCTGTTGGTACTTGGTTGATTGAAAATTTGTTTACTTGACCATTTTCAAAGAGCACTTCATACATCGATTTACCTTTGTATGAAGGGTTTTTATCCAGTAATTCTTGTGGCCACACTTCTTCAATAGCGAAACGTTTCGAAAATTCGACTAATTGCCAAAGATCTGATTTAGCCCCCTGTGGCGCTTCAACCATTTGATACCATGCTTGTGTTCTTCGTTCTGCATTACCATACACACCTTCTTTTTCTACCCACATAGCTGTAGGCAAAATTAAATCACCTGCTTGTGCGGTTACGGTAGGGTATGGATCAGACACCACAATGAAATTATCTGGATGACGATAACCAGGATAACCTTCCTCATTCATATTCGCTGCGGCTTGCATATTATTGTTACACTGCACCCAATAGAAATTGAGTTTGCCATCTTTAAGCATGCGATTTTGCACTACAGCGTGGTAGCCGGGTTTTGCTGGTATTGTGCCTTTAGGAAGCTTCCATTTTTCTTCAGCAAACGCTCTATGCTTATCGTTGCTAACAACCATATCCGCGGGTAAACGATGTGAAAACGTACCTACTTCTCTCGCTGTTCCACATGCTGAAGGTTGACCTGTTAATGAGAACGGACTATTGCCAGGGGTTGATATTTTTCCGGTTAATAAGTGAATGTTATACACAAGGTTGTTTGCCCATACACCGCGGGTATGCTGATTGAACCCCATGGTCCAAAAAGAACAGACTTTAGTGTTAGGATCGGCATACAATTCTGCTAATGCCTCTAAGTTTGCTATAGGGACACCAGACAGTTGAGAAGTATACTCTGCGGTATAAGTACTCACAAATTCAGCATATTCTTTGAAGTTAATTGCTTTCGAACCACCAGCATTTGAACCGCTATTCTTCGCACGTTTTTGTAAAGGATGATCCTCGCGTAAGCCATAGCCAATATCAGTGTTACCCATACGAAAATTAGTATGTTTATTGACAAAGTCTTTATTAACACGGTCAGTAGTAATGATGTAATTAGCAATAAAATTTAAAATGGCTAAATCAGTTTGTGGGGTGAAGATCATACTGTTATCAGCAAGATCAGAACTTCGGTGCTGGAAGGTAGAAAGCACGGCTACCTTCACATGGGGGGCACTTAAACGGCGGTCTGTGATTCTTGTCCATAAAATAGGATGCATTTCTGCCATATTAGAGCCCCAAAGCACCATTGCGTCGGTTGCTTCAATATCATCATAACAGCCCATTGGTTCATCAATACCGAATGTTCGCATAAAGCCGCCAACGGCTGAGGCCATGCAATGTCTCGCATTTGGGTCAATATTGTTACTTCTAAACCCGGCTTTAAATAATTTAGAGGCGGCATAACCTTCGAATACGGTCCACTGGCCAGAACCAAACATACCAATACCTGTAGGACCTACTTTTTTAAGCGTTTGCTTTGCTTTTTCTGCCATGATGTCAAACGCTTGCTCCCAAGTAATAGGCGCAAAATCACCATTTTTATCGAACTTGCCATCTTTCATACGCAGCAAGGGGGTTGTTAAGCGATCTTTGCCATACATAATTTTCGATAAAAAATATCCTTTAATGCAGTTTAAACCGCGGTTAACTGGTGATTTAATATCACCATGAGTCGCAACCACTTTACCGTCCATGACCCCAACGTTGACACTACATCCTGTACCACAAAACCGACAAGGGGCTTTATCCCATTTTAATTTGGTTAAATCACTGCTGGTGATCAAGTTTGACGCCGATGCTGGCACCGATACACCTGCAACGGCAGCAGCAGCGGCTACAGCATTAGCTTTAATAAATTCTCGGCGATTAATATTCATTTTGTCACCTTATTCTTCGGTTAAAAATTGATGATAAACGGGCGATAAACTGTAAAGCCCGATAAAATTTCTGAACTGTTCAACAACAAACGCAATGTGCTTTTGGTGTTGAGCTTCAATAGTAAAAACAACTTTGCCATCGTTACTAACTGCGTGGACTTGTGCGCCATGTTGCGCTTCAATTTCTTGGCTGAACGCATTTGTTTGTTGTGGAGTAATATGTGCCACAAAACTGGCGACATGGTATTCGGTTGATTCTGTACTACCATCATTTGTTTGTTTGCTGTTTGTTGCTTTCATAAGAAATCTCATGCGGTAAACGTTTAAACTCGCCCTTTGGGAGCGTGTTAGAGGCGCGATAATTGCGCAAAACGTGTTTGATGTAGAACAACTATACCTGCACACGTTTCGCTTATTCTCCCACCTCTAACATCGCTCTGAACTGACTTAATCTTTATGCGAATTGGTATTAGACGTTCTTAAGAAGTAGGTGGGCCAAACAACATCTGTGATATCCAGACGATAAAACCGAACCCACCAACGATAATGACTGATAAGATTGGCGCTAAAAATACCGCAAGAAAAAGGAAGGTATTCTTTTCGTATTTACGCTGTTTCTCTGAGGATATATTTTGTTCCATGCTTTTATCCTTATCTGAATTTATGCCTATTATGTTTGTTATCAGATAAAACATATTGATCTGTATCAATGTTTATTATTTATCCGTAACGAGAATATTTTTTTCCGTATAGTTTAGAATTTGAAGCTTGCTTGGTATGATAGCCAGCTACTTGTTTACAGAGTTTTGAGTAATAGTTGTGCATTCTACTGACGAGGTATTTCAATGGTTATCATCATGGCAGCCTGATATTTTAGCTGCATATGAACGACGACTCATTATTGCAGAAGGTGATTTATCATGGCAAAACCAAATAGCTGAAATATTTTATAATTATTATGATGAGCACGACGGTGAAGTTTTTTTGTGGGGAGAGTCCCAATCGTATTTAACCGGGAACATTAAAAATTATCGACATCAATTAGGCCGTGAAAATGACGTGGTGGTTTTTGCTGAACCTGATTTTCATCCCGATGCGTTTGCTGCGTTATCAGGAACTATAAAAGCGGGAGGGGTGCTGCTATGGCTAAAACCAAGCACGTGTAAAACGAGTCTTTTTATGCAACGTATTATCGATCATTTCACTCTAGATCCTGACGTTGTTCAGTTAACTCCTACAATGTTACCAAAAGTGAACACAGTAAAAAAAAGCGCGCTTGAAAAGCAATCTACAGCACTTAAACACGGGTGTGTTACCTTGGAGCAACAACACGCCGTCGACAGTATTTTACGTGTTGCATCAGGTCATAGAAATCGTCCGTTAGTACTCACCGCTGATAGAGGTCGTGGAAAATCAACCGCGCTAGCGTTGGCAAGTGCTCACCTTTTATTGCAAACAACTCAACCACCAACCACCATTATTATTTGTGCACCAACCATAAATGCAATTACCGTGTTTTTTCAGCAACTTTCATTACATTGTCCACAAGGTACATTGACGAAAGATAAGTTTATATTTCAACAACATGTTGTAAGATTTATTCCAATAGATGTGTTACTCGAAACTAAACCGACATGTCAATTATTGCTTGTTGATGAAGCAGCGGCAATTCCGGTACATTTATTATCAACGGTTGCTGAACACTTTAAACGCATTGTGTTTTCATCAACACAACATGGTTATGAAGGAGCAGGTAGAGGATTTGCCATTAAGTTTCAGCGTTTATTAGCTAACATATCCCCCCAGTATCGCGCAATACATATTCAGCAGCCGATCCGTTGGCGTGAAAATGATCCATTAGAAACGCTCATTTATGCTACCTTTTTGTTTGATTGCCACCACGAGCCTTTACCAATAAAGCATAACGCATCGGCACAACGGTTTCGATTTGTGAATAAAAATGAATTAACTAGAGATAATGCCTTACTGACACAAATATTTGCCGTGCTCATGAGCGCGCATTATAAAACCACGCCGTCTGATTTAAAATTACTGCTCGACAATGAAGCGGTACGAATTGTTATAGGCTATCAAAAAGAAAACTGTTCAGTGAACGCAGTAGCGTTGATCGTTGAAGAAGGCAATGCCAGCAATGACGACGTTGCTTCGGTGATCAACCATGAAAAGCAATTGACTAACCAATTTATTCCGCAATATTTACTCAGACATCTATCGGTTGAAAACGCCTTTAAGTATCGATATTGGCGCATAAATAGAATTGCTGTTACCGAGGGTATGCAACAATTAGGCGTTGGAAGTAAACTTCTTAGTTTTGTAGCCACAGAAGCAAAACAATTATCTGTTGATTTTGTATCAACCAGTTTTTCAGCAAATCAAGCGATTGTGTCGTTTTGGCAAAAAAATGGGTTTACTATTGTTAATCTTGGTCTGTCAAAAGTACAAGCGAGTGGTGAGCATGCTGCGTTAATGTTAAAAGCCCTAAATGACGAGGCTAAACAAATTGAACTTGCTTTGGCTGAACAGTTTTATCGAAAAATAGCCTTTTATTTACCTAGTGTATTTCAAAAGCTACCAGCATCATTAATTCGACAGTTAATGCGCACTGGAAAGTCACGATGGTTACCCCCTTTAACATCAACTGATAATCTTGTTGTTAACGCATTTACCGATAAAAAAATGCAATTTTTACAAAGTGCTTTTAGCTTGCAACTTTGGACGTTGCATTATTTGACTAATGATAAGGTAGCAGCAGAAGATATTATAAAAGGTACATTGTTTTCTAACGCTGAAATCGCCTTAGATTTTATGGTTGTTAAACTTTTACAGCAACAGAGTGATGCTAATATTAGCACAGTGTTTTCATTTTCGGGTAAAAAGCAAATTCAACAACAGTTACAGATTTTATTGCATAATTTAATTTGTTGGTAGGGTAGAACTAGCGTTGACATTGCCAACACCAAAACCGATGCATTGTGTGATAATCACATAGGTTTGCTGTTTCTGATGAAGAATCTGCTGACATGATCACTTTCTCAATATAGTGAACAATAGTTTTTGCCAACCCTTGACTAGGGGCACAACAATACGTGTTAAGTAGAATAGTTAACCATTGCTCAGGGGTTGTAGCGTATTGCTTTTTTAGATCGAAAATGTTCATTGTTAGGACTCCTTTGTAGCTAAACAGCTCGTTAATAAACTTTTCCAAATAACTTTTTTTGCGACAGTATTTAAACTTTGGCACTCGTTGCCATGTACCACGCCTGATGTGATCAATGTTGCTAATAAATGTTGTGGAATGGCAACTTGCGCAAGCTCTATTGTTGGTGGGTTAGCATTATTTCTTGTCATGGTTTTTCCTTGCTTTGACAACCGAAATATAACAGTAGTCATTTATTGAAATAAATGCAAATGATAATTAATCGTATTAAGTGTTTGTTGATGTTGTGAAGCGCCGAATTAAGCGTTACTATCTGATGTGTAAGTAATATTATGGAGGGATTTAATGACACCGGTCATTGAAGTAAAAGGGTTAACAAAAGTATATGGTGAGTTAAATGCGGTAGATGGCGTAGACTTTTCCATCAACCAAGGTCAATGTTTCGGTTTGTTAGGTCCAAATGGCGCAGGAAAAACAACAACAATCGAAATTATGGAAGGGATCATTAAGCCGTCCTCTGGTCAAGTGAAGTACTACGGAAAACCTGCGACTACTGCCATTGCTCAGCAAATAGGCATTCAATTTCAACATACCGCTTTGCAAGATTTCCTAACGGTAAAAGAAACACTTAATCTGTTCTCTTCATTTTATCAACAAACAATAAGCCATGAACGTTTAATTGAATTATGTGATTTAGGTGATTTTTTATCGCGAGATAATCGCCTATTATCTGGCGGTCAAAAGCAACGTTTGTTATTAGCATTGGCACTAATTAATGACCCCGATATTGTTTTTTTAGATGAACCAACAACGGGGTTAGATCCACAAGCAAGACGAAATTTTTGGCAATTGATAGGTAAAATTAAAGCCAATAATAAAACAGTTATTTTAACGACTCATTATATGGACGAAGCAGAGCAACTTTGTGACGATGTAGCAATAATGGATAAAGGCAAAGTTATTGAACAGGGCACGCCTGACCAGTTACTTTCAAGGCACTTTAAGGATGTTTTTATCAATCTGCCTATAGAAGATATAGATGAACATTTAGTGGCAGAAAATAATTGGTTGATCGAAGGTAATAAAGTGGTAATTTCCACGTCAACCGTTGAACAAACATTAGCGTATTTGATAAAGCAAAATATTTCACTAACGGGGCTACATGTAAAGTCGCCGAATCTTGATGATCTGTTTCTAAAATTAACCGGTCATTCTTTGAGAGAATAATATGAACATTAGTCGGTTTTTAGCTGTCGTTAAGGCACGTAATTTAGAGTTTGTGAGGGATAAGTCATCGTTAGGTTGGAGTATTCTGTTTCCTGTAATTTTGTTAGTGGTGTTGTCATTTGTTTTCTCTGGTGATGGTAAAGCTGCTTATAAAGTCGGTGTGATAGATTTAACAAAGGTTGAATCAAACTTTCTGCAAACGAAGTATATAGATTTTGTTGATTACCAAGATGTAGCTCTTGCCCAAACTAAGCTTGCTCATCATAGCCTTGACATGGTGGTTGATTTTACCAATCAACGGTATTGGATCAATCAAGATTCTCCTAATGGTTATTTAGTTGAAAGAATATTTTTAGCCGAACAATCAGGCTTTGAAGCATTAACGACTACGGGTGAAAAAATACGCTACGTTGATTGGGTGTTACCGGGTATATTGGGAATGAATATGATGTTTTCATGCTTGTTTGGTGTGGGATATGTCATTGTAAGGTATAGAAAAAATGCAGTATTAAAGCGGTTGAAGGCTACACCACTAACGGCATTAGAGTTTGTTAGTGCGCAATTAGCATCACGTATCATTATTGTGATGCTTACTTCGAGTGTTATTTATCTTGGTTGTAATGTGTTTTTTAATTTTTATATGTTAGGCAGTTACGTTGACTTATTTATTGTTGGTTTACTCGGTTCAACGAGTTTGATCACCTTAGGGTTATTAATGGCATCAAGAAGTAAAAGTGAAGAGCTTACGGGTGGGTTGTTGAATCTAGTTTCTTGGCCAATGATGATGCTTTCTGGCGTATGGTTTAGTCTTGAAGGTGCGCCTAAAGGTTTACAAGTTTTTGCTGACTTTTTACCTTTAACCCATTTAGTGTCAGGCGCACGAAAAATTATTACAGAAGGTGCAAGTTTAGCAGACATTAGTTACCACTTAGCGATAATGGCAGTGATGACTACAGTATTCTTATCGCTAGGTGCTTACTTCTTTAACTGGAATACAGAGCGTTAATTTTGTAAAAATGGGTGCGTTAACTTTTTAATATCTGACTGGGGGGAGTCAGCTTGGGTAAACAATAAGGTATCTATACTCGCCAGTGTTGATAAATTGGTCGTTGAACCTAAAGAATCTTTCGGTAATTTAACTAAAGGTGTACTGGTTTGTGTGGCAAAACTGTAAAAGCTAATAAGGTGGTAACGTCGATAATTTTTACGATAGTAAATACCTTGTTCGGTATACTCCCACGCGTACGTGACTCTAAAATCTTTACCCGATATTTTCTCTAAGGGACTGTCATTAAATAAATTATTATCTAATTCTTTTTGCCAAAGTCCTTTTTTGGTTGCGGTATACACTAACGTCGATGGAGAGGTCATAACACCAAAACGACCACCATCAAACGTTAAGCGCTTGCTGTCTCCTGTTTTTACATCTATTTGATGTAAGTCCACATATTCGCTCTCATAAACTGCGGAAATAATGGCATCGTCTTGCCATGACCACGTAGGGCGGTTATGTACTTTATGTTGGCTCGGCACGATAGACAGTTTTTGCGTGTCCATATGATAAATATAAATTTTATCAGATTCATTACCTTCAATTGGAGCAAGAAAGGCTATTTTAGAGCCGTCGTGTGACCATCGAGGGTAACGTATTGACCGTTCTAAAAAGGTTAATTGCGTTCGGTTTTTACCTGATGTGTCGGTTAACCAAAGCTCATAATAGCCAGACTCATTGGAGACATAAGCAATTTTATTTTGTTTATGAGAATAATGCGGGTGGTGGTGGCTAAACTCTGATTGTATCAACGGAAAGGGCGTAGATACGATATCACTGTCTAATGCTAATGTTGCTAAATGGTACTTCTCGCTTCGCTGTTGAAAAAACAACTCACCACTTTGTGTTGCAAACGCCGGGTAACTAAAACCATCTATATCAATTTGTGCGGTTTCTTTATTCTTGATATCAACAATATGACCAGATCTTTTATCAGCACGTTGCGCAGCGTATACCAGTTTTTTACCTGACGGGTGCCAAGTTAAGCCTACAATATCTTCTTCATTGGTGGTTATCGCCGTGGCTTCTTTGCTAGCAAGATTGACCAAATAAATATTTTCATTAAAACGGCTGACACGTCGCGTAACTGCAATATGCTTTCCATCCGGGGAAAATTTAAAGTCTCTATCTTTATAACCGCAGTCAATACTGCATGAAAAACGAATCGGCTGGCTTTGTTGGTCGGTTAAGTCAATAAAATAAATGCCATTTTCATCGGCAGGTTCATGGAAGCCGTGAAACGCAAGGGTTTTATCATCAGGCGAAATATCAATATAGTAGTAGCCTCCTTTTAGTGGACAATCTACAATTGGATTTTCTTCTCGCGTTTTTATTTTTAACTGAATAACGTGGCATTGGCTGCGATCGGCAGCGCGCTTGGCGAAATATAAATATTGACCATCGTTACTCCAGACAGAATGACTAAGGTGATTATTACCAAAAGTAAGTTGTTCAGGTGGACGATCATTGTTATTACGATCTTGCAAATATAAATTACGATCTGCTTGTTCTCCACTCCACTTAAACACGATTTTTCTGCCATCAGGTGATGGGGACGCAAACAGCTCTGTACCTGGCTCTTTGGTAATTTCACTAACTATGAGGTCGTTATATTGCTTAGGTTGTGTTAGCTGCATTACCACAATGGCAAGTAAACCGATTAATGCTACAGCTAAGGCAATAATGCCTTTTGGTGCTTGGTTTGCAGGAACGACTTGTTCTTCAGTGATTAACGGTTGAGAGCGCTCAGGTTCGTGTAAAAAAACAGGCTCAATTAATAATCGGTAACCTACTTTTCTAATTGTTTCAATGACTTCACTATCGCCATCTGCACCTTGCAGGTTTTGTCGCAAATGCCAAATTGCATTGGTTAGCGCTTTTTCGCCAACGTATTGATTACCATTCCAAACATTTTCAATTAACTCTTCTCTGGGAATAACGCGTGGGTATTCTTTTGCTAAATAACACAGCAGTTCTATAAATTTGGGTTGGAGTGATTGTTTTTCTTGTCCGGAAAAACAAATAGCGTATTCGATGGGAATCACTTGACATTGACCAATAGTGAATACCGAATCTGAAATCATAAATCGAGCTAAAGCCTTGTTATTTATTTGGGGTGGAGTACAAAAACGTTGCAAAATAATAATAGCGATTACTCACAACACATACAATATAAACTCGTCTTAAAAGTGTAACTATTTTACATTTATATAAAAAAGTATTGATGTTGATGTTGTTTGTTAAGATTTGATTTTAAAGGGGAAAATAAAAATAGATGTTAAATAGAGATAGAAAAGACGCTCAGCCGATTGTGCCATTACCTACACTTACGTAAATAAGTAGCTAAAGCAAAAATAATAAAAGTCGTTGCTTATCATTGCTGTCACATTTTTTATCTACTAAGTGGTGCAAGGATGTTGGCAGTATACAAAGAAAGTCACATAAAAAATAAGGGAAATGTCATGAAAAAAACACGCATATCGGTCGCGATACAGTCAGCTATGTTTAGCTCTGTTGTTGCTATCTCTGGTACTGCTTCAGCAGATGAAAACCAGTTGCTTGCCGAAGTAGAGGCACAGTCTGCTTCTGCTCAAAGTTCATCAGAAAAACAGGTAAAAGAAGAAAAGCCTGAAAAAATTACCGTTACTGGTTCTCGTTTAAGACGCGATAGTTTTAGTGTAGCTACACCATTAGCAACAATGGACAGAGAAGCCATTGAAGATACTGGTATCGGTTCATTGTCAGATATCTTAATTGATGAACTTCCTCAGTTATCAGAAGGTACAAGTAACAGTAACTCTCAATCAAGTGTGCAAAATACCGGTCTTTCAACGATTGATTTACGTGAATTAGGTACGAATCGTACCTTAACGTTAATTGATGGTCGTCGTGTTGTGTCTAACAGTTATAGCGGTAACTATGTCAGCTTAAGCACTATTCCTTCAGGCATGGTAGATCGCGTAGAAGTTATCACCGGTGGTGCATCAGCTGCGTATGGTTCAGACGCTATCGCAGGTGTGGTAAACATTATTACCAAAAAAGATGCTGAAGGTTTCTCATTTAAAGCACGTGGCGGTGAATCAACGGATGGCGGCGCGCGCGAATACGGTTTAGACATGGATTTTGGTACTGATATCGCTGATGGCCGCGGTAGCATTTTCCTTGCAACAAGTTATGACCGCGAATTCGGTTTAGATTTTGAAGATCGCAGCCGTGCGCAACAGCAAGATTCTTGGGATTATGATGATGATCTTATGTGTAATGTGATGCTAACAGAATCTGGCGATCAATGTATGCGTGATATTACTAAAGCTGATTGGCGTAGTTTAAGTGATTCTATCCCTGGCGGTGTTTTTGATGAAGAAAGTAGTACGCGTCCAGATGCTGGCTTTTGGTATGATCAAAACGGCTTACGTGATGACTGGCATGAAGAGCGTTATGGCATCAATACTAACCAATTTGTTATGTTACGTGTACCAGATGAAAAAGCGTCTGCGGCTGTAAAAGTTGATTATGATCTAACTGACGATACGATGTTCTACGGTCAGTTACAATATAGCTATAACCGTTCAATCAATGATAAAGCACCTGAAAGTGAAGATGAGTGTGATTTAATTGTAACCCGTGATTCGTCAACAGGTGAGTTTGGTGAAGACTGTATCGGTCGTATCCCTAAAAATAACCCATTTATGCCAGAAGAAATCCGCGATCAAGCAAGTTCAAGTGGCGTAAAATGGGATAGAAACTTTGCCGAAGTAGGTAACATAATTACTGATAATACCCGTCGAACGATTCGTTCGTGGGCCGGTTTACAAGGTACTATGTTCGATGGCGAATGGGATTGGGATTTATCCGTAGGTTTCGGTAAGTTCGAACAACGTCAACGTCGTTTTAATGAACTTTATGTTGCTAATGTGCGTAATGCCTTAGATGTAGAAAGTGACGGTAATGGCGGTTATCAATGTGTTGACGCGACTGCTCGCGGTGAAGGCTGTGTGCCGCTAAACATGTTTGGTGAAGGCGCTATTACTGATGAAGCGGCAGATTATATTCGTGCAAATCCAACCATCAACACTGATATTGAGCAATTCAATATGCTTGGTTATATGGCGGGCGACTTGTTTGAAATGCCAGCTGGTATGGTGTCTTCGGTATTTGGTTTTGAATACCGTAAGGATTCACAAGAAGTAAGCACAAATGTACCTGATGGTGGTGTAACGTTTAATTACGTGCCTGACTTTAAAGGTGATTTAAGTGTGGCAGAAGTATTTGCTGAAGCGGCATTCCCACTATTAAAAGATGTTGAAGGTGCGAAGAATTTATCAGCTGAAGTATCAGTTCGTTTGGCTGAATACGACTTAGACAACATTGATTTAGTACAAAGTTACAAAGCTGGTTTAGTATGGGAGCCTATCGAGGGTTATGCGGTTCGTGCAAACTGGGCTCGTGCGCAACGTGCACCAACCATTACTGAAGCCATGTCACCACCGCGTGGTGATTACGATTCGTTTGACGATATTTGTGATGGAGTCACTGCGACATCAACAGATGAAGGCCATGCAAATTGTCGACAAATTCCAGGTATTGCTGCTGAAATTGCTGCTGAAGGTGAATTTGAAGATGAGAATAGCGGTTATTCACCTAATGTGGGTAATGCCGACTTGTTTGAAGAAACGGCGGAAACCGTCACACTTGGTATTACCATGGCGCCGGCATTCTTAGATGGTTTTAGAATGGCGATTGATTACTATGACATTTCAATTGAAGATGCGATCACTTCTTTTGGCAATGAAGACATTATTGAATTTTGTTATAACTCATCACTAGCGTTCGGTAGTGATAACCCTTTCTGTAATGACGTACAACGTGATCCAACTGATGGCCAAATCATTGGTGTTATGCAACGTCTTTATAACCAAGATGAAATCAGTACCAGTGGTTATGATGTGGCAGCAGAATATCGTTTTGATTTAAATGAATATGGTAATGTTAAAATCAAAGCCGACTGGACTCATGTAATAAGTTATCAAGAAACAAAAACATCTCCTGACGGTCAATACACAACAGATTACACAGGTTCATTATCTGCTGACGTCTTCCAAGATGCGGCAAGTGCTTCTGTAACTTGGTACAAAGATAGCTGGCGTGTACGTTGGAGCATGAAGTATAAGAGCGATGTTGTTTCAAGTAAGTCGCGTTATGATGACTACTACGAACCACTTGATGCAGAAGGTAATGGTGGCGTGATCTCTGAGTATTATGCGGCATGTGCTGAAGATTCAACTGTATGTGTTGATAACCCAGAAAAACCTTACCAGTTATTCTTACCATCATATGTACGTAATGACGTGTCTGTTTCTTACAGCACTGATTTAAGCAGTGGTGCAGAATTACGCCTATTCGGTGGTGTTAACAACGTATTTGATAACAATGGACCATTTATCTTAGGTGGTAAAGGCAACTATGACAGCTCTTACGGCGGCGGAAAAGGACGATTCATTTATGCTGGCGCAGAAGTGAAGTTTTAATCAGCTTATAAATTCTCTCTGGACGAATCATTTTCACAAGGACGTGAAATCAAGCGATATGGACGTTATTGCTAAATGCAGCACAGGGATGTGTTTTTTATTTAAGATTTATAGGTATGAATATGTCTAATATCGGTAAATGGCTACTGATTGGGTTACTTGGAGCGAGTGCTTTAAGTTATGCAAAAGGTGATGAGCAATCGATGGTTGTTTCTGATGGGCCTTATATCAAAAAACAAAAGGGTGAGCTTTCTGTTGAGTGTGTTATTAACAGTCAAGCAAAACGCTACCAAGGATTATCATTTATTGCACGCATGCAAATTGATCACTGTGGTTACCCTGTAACGTTGTCGAATATTGACTTTATTGAAAAAACAACACTTATTTTCAACACCAAACAACGTGTTGTAGCAACAAGTGATTTTCATGGTCAATATGCGATCATGAAGCGTTTACTCCAAAGTAATGGTGTTATTGATCGTGATGGCAATTGGGCATTAGGTAAAGGACATTTTGTGATCACCGGCGATATTTTTGATCGTGGTGCCAAAGTGACTGAAATATTATGGTTTGTTTATCAGCTTGAACAACAAGCAAAAGCTGCAGGTGGTTATGTGCATTTATTATTAGGTAACCATGAAGTAATGGTACTTAATGGAAACTTGCGTTATTTACACCCTAAATACATTGACGTTGCCAGAATACTTGAAACACCATTTGAGTTATTGTTCGATAAAGGTTCTGTGCTTGGCGACTGGTTAAGAAGTAAGCCTGTATTAGTAAAAATAAACAATATGTTGTTTGCTCATGGTGGCTTTCATCCTGAATTAGTTGAACAAAAGCTTACTCTAGCAATGATCAATAAAAGCTTTAAAGAAAATTTAGTAGAACGAGAAATTACTGGGCCTAGAGATGACTTAGGTCAGTTCATGCATAAATCTAAAGGGCCTATTTGGTATCGAGGTTTATTAAAAGATAATGGTGCAACATCTGCTGAAATTGATTTATTGCTTAAGCATTTTGATGTGGAACACCTAGTTGTTGGTCACACTTCACAGAAAGAAGTGCTGACAAAACATCAAGGTAGAGTTATTGCAATTGATTCAAGCATCAAGCGTGGTCAATATGGCGAAGTGTTAATTGTAGATGGCGATAAAAAGTGGCGTGGCACATTAGATGGTAAGCAATTACCGTTAAAAAACCGCGACTAAAGTGATAGCCCTGTTCAGAAGGGCTACCTTATGCAGCCTCACTAGAAGAAAAATCAAATACTATGTGAAGATGAAACGTCAATAATATTTTTGCTATACTGTAAGAGCAAAATTGAACACTAGGATGCTTTGTTGTTGTTAAAAGTTATTGGCATATTGTTTGTTTCACTCGCAGCCCTTGGCGCAGTGTTACCTCTTTTACCTACCACGCCATTTTTGTTGGTGGCCGCGGCGTGTTTTGCAAAATCGTCGCCTCGCCTTTATAACATGTTACTGGCTAATAAAGTATTTGGTCCATTAATTTACCACTGGCAACAATCTAAAAGTATCCCTAAAAGAGGTAAGGTCGTTGCTTTGGTTTCAATTGTATTTGCAGCCAGTTGGTCTGTGTATGTAATGGACAATATTTGGTTGAAAATTCTAGTGGTAGCATTAATTGCAGGACCATTCATTTTCATATGTAAGTTGCCGATAGCAGAGGGTAATCATCCATTAAAGTAAATACCAATTTAATTAAATTGGTATTATTTGATCATTCCTAGTTTATGCTTCGGTATGTTTTGGCTTTCAGCCTATTTATAGAGAGGCGTACTACCAATACTGAGTAACAGTTTAGCTAAGTGCTTTGTTTACTAATGCTGCTAAGTGCTCAGGCAACGTCAATTTCAAGGCTATTTCATGGCTCTTGTCGGACATTTTTCTCCATGTTTTTTGCAAGATAGAAATTACTTTTTCATCGCTATGTTTTTCAGCAAACGGTGCAAAGTAATGTTGTAAAAACACCAAGCATGCAACATCTTCGAGTGTTTGGCTGTCTTGATCTCGTTTTAACTTTTCTTTTCTAATAATTTTAGCGGTGTGTTCAGCTTCTTGCTCATTATAACCATGTTCTAGCATAATCTTTTTGGCTATATCAGCGTGCATTTTCCCTAACTCTTTTCGCCAAGTAAGATAGCCTTGTTTACCTGTAGGATATTCGGAGCGTGCTATATGCCAACGTTTTACATGTTGCGCACGTACCGCTATTTGTAAACATTCATTGGCATTTGGCCAGTACTTATTCAAACAAGCAGTCATTTGGTGACCGTAAACTAACTCTTTAGCAATACTTTCTTGATTGATGGTGAGCTTATTTGGATCTTGGCGGTTGATTTTATCAATAGCGGTGAAAACGTGCTGACAACGATCGGAATTCATATAGACGCTCTGCAAACGGGAAGAATATATGGATGATATCGTTTTCGAGCATCACTGCAAGTTTTCGTTTCTAAAATTATCGACTATTTTATATAGATTGATGATAAGTTTGTGTTGTTGTTAATCAGCGAAATGCGTATAATGCTCTCCCGTCTTGTTGAGGCGGCATTAGCGCAATATTTCGTAGCACTTTCTTGCTGATTCAACACACAAAAACGCAAATTTTTCTAATTTTCCTGATTCTGGGTAACGCATGACAACTAGATATATTTTCGTAACCGGTGGCGTTGTATCGTCTCTTGGTAAAGGTATTGCGGCAGCATCTCTTGCGGCAATTCTTGAGGCACGTGGCTTGAAAGTTACGATGTTAAAGTTAGATCCATATATTAATGTTGACCCAGGGACAATGAGCCCCATTCAACATGGTGAAGTCTTTGTTACAGAAGATGGTGCTGAAACTGACTTAGATTTAGGTCATTACGAGCGCTTTATTCGTACCAAAATGACAAAACGGAATAACTTTACTCAAGGGCGCATCTATCAAGATGTACTTGCGCGCGAGCGTAGAGGTGAGTATTTAGGTGCAACTATTCAGGTAGTTCCACACATTACCAATGATATTAAACGTAGAGTGATCGAAGGCGCTGAAGGTGCTGACATTGCGATGGTTGAAATTGGCGGTACGGTTGGTGATATTGAGTCACAACCATTTTTAGAAGCAATTCGTCAGCTTGGCACTGAACTAGGGCGTGAACGTGCAATGTTCATGCATTTAACCCTTGTTCCTTACTTAGCTGCCTCAGGTGAAATTAAAACTAAACCTACGCAACACTCTGTAAAAGAGCTTCGCTCTATTGGTATTTTCCCAGATTTATTGGTCTGTCGTAGTGAAAATGCAATACCGGCAAATGAACGTGAAAAAATCGCATTATTTTGTAATGTAGCAGAGCGTGCGGTTATTGCGATGCGTGATGTAGACTCAATTTATAAAATTCCAGCTATCTTAAAAGAACAAGGAGCTGATGAATTAGTAACGAAACGTTTTGGTATAGACGCGCCGGAAGCTGATTTATCTGAGTGGGAAAAAGTACTGTATCAAGAAGCGAATTCTATCAGCGAAATTAGAGTTGGCATGGTAGGTAAATATATCGAGTTACCTGATGCCTATAAATCAGTGAATGAAGCTTTAAAACATGCAGGTTTAAAGAATCAACTGAATGTTAAAATTCAATATATCGATTCTCAGAATATTGAATCAAAAGGTACTCAACAGTTAGATGATTTACACGCAATTTTAGTACCTGGCGGGTTTGGTGAACGTGGCGTTGAAGGGAAAATACTTGCTGCACAATACGCCCGTGAAAATAAAGTACCTTACTTAGGTATTTGTTTAGGTATGCAAGTGGCCTTAATTGAATTTGCTCGAAATGTAGTGGGCATGGAAGATGCGCACAGTACTGAGTTTAATCAAGCTACGCCATATCCTGTTGTGGGTTTAATCAATGAGTGGCTAGACGAAGAAGGCCAAATGGAATACCGTGATGAAAACTCAGATTTAGGCGGTACGATGCGTCTAGGGTCACAATTGTGCCACTTACTGAAAGGTACCAAGGTATGCGACGTATATGGCAGTGAAACAATTTATGAAAGACACCGTCACCGTTATGAGGTAAATAATAACTACAGAGATAAAATCGGCAAGGCTGGTTTAGTTTTTTCTGGGTTATCTACCGATAAGAGTTTGGTTGAGGTGATAGAAATTCCAGATCACCCTTGGTTTATTGCAGGACAATTTCATCCGGAGTTTAATTCAACGCCTCGAGATGGACATCCGCTATTTGAGAGCTTTATTGCGGCTGCTTACGAGTACCGTAAAAACAAATCAAATAAAGCATAATCTTTTTAAAACCGTGGCTCTTGCTGCGGTTTTGTTTTTTTAACACTTACGTTTACTTTTGTCGATGTAAGTACATTATTTATAATTAGCTTGTTCATAGGCTGTCATGAACAATGAGTCAGAGGAAAAACAATGTCAAATATCAGTAAAGTGATTGCACGTGAAATAATGGATTCACGCGGTAACCCTACCGTAGAAGCAGATGTATTTTTAGCATCAGGTGCTTGGGGACGCGCTGCAGCGCCTTCTGGAGCGTCTACTGGTTCACGTGAAGCACTTGAATTGCGTGATGGTGACAAATCACGTTACTTGGGTAAAGGAGTATTGAAAGCGGTTGCAGCAGTCAATGAGAGTATTGCTCCTGCACTGATTGGTAAAAGTGCATTGGCGCAAGCTGAAATAGATCAAACGATGATTGATTTAGACGGTACTGAAAATAAAGAAAAATTTGGTGCGAATGCTATTTTAGCCGTATCGCTTGCTAATGCAAAAGCAGCAGCAATGGAAAAGAAAGTACAATTGTTTGAACATATTGCAGACTTAAACGGTACATCTGGTCAATATTCATTACCTTTACCTATGATGAATATTTTAAATGGTGGTGAGCATGCAGATAATAACGTTGATATTCAAGAGTTTATGATACAGCCAGTTGCTGCTAAAAGCTTTACAGAAGCACTTCGAGTTGGCGCTGAAATCTTTCATGCATTAAAAAAAGTGTTATCTGCTAAGGGCATGAGCACAGCCGTTGGTGATGAAGGCGGTTTTGCACCTAATTTAGAGTCTAATGCTGATGCATTAGCTGTTATAAAAGAAGCAACTGAAGCGGCAGGCTATGAACTAGGTAAAGATGTTACGCTAGCGATGGACTGTGCAGCATCAGAATTTTATGACGCTGATAAAGGCATTTATGATCTTAAAGGTGAAGGCAAACAATTTTCTGCTAATGAATTCTCTGATTTCTTAGCAACACTGTGTGAACAATATCCTATTGTATCTATTGAAGACGGTTTAGACGAATCAGACTGGGACGGCTTTGCTTACCAAACCAAATTACTTGGTGATAAAGTACAAATCGTTGGTGATGACTTATTCGTTACCAATACTAAAATATTAGCCCGTGGTATTGAGCAAGGCATTGGTAATTCAATTTTGATCAAGTTTAACCAAATAGGTTCGTTAACGGAAACTTTAGCGGCTATTAAAATGGCAAAAGACGCTGGTTTTACTGCTGTTATTTCACATCGTAGTGGTGAAACTGAAGATGCAACCATTGCTGATTTAGCAGTTGGTACTGCAGCCGGTCAAATTAAAACAGGTTCGTTATGTCGTTCCGACCGTGTGTCTAAGTACAACCAACTATTACGAATTGAAGAGTATTTAGGTGATAAAGCAATATTTAACGGTTTATCTGAAGTAAAAGGTCAGTAATCTTTTGCTATGTAACCTGAGCTCAGGTTATGTACCCTTAGGCTGAATGATAGAAAAAGCCATAGGTTTAAAGGTTTATTAAAAACCACGTTATTGATCACTCAGTAACGTGGTTTTTTTGGTCTATTAAAAAGCATCTGTTCAACTTTATTTTTGGATAAGATGAACGTCGCGTTGTGGAAAGGGAATTTCTATATTCGCTTCTCGTAGCGCTAAATAAATGGCTTTATACGCTTTGAACTTGTTTTCATATAAATACTCTGTTGGTGTCCAAATACGTAAAGCAATATCAATTGAGCTATCGCCAAATGCTTCAATACCTATTTGAGTCGCTTTAGTACCACCTGAAATATCTAAATTTTCGATGACATTTTCTAATAAAGTGATAGTGGATATTGGATCCTCTTTATAGGCAATCCCAACAGTAAGATCCAATAAAGAATCATCTTTAGAATTGTGTAATATCTCGCCAACGATATGCTTATTAGGAATGGTAATCTTTACGTTGTCTTTATCGGCAATAATGGTATAAGCAAGTAATACTTCTTTAACCACACCTGTTACCCCTTGCACCGTAATTGTGTCGCCGACAACAAATGGTCGAATTAAAATAATATTAAACCCAGCCGCATAGTTTGACAGTAAGCCTTGAAGTGCTAAACCTGCACCCAATGAAATGGCACCGATAGCAGCAATGAATGGCGTAACACTAATGCCAAGTTTTGCTAAAGCCACGATGGCAATCATAATGACAATCAGCATCTTTGCTGTGTTTGATAAAAATTGACTAAGCGTGATGTCTAATTGGTGTTTTTGACATAACTTTAATACAGCATTAGCAATTTTCCCCGCTAATATATAGCCAATAATAAAAATGATAACAGCGCCAATTAATTGAAAGGTGTAAGTGGTAAAAAACTCAACGGTTACTTGGTAAGCTTGGGTTATTAAGTCAATTTCGTTTTGCAGTAATTGGCTTGGATCTAACCCATTCCCCGTTGCTGCTGAATTATTACTGGGTTCTTGAAAAAGCATGATTATTCCCTTGTATTTCAAAAGATAAAGCAAAGTAATTTTAAAGCTAGTGTAAACGAGATTTTAAAGTGAAGCGATTAAAAACAGATACAGACATTCGCTAAAGTAGCAATTTATCTTTCACTAACAATCAAGTATGCTTAAAGTGTGAACAAAATAGGGTGTAGAGTAATAATTTTAGCTTATGACTGAGCAAGTATCTTTATGGCAAGATGAATCACAGTCAGCAGACTTTGCTGAGCTTTGCTGTGCTTTATATGAGCGAGAAATTACATCGCTATCTAGAATGCAGTTAGACTCAGCAAGCGCGATTCAAGGACGCTTAAAAAGCCTTTCTTATTATGTAAAGCGTACTGCATCGAGTATGCTACAAACGAAAACACCGCTTACGTTAGATATTCAAAATGCCAGTTGGTCTGCAAAGCAATCTATCCACCCCCCTCTTGCAGGGCAAGAGACTGATGAAGTTAATCAATGGTATTTATCTGCGCCCTTAACGCATGGTTTAGTGGTTCCTGTGGCTGATGAGTCTCGTATAATGCTTGATTCAATTGATCGTATCGATATGGAAAACCAAAGGTTTCGAACCAATACCTTTGGTTGGTTTACACTTGATGGACCACAGTCTCAACCGATAAAATTATTAAAACCCAATAAAAAAGTGATGACAGCTGCCTGTACAGGGCATACTTGGTTAAATGATCAAAAGACAATACCAACAATGCCAACATTAAGAGAATTGTTACTGTCATGTGCAATAAATTGGCGTAATTTCAAGCAAACCCTAACAATTAAGCCTTGAATTCGTGCTTGCATGTTTACAGCAGGTTAATCGCATTTATAATAATGCTATCTTTTTAAAGGTTGTTTTCAATTGATGCGTTTTATCTCAGGCATTTTGCTTATATTTTTAATTATGCTGCAATATCGACTTTGGCTCGGTAAAAACAGTGTGCCTGATTACCTTGCTCTAGAAGATGAAATTGCCAGACAACAAGCTGATAATGATAAATTAAGAAAGCGTAATAAACTGCTTTATGCTGATACCGATGATTTAAAATCGGGTGTTGAAGCCATAGAAGAACGTGCACGAAACGAACTAGGCATGATAAAGCAAGATGAAACGTTTTTTCGCATTATTACTAACAAACCCAATAAAGGCTAGCAGTTAGAATGCCTAAAATTCCTAAAATTGTTGCTGTGATTCCTGCAGCTGGTGTTGGTAAGCGCATGCAAACTAATTGTCCTAAGCAGTATTTATCGATAGCTAATAAGACCATTTTACAACATACCGTAGACAAGCTTGCTAGCCATCCTAGTATCATATCAATTGTTATCTCGGTGAGTAAGTCCGATCAATACTTTGCTTCAACACGATTAGCAGAACACCCAAAAGTAAGAGTTGCAAATGGTGGCAAAGAGCGAGTTGATTCTGTACTGAATGGGCTATGTGCCATTGAAGATCAAACCGTTGACTGGGTTATTGTACATGACGCTGCTAGACCTTGTGTCACACATCAAGACATTGATCTGCTGATTGAACAATGTCTTTTACAACAAACGGGTGGACTATTAGCAATACCTGTTAGAGACACGATGAAAAGAAGCTATGTTGAAGACAAAACAGCTTTCGTTAAAAAAACGGTAGCACGCGAACATTTATGGCATGCATTAACGCCGCAAATGTATCCTGCAAAGTTATTAAAAAATGCCATTGAACAAGCGCTCATCGACGGTGAAACCGTCACAGACGAAGCATCAGCGATTGAACTGGCCGGCGAATCGAGTTTATTAGTACAAGGAAGAGCGGATAATATTAAAATTACTCAACCGGATGACCTAGCAATGGCAGAATTTATTTTATTAAAACAACAGGACTACTCATGCGAATAGGACATGGCTTTGATGTACACAAATTTGGTGGTAAAGGGCCTATTGTGATGGCTGGGGTGAAAATTCCTTATCATCAGGGCTTTCTTGCTCATTCTGATGGAGATGTTGCTATACATGCCCTTTGTGATGCGATATTAGGTGCGTTGTGCTTAGCTGATATTGGTAACCACTTTCCAGACACTGACAATCAATATGAAAACATTGATAGCAGAATTTTATTACGTCACGTAGTAGGCTTAATGAATGAGCATGGCTTTAAATTAGGTAATGCAGATATCACAATTGTAGCGCAAGCACCGAAAATGGCGCCTCACTTAACCGATATGCGCGAAATTCTATCCATTGATATGAACTGTGCTATCAATCAAGTTAATGTCAAGGCAACCACGACCGAGAAACTTGGTTTTGTTGGAGAAGAACATGGTATTGCTGTTCATGCTGTCGTGTTATTGGTGTCTAATGAGCAATAATTTGATGAGCCAATGGCGATACCTTTTTGGCAAACCAGAAATAACAGGTGATTTACGTACACAGCGTGAAGACTTTAAAGTTTTCGAAATATTACCTTTTTTACCCTCAGGTGAAGGCGAGCATTTACTTATTCATCTTAGAAAAACAGGGCTCAATACCACGTTTGTTGCCAAACAACTTGCGAGTTTCTTTAACGTTAAAGAAAGCTTAGTCACTTATGCTGGATTAAAAGATCGGTTTGCAGTGACTGAGCAATGGTTTGGTGTACACCTACCTGGTAAAGCAATAGACAACCTTGATGAATTGGTGATTAATGGCGTAGAGATATTATCGTTTCAGCGTCATAATAAAAAGCTACGTATAGGGGCACTGAGTGGTAATCGTTTTGAAATAACGTTGAGAAATATCAGCGATATTGTTAAGTTGCAGCAGCGTTGGCAGGCGATAAATCATTTTGGTGTGCCAAATTATTTTGGTGAGCAACGCTTTGGCATTGACGGTGAAAACGTCAATAAAGCGCGTGAACTGTTCTCTGGAAAGAAAGTGAAAAATAAAAAAATGCGGGGGATATATTTATCAGCTGCACGTTCATTTATTTTTAATCACCTTGTTTCATCGCGTATAGAACATGAGCAGTTCGATCACCTACAAGTTGGTGATGCGTTAATGTTGTCGGGCACACAATCAGTGTTTAAGGTTGATGAAGTTACCCCCGATCTTAAGCAACGTTTAGCTCAAGGTGATGTTGACCTAACTGCGGCAATGTGGGGAAAGGGTGAATTATTTAGTGTCGCAACAATAGCAGCACAGGAACAAAAAATAGCGGCGTTACATGAAGATTTATGCCATGGCTTAATAAAGCATGGCTTAAAACAAGAGCGTCGACGAATCAGGTTAATGCCACGTGATTGCCATATTCAAGTGGACACTGAGAAAAAACACGCAGTACTTACTTTTTCGCTTGATGCAGGATGCTTTGCTACTTCAGTATTACGTGAACTTTTGTGTTACCAAGATTTAACCGTTAGATAGAGTAGTAAATAATGAGAATATTATTAAGCAATGATGACGGTGTTAATGCTCAAGGCATTAAGGCGTTATATCAAGAGTTAAAAAAGATTGCAGAAGTCACTGTTGTTGCTCCTGATCGCAACTGTAGTGGTGCGAGTAACTCACTTACCTTAATTAATCCGTTAAGAGCGCAAAAACTGGATAATGGTTTTTATTCTGTTAACGGTACACCTACCGATTCAGTGCATTTAGGGATCAGTCAACTGATGGACCCTGCACCTGATTTAGTTGTAGCCGGCATTAATCATGGGGCTAACTTAGGTGATGATACGCTTTATTCTGGTACGGTTGCAGCAGCCACCGAAGGGCGGCATATGGGTATGCCAGCTGTAGCAGTATCACTAGCAGGCAAAGACGAAAAACATTTTGAGACAGCCGCTGTTGTTGCCGCAAAGTTTATACAGCGGTTGAGACAACATCCACTACCTGCTGATCAAATTATTAATTTAAATGTACCAGATGTCCCGTTAACAGAAGTTAAAGGTATTAAAGTCACACGTTTAGGTCATCGTCACAAAGCTGAAACTATGAAAGTGAGTAAAGACCCTTGGCAACGCGACATTTATTGGTACGGAGCATTAGGTGCAGAACTTGATGCCGGAGAAGGTACAGATTTTAATGCGGTCAGTAAAGGATTTGCATCGGTAACACCGTTAACAGTTGATATGACAGCTTATAAAAGTATGTCAATTATGACTGAATGGATTAATGAATTTCAATTAAGAGAATAATAAAATGAATGTCAGAGTAAGACATCGAGTGGGTGGAAAATCCACGCGTAGTGGTGAGTTGCTGGCGCAGAAGTTACAATCCGAGGGGATAAAAAATCCACAAGTGCTACAAGCAATTGCTCGTAGCCCTAGACATATATTTATACCAGAAATATTAGCACATAAAGCATATGACAATACCGCGCTGCCGATAGGCCAAGGGCAAACTATTTCTCAACCATATATTGTCGCAAAAATGTCAGAACTACTTCTAGCTGACGGCACTCCTGACAGTATCTTAGAAATAGGCACAGGATCAGGTTACCAAACATCAATTTTAGCGCAATTAACGCCACATGTTTATTCTGTTGAGCGTATTAAGTCTTTGCAATTTCAAGCGAAAAGAAAATTACAGTCCATCGATTTTCACAACATTTCCATGAAGCATGGAGATGGTTGGAAGGGTTGGAAAAGCAAAGCACCCTTTCAAGCTATCATTGTTACAGCTGCGCCAACAGAAGTACCGCAAGCATTATTAGAGCAACTAGCAGATGGCGGACGTTTAGTTATACCTGTGGGTGAACAAACACAAATACTAAAAATTATAAAGCGACAAGGTAATGAATTTAATGAACAACATGTGGAAGCCGTTCGTTTCGTTCCATTAGTACCAGGAGCGGTACAATGAAAATATTTACCGCGCTCTATGATTGGACAATAAAATGGGCTAAGCACAAATTTGCGCCAGTCATTCTCGCCGTACTAACGTTTGCAGAATCTGTATTTTTTCCTATACCGCCAGATGTGCTATTAGCGCCAATGGTTGTTGCAAAAAGGCGTAAAGCTTGGTTTTATGCTTCTTTAACAACTGTGGCGTCTGTGATGGGCGGCGTTGCGGGTTATGCGCTTGGCTATTTTATGTTTGAGCCGTGGATTCAACCTTTAATCATTGAGTGGGGTAAGCAAGAAACGTTTGATCAAGCGGTATTTTGGTTTAAAGAGTGGGGGGTATGGGTAGTATTCATTGCCGGTTTTTCTCCTGTTCCGTACAAAGTTTTTACCGTGAGTGCTGGTTTTTTACAAATGGCATTTTTGCCGTTTTTATTCGTTTCAGCGATTGGCAGAGGTTTGCGTTTCTTTTTAGTTGCAGGCCTTATATATGCTGGCGGTGAGCAAGTAGAACAAAAACTCAGGAAATGGGTTGATATTCTTGGCTGGCTGTTGGTAGCCTTAATTGCTATCGCCTATTTCGCGCTTCGTTAATAACGTTTAGTTCACTTTAAAGAGGGATTTGTGCTTAATCGAATTGTTGTTTGCTTACTGTTAATGACCTTATTTGCTTGTTCATCAAGACAAACACCGGCACCCGTAATAGAAGCGAAAGCTAAAGTACCGTTAAGTAAACAAGTGCGGAATAGCCTATCAGGCACTGAATATATCGTTAAGAAAGGAGAAACGTTATATTCTATTTCTTGGCGTGCTGGTTTAGATGTTAGAACACTCGCTTCATACAATGATATTGCTCCTCCGTTTAAAATATTTCCTGGACAAAAAATATTTTTAGCTAAAAAATCCGTGAAGGCGAGTAAAAATAAACCTTCAAGTAAAACGACACAGAAACAACAGCAGAAAGTTGTAAAAAAACCTGTTGCATCAAATAAAAAGCAGGCGTATGGTAAAAATGTAAGAGGGCAAAAAACATACATAAAGCCATCTGACAATCAAGGAACATTTTCGCAAAAAATAAGAACGTGGAAATGGCCTGCAAGTGGAAAGCTCATTAATAAGTTTTCTACGAGAAAACAAGGTAATAAAGGAATTGACATCGCAGGTAATCGTAATGATTCTGTGAAGGCAGCAGCTGATGGCAAGGTAGTATATGCCGGTGATGTGTTGCGAGGATATGGCCAGTTGGTTATCGTCAAACATAATGATGACTACTTAAGCGCTTATGCTCACAACAATCAAATATTGGTCAAGGAGCAGCAAACTGTTAAAGCAGGTCAAGTTATTGCGAAAATGGGTGATAGTGGCGCGGAAAGAGTCATGCTTCATTTTGAAGTTCGCTTCCGTGGTAAGCCAGTAAATCCATTAAAGTATTTGCCGAGAAGATAAAAACTAAAATAATAATTTGGAGATGACGTGAGTATTTTATAAGTAATTCAGCTTTGCGAATGATGGGAGATTATAGCATGAGCAAAAAAAAAGAATTAAAAAGTGAAACTGTCGAAAACGCTGTTAATGCAGCAGAACAGGAAGTATTAGACAAAGTACAGGATGATGTACCTTCAAATTTAGATGCCACACAGTTGTATCTTGGTGAAATTGGCTTTTCACCCTTGTTAACTGCTGAGGAAGAAGTTTATTTTTCTCGTTTAGCCCTAAAAGGTGACGAGCCCTCAAGAAAACGTATGATTGAAAGTAATCTGCGTCTTGTCGTAAAAATTGCACGTCGTTATAACAATCGTGGATTACCACTATTAGATCTCATTGAAGAAGGGAATTTAGGTTTAATTCGTGCTGTTGAAAAGTTTGATCCTGAACGCGGCTTTAGATTTTCAACCTATGCAACGTGGTGGATACGTCAAACAATTGAACGAGCGATCATGAATCAAACGCGTACCATTCGCTTACCTATTCATGTAGTCAAAGAACTTAATATCTATTTAAGAACTGCCCGTGAGTTGGTGCAAAAGCTCGATCACGAACCAACCGCAGAAGATATTGCTCATGCTTTAGATGTACCGGTTGCCGATGTATCGAAAATGCTCCGTTTGAATGAGCGTATTGCCTCAGTAGATACCCCATTTGGCGCTGAGTCAGACAAAGTATTGTTAGATGTTATACCCGATGAAAAATCAAATGGTCCGGAAAACAACTTACAAACAGATGATATTAAAAATAATATTGTGCATTGGCTGAATGAGTTAAATTCAAAACAACGAGAAGTACTCGCACGTCGTTTTGGATTATTAGGCTACGAAGCTGCAACCTTAGAAGATGTTGGTGTTGAAATTGGATTAACTCGCGAACGAGTACGTCAAATTCAAGTTGAAGCTTTAAAACGTTTACGCGATATTTTAAGCGGTCAAGACTTATCAATTGAAGCTTTGTTTCAAGCGTAATAAGGATTAAGCCAAATTAGATAAACCAGCCAATTGGCTGGTTTTTTTGTTTGTTAATAAACGTTGCCCTTTGGGTTCGAACAAAATTTAATCTCGAAAGATCAACAGGTCCTAGGTGATTACTTTTAAAAAGACGATGTATTAAAAATATACTCATGCTTGGCTTACATTTTTAATGTACCTGACCCTTTTAATCTAATTTTTGCTTTAAATCATACAATAAATCTAAAGCCTGCTTTGGTGTTAAGTTATCTATATCTGTGTTTTCTAAGGTATTCACAACAGGGTGCTCAATATCAACGAGTGGTAACTGTTCGTAAGGGGCTTTTAAGTCAATGTTAACACTTGGCTGTTGTGTCTCTAACTCTTTAAGTTTTTGCTTTGCACGTTGGATCACGCTATGTGGCACACCAGCAAGTTGAGCAACTTGTAAACCAAAACTTTTGCTTGCTGCACCTTCTTGAACGGCATGCATAAAAATAATGTTGTCATCGTGCTCTTTAGCGTCTAAATGTACATTGGCTAAGGTTGGAATTTGTTCGGCGAGTAAGGTTAGTTCAAAATAATGACTGGCAAATAATGTATAAGCTTTAGTGCGTAAAGCAAGCATTTCTGCACACGCCCAGGCGAGTGAAAGACCATCGTAAGTACTAGTACCTCTGCCAATTTCATCGAGTAATACCAAACTATTTTGGCTTGCATTATGCAGAATATTGGCCGTTTCCGTCATTTCAACCATAAAGGTAGAACGACCACTTGCTAAATCATCAGAAGCACCAATTCGGGTAAAAATACGATCAACTAAGCCGATTTTAGCGGCATCTGCCGGTACAAAACAACCCACATGAGCAAGTAAAACGATTAATGCAGTTTGGCGCATATAAGTTGATTTACCGCCCATGTTAGGGCCGGTAATTATCAGCATTTTACGGCTGTCTGACAGTGCTACTGGGTTTGCAATGAAAGGATCTGCTGTCATTTTCTCGACTACGGGATGACGGCCATTATCAATATGTATGCCTGAGCCATCATGTAATATTGGTTGTGAGTATTGTAACGTTTCTGCTCGTTCAGCAAAGTTAGCGATTACATCTAGAGTCGCTAAGGAGTCAGCAAGAGACTGTAAAGAATCGATGTTTGGCAGTATGAGATCAAATAGCGCTTCATATAATTTCTTTTCTAAGGCTAAAAACTTACTTTGCGCACTTAATACTTTTTCTTCATGAGATTTCAATTCTTCGGTGATAAAGCGTTCGTTATTTTTTAGTGTTTGTCTACGAATATATTCCGGCGGAACTTCATTCGAGCTTGCGCGGCTAATTTCAATATAAAAGCCATGTACTTTATTGTAACCAACTTTTAATGATTGAATGCCAGTTTTCTCTTTCTCTCTTTGCTCTAGCTGAGCTAAAAACTCACTCGCCCCTTGGCTAAGATCCCTTAAGGTATCTAGCTCTTGATTGTAGCCAGGCGCGATTACCCCACCATCTCTTATTAACACAGGCGGGTTCTCAACGATAGCCGTGGTTAATAAATCGCTGAGGTGACTTATTGGTTGAGTATTTTTAGCAACTGTTGTGAGTAGTTCACTTTTGGTATTAGCTGTAAATGGTTGTAGCATTGGCAATATATGTAATGCATTTTTGAGCCTTGCAAAGTCACGAGGTCTAGCTGTTCTTAATGCAATTCGGGCAACAATTCGCTCAACATCGCCCATTTTTTTTAATAAATCTTGAATGTCTACATATGATTCATGCTCAATTAACGTTGAAGTAGCATGCTGCCTCGCTTGTAACGTAGGCAAATCGCGCAACGGAAAATGCAACCAACGCTTTAGTAATCTAGAACCCATTGGGGTGGTTGTGCCATCTAATACTGAAGATAAAGTATTTTCTTGTCCACCTTGTAAATTCTGGGTTAATTCTAAATTTCGGCGTGTGGCTGCATCTAAAATAACACCTTGTTGTGCCGATTCTGCTTTGATAGCACGTATATGCGGCAAAGCAGTTCGCTGAGTGTCTTTCACATACTGTAACAAACAACCTGCGGCTGCTATGCCTAATGGAAACGCTTCTACTCCGAAGCCTTTTAATTCTTTAGTGTTAAATTGCTTGTTCAATAATGCCACGGATGTTTGATGGTCAAATTCCCAGTCAGGGCGTCTTCTTATTCCTTTAAAGCTTCGGATCAAAGCTTCATGCTCGAAAGACTCCGGATATAACAGCTCTGCAGGCGATAATCGTTGTAATTCAGCTTGCAGTTGCTCGTTAGATTGGGGTTCACAGATGACAAAACGCCCGCTGGTCATATCTAAGTATGCTAGGCCAAAGTGTTCTTTATGTTGAAAAATACAAACGAGTAAATTGTCTTGGCGATCAGACAATAAAGCTTCATCGCTAATAGTTCCAGGTGTCACAATGCGAACAACTTTTCTTTCTACAGGGCCTTTACTGGTTGCGGGATCACCTACTTGTTCACATATAGCGACAGATTCACCAAGTTTAACGAGTTTAGCTAAATAATTTTCTACGGCATGGTAGGGCACACCGGCCATTGGAATTGCATTGCCGCCAGCTTTACCACGAGCTGTTAAGGATATATCAAGTAAATCTGCGGCTTTTTTCGCATCATCAAAAAATAATTCGTAAAAATCCCCCATACGATAAAAAACCAAAATGTTCGGAAATTCAGCTTTTATTGTCAGATACTGACGCATCATGGGTGTGTGTGAATCAAGGCTTGGGTTTGTGGTCATTAATTAACTTATCAATATGTTCTTATATTGTAGATTGTAATTTTAACTAAGGGGTGTATTCAACCTTAAATAGAGTAACTTTGGAAAAGTGTCTAAATATTTTACACTTATGTAATGTTTTTGTTATTTAAAATTCTTAAGTTATTGTTTTTATGGGTTATATACATGCTGGCATTTAATTTGCTTTTTGTTTGTAATAACAAAATGTTTTTAATTAACTTAATGGAATAAAAAATGATTAATAAAGCAATCAAAACTCTTTCTCTTTCTTTATGCCTAGTAGCTGGTGCATCTCAAGCGACAATACTAGATTATTATGACACGATCACAAATGGTCAAAATCAATTCACAACAACTGTGACGAATGCAGGCAGCGCGGTAAGTTCAGTTAATTTAAGTGGATTAAGTGGCGGAAACTCTTGGGATTTGGGTGATTTTACGATTTCAACCACTGATGGATCATATGAAAGTGTTTATGGTGCAAATGTTGATAACTCTACAGGTGAAATGATTGGTATTGACCCGCGAGATAACAATGATAATGGTGCAGGTTCTGGTTTAACCTTTACGTTTGACAGCGCAGTGAATGCATTAGGCTTTGAAGTAGGCGATTGGGCAACATGCTGTTTTACTTCTGAGTTATTTATCAGCTTTGATGGCGGTACAGCAATTAAAGTAGCAAGTGCTACAAATGTTAACGATAACCCTGCAACGGCTGCAGGCGGTAATGCTGGTGATGCATTCTTCGTTGGTGCTATTGATGATTCGTCTCAATTTACTACGGTTACTTTTTTTGGTAATGGCTTTGGTGAGTTTTTAACTGCAGGTGGCACCATCATGTATTCAGCACTTGATGTTGGCTCAGTTACTGTACCAGAACCTTCTACAATTGCTATTTTAGGTTTAGCAATGATGGGGTTATCTTTTTCAAGAAGAAAAGCATAATCTAACAGAAAATACATAAATGAAAAACGCTACTCGCTTTGAGTAGCGTTTTTTTTTGTTTGTTAGCTAAACCTTAAAGCGAATAAAATTTTCAATATAAACAAGATACTACTGTTTAATTCAGCAAAAAAACTACGTTATAATAAAAAAACACTTGATACTGTACGGTCATACAGTATACTTTGCGCATTACAAAGATTTATCCGAAACATTGGAGCAAGAAATGGACGATAACAAAGAAAAAGCACTCTCTGCTGCGTTAAGTCAAATTGAACGTCAATTTGGTAAAGGTTCAATCATGAAATTAGGTGAGAATCGTAGCATGGATGTTGAAACCATTTCTACAGGTTCTTTAGGGTTAGATATTGCACTGGGTGCAGGCGGCTTACCAATGGGACGAGTTGTTGAAATATACGGCCCAGAATCAAGTGGTAAAACAACCTTAACACTAGAAGTGATTGCCGAAGCGCAGCGTAATGGAAAAGTATGTGCTTTCGTTGATGCGGAACATGCACTTGATCCTATTTACGCAGAAAAACTTGGTGTGAATATTAATGAATTACTCGTTTCACAACCTGACACAGGTGAACAAGCATTAGAGATTTGCGACATGTTAACGCGCTCAGGCGCCGTTGACGTGATTGTAGTTGACTCGGTTGCAGCGCTAACACCAAAAGCTGAGATTGAAGGTGACATGGGAGACTCTCACATGGGTCTTCAAGCACGTATGCTTTCTCAAGCAATGCGTAAATTAACCGGTAACCTTAAACAATCTAATACCATGATGATCTTCATCAACCAAATTCGTATGAAAATTGGTGTTATGTTTGGTAACCCAGAAACAACAACAGGTGGTAATGCACTTAAATTTTACGCCTCAGTACGTTTAGACATTCGTCGCATTGGTGCGGTAAAAAATGGCGATGAAATTGTGGGTAATGAAACGCGCGTTAAGGTAGTAAAAAACAAAGTAGCACCGCCATTCAAGCAAGTTGAGTTTCAAATTTTGTATGGTGAAGGTATCAACAGTTTAGGTGAATTGCTTGATTTAGGGGTTCAAAATAAGATGGTTGAAAAAGCAGGTGCTTGGTATAGCTACAACGGCGATCGTATTGGTCAAGGTAAAGCAAAAGCAGTTGAGTATATGCGTCAAAACCCTGAAGTATCAAAAGAGCTAGATACTCGTTTACGTGAGATGTTTTTAAATAAGAAAACTGAAAGCTCAGAACAAGAAGAAGCGGTAGCCGAGTAAGCTACATCAAGAGCGTGTAAGTTTAAACACGGCAGACTTGCTTATTTTTATCCTTATACTTTAGAATATAATAAAAACCCAGTAACATTGCTACTGGGTTTTTTAGTGATCAAAAATACCTATATCAGACAGTTTCAATCTAAACTATGCATAACTGTTTTAGACGTCTATACGTTTAGATGTTGACATAGCTAGCAATCCAAGGCACATTACACACTATAATAATCTGTAAAGGTTATCTTCGAGAAATACAATACGAATCGACTCTTGGGTGTATGCAATGCCAATTAAAATTCCTGATCAACTACCTGCCTTACAAGTTCTTGATAATGAAAATATATTTGTTATGTCAGAACATAGAGCTATTAATCAAGAAATTCGTCCCATGGAAGTGGCGATTTTAAACTTGATGCCTAATAAAATTGAAACGGAAGTACAAATTTGTCGAATGCTGTCAAATACGCCATTACAAATTAATATTGAGTTTGTCCGTATTAATACAGCAGAATCTAAACATACCCCACAAGAGCACCTAGATAATTTTTATCGTTTATTCGATGATATTAAACATAAACAATATGATGGTCTTATTGTTACGGGGGCACCACTTGCTTTATTAGAATACGAAAAAGTCACCTTTTGGGATAAAATTTGTGAAGTATTTGATTGGGCTGAAAGAAATGTTACATCTACAATGTTTTCGTGTTGGGCTGCGCATGCCGCTTTGTATCATCATTATGGCTTGAACCGTCACTTACGACCTAAAAAATTATCAGGCGTTTATCTTCATTCTCCTTTAGATGCAAAAGAAGATTTAACTCGTGGATTTGAAGATTACTTTAATGTGCCTCATTCCCGTTATGGTTATATTGATAAGGCTGATTATTTGTCAGTGCCAAATTTAACCGTAGTGGCTGAGTCGCCTACAGCTGGAGTATATCTGGCCGTTAGTAAAAATAAGCAGCAAGTATATTTAACGGGACACCCAGAATATGATGCGACTACCTTAGATGATGAATATCATCGTGATCTAACAACCTCAGAAAATGCTATAATGCCCGAAAACTACTACCCAGAAAATGACGTTAAACAAAAGCCAATGTGTAACTGGAAAAGCCACGGCAGTCTTTTATTTACTAACTGGCTAAACTATTACGTTTATCAAATTACACCCTATCAGCTTGATGCTAACAATATTCAGGCAATTCATCCTAGTCATCAACGTTAATAAAGAGTCATCACATGCAACATTCAACCTCCTTTTCATTAATGAAACAGCAATTAGAAAACCGCATCTTAATTCTTGATGGCGCTATGGGGACGATGATCCAAGCTTATAAATTGGAAGAACAAGATTATCGTGGTGAGCATTTTGCTGATTGGCACTTAGATGTTAAAGGTAATAACGATATGCTGGTGTTATCGCAACCAGATATCATTAAAGCTATTCACAGCGAATATCTTGCTGCAGGCGCTGATATTATTGAAACAAATACTTTTAATGCCACTACTATCGCAATGGCTGATTATGACATGGAATCTCATAGTGCAGACATTAACAAAGTGGCTGCGGCATTAGCCCGTGAAGTCGCCGATGAATTTACCGCAAAAGAACCGCACAAACCACGTTTTGTTGCGGGTGTGTTGGGCCCAACGAATAGAACTTGTTCTATCTCTCCTGATGTAAATGACCCTGCGTATCGAAACGTCACTTTTGATCAATTAGTTGAAGCATATAAAGAATCAACTCATGCGCTTATTGAAGGAGGTTCGGATCTTATCTTAATTGAAACGATCTTTGATACCCTAAATGCGAAAGCGGCTATATTCGCTGTTGAAACAGTATTTGAAGAGTTAGATATTAAGTACCCCGTCATGATTTCGGGCACGATTACTGATGCTTCAGGCCGCACTTTATCAGGGCAAACAACTGAAGCGTTTTATAATTCATTAAGACATGCAAAGCCAATTTCCTTTGGTTTAAATTGTGCATTAGGGCCGGTTGAACTCAGGCAATATGTGCAAGAAATGAGTCGAATCTGTGACTTTGCCGTATCAGCACATCCTAATGCTGGTTTACCTAATGCTTTCGGTGAATATGATTTTAGCGTTGAAGACATGAATACTCATGTAGAAGAATGGGCGCAATCGGGTTTTTTAAATATTATTGGTGGTTGTTGTGGAACCACACCTGAACATATTAAAGGTATGGCTGCCACAGTTGCGAATATTGAACCTCGTGCTATCAGTACTAAGAATATTGCTTGTCGATTATCAGGTTTAGAAGCGCTGACTATTGATAAAGACTCATTGTTCGTTAATGTGGGTGAACGAACTAATGTGACAGGTTCAGCGGTTTTCCGTCGATTAATAACGGAGGAAAATTATGAACAAGCTATTGCTGTTGCACTTCAACAGGTTGAAAACGGTGCACAAATCATTGATATCAACATGGATGAAGGCATGTTGGATTCACAAGCGGCAATGGTTAAATTTTTAAATTTGATTGCTGGTGAACCTGATATTGCAAAAGTGCCGATTATGCTCGATTCGTCTAAATGGGACATTTTGGAAGCAGGATTAAAGTGCATACAGGGCAAAGGGGTAGTTAATTCAATTTCATTAAAAGAAGGTGAAGATCAATTTAGGCATCAAGCGAAGTTACTCAGACGTTATGGCGCAGCCGTTATCGTGATGGCTTTTGATGAAGCAGGTCAGGCTGATACTCGAGAGCGTAAATATGAAATTTGTCATCGTGCATACCATATTCTTGTTGATGAAATAGGCTTTCCAGCAGAAGATATAATTTTTGATCCTAATATTTTTGCTGTTGCTACAGGTATAGATGAACATAATAATTACGCGGTCGACTTTATTGAAGCTGTAGGCGACATTAAACAAAATTTACCTCATGCAATGATTTCAGGTGGTGTGTCAAACGTTTCATTCTCGTTCAGAGGTAATAACCCTGTTCGTGAAGCAATACATGCTGTGTTTCTCTACCATGCGATAAAAAATGGTATGGATATGGGGATTGTAAATGCAGGGCAATTGGCGATTTACTCAGATTTACCTACAGATCTAAAAACCGCCGTGGAAGACGTTATCCAAAATAGTGATGATGGAGCAACGGAACGATTACTTGAACTTGCTGAAAAATTCCGAGGTCAGGGGGGGACAAAAGATAGTAAAGTTGATCTCTCTTGGCGTGAACTTCCGGTAATTAAACGGTTAGAGCATGCATTAGTAAAAGGGATAAATGAATTTATTATCACTGATACCGAAGAAGCGAGAATAGAAGCGAAGAGACCGTTAGATGTAATTGAAGGGCCATTAATGGATGGCATGAATGTTGTCGGTGATTTATTTGGCGCAGGTGAAATGTTTTTGCCGCAAGTGGTGAAATCTGCACGAGTAATGAAACAGGCGGTTGCTCATTTAAATCCTTATATTGAAGCCGAAAAAACTGAAGCGCGTTCAAATGGTAAAGTACTTTTAGCGACGGTAAAAGGTGACGTTCACGATATAGGCAAAAATATTGTCGGTGTAGTGTTACAGTGTAATAATTTTGATATTATTGATTTAGGCGTGATGGTTTCATGTGATGACATTTTGCGTGTAGCAAAAGAAGAAAATGTTGATGTAATTGGCTTATCGGGTTTGATCACGCCATCGTTAGATGAGATGGTGCATGTAGCAAAAGAAATGGAACGTCAAGGCTTCAATTTACCTTTACTTATAGGGGGCGCTACCACGTCGAAAGCGCACACAGCGGTAAAAATTGAACATCAATATAAAGAGCCAGTGGTTTACGTTCCTAATGCTTCTCGATCAGTTTCCGTCGTGAGTAATTTATTATCGGCAGAGCTACGTACAGACTTTATCGCAAGACAAGATAAAGAATATGAAAAAGTACGTGAACGCCACTATAAAAAAGGACCTCGTTCAAGTTTGATCACCTTAGATCAAGCGCGAAGTAATCCTGCACCGATTAGTTTTGACAATTACATACCGAAAAAGCCAAACCATCTAGGGGTCACAGTGCTTGATTCTCTTGATTTAAACATTGTGCGTAACTATATCGATTGGACACCATTTTTCATGACTTGGCAGTTATCGGGTAAGTATCCACTGATATTAAAGCATGAAGTGGTAGGTGAAGAGGCAACTAAATTATTCAATGATGCTAATGCGATGATTGATGATGTGATTGCTAATAACAAATTACAAGCTAAAGCCGTCTTTGGATTATTTCCCGCTTATCGTGAGCAAGACGATCTGTGGGTCTTTGAAGATGAAGCAAAACAAACCCCATTGATGCGTTTACATCAGTTAAGGCAGCAAAGTAAGAAGCCTTCAGGACAATTTAATCGTTGCTTAGCTGATTATGTGGCGGATAAGGACAGTGGCGTTGCTGATTATATGGGAGCATTTGCTGTTTCAGCGGGTTTTGGTATTGAAGCGCTTACTAAAGCATTTGATGCTGAGCATGACGATTATAATAGCATTTTAATAAAAGCGGTTGCCGATCGTTTAGCTGAGGCTTCAGCTGAATATCTTCATGAAAAAATTCGTACAGAATATTGGGGCTATGCAGCGGATGAGTCGTTAGCGAATGAAGACTTAATTCGTGAAAAATATCAAGGTATACGCCCTGCACCTGGTTATCCTGCTTGTCCTGATCATACGGAAAAGGGCATGTTATGGAGTTTACTTAATGTTGAAGAAAATATCGGTATGGAACTTACTTCAAGTTATGCAATGTGGCCTGGCGCTGCCGTTAGTGGTTGGTACTTTGCTCACCCTGACAGTAAATACTTCGCTGTTGCTAAGGTGGCAAAAGACCAAGTATTAGACTACGCTGCGCGTAAGGAGTTGACCCTTGAACAAGCTGAGCGTTGGTTGTCTGCGAACTTAGATTACGAACCCGATTAAAGGTTATACCGTTTGATATAATTTCTATATTTTTAGAATAAAAAAAACCGGCAAATTTGAAGCCGGTTTTTGTTTGCTTACTCTTTGTGTGTTACCAAATACGTACACGATCTTCTGGGGCTAAATAAAGTTCATCACCTTCTTTAACATCAAATGCCTTATACCAAGCGTCGTGATTTCTTGGTGCAAGGGCACGGAAACGTCCTGGTGCGTGTGTACCTGCACGAAGTTGGCTCAACATACTTTTCTCAGTGCGTTTCTCTTTCCATACTTGTGCCCATGCGAGGAAGAAACGTTGATCACCGGTTAAGCCATCAATGATAGGCGCCTCTTTACCGTTTAAGCTTAGTTTATAAGCATGGTATGCCATCGCGATACCGCCAACATCACCAATGTTTTCACCTAGGCTGTTTCGGCCATTTACAAAGTTTTCTGGAATAGGTTCGTACTTGTTATATTGTGCTGCAAGTTGATCAGCTTTTGCATCGAATGCGGCACGATCTTCGTCTGTCCACCAATTACGTTGAATACCGTTAGCATCTGATTTTGACCCTTGATCATCAAATCCATGGCCCATTTCGTGACCAATTACTGCACCGATTCCGCCGTAGTTTACCGCAGGATCTGCGTTTGGATCGAAAAATGGTGGTTGTAATATTGCTGCTGGGAATACAATTTCATTAAATGAACTGTTGTAATAGGCGTTAACTTGTTGTGGTGTCATACCCCAACGATTACGATCAGTTTTTTCTAATTCTTTGGCCGCACTGTCAGCACGGAAGAATTGGCGAATGTTTTTAATATTGCCAAGTAAATCTTTACTTGAGATTTCAAGACCGTCAAATGACTGCCAAACATCAGGGTAACCAATTTTTGGATTGAAAGCGGTTAGTTTTTCATGAGCGTTTACTTTTGTTTCTTTGCCCATCCAATCTAATCCATCAATACGCTCGCCCATGGCTTTTCGTAAATTTTCAACTAACTCAGACATTTGCTGTTTAGATGACTCAGGAAAGTATTTATCTACGTACACTTTACCAATGGCAAAACCAAGAGATTGTGTACCAGACATTTGAGCTACAGCACGTTTCCAACGAGGACGAGGTTCTTGTTGGCCGCGTAATTCAGTACCGTAAAACTTGAAGTTAGCCGCGTAAATATCTTCAGCTAGTAATGATGAGTTATTAGAGATGGTATGGTAAGTCATATAGTCTTTCCACACACTTAGCTCTTCATCATTAATTAAGCTGATCATCGCCTTAACAGGCTCAGGCTGTGAAATATTTAATTGGGGAACTTTATATTCTGTTTGAGCAAAGTATAGATCCCAGTTAAAACCAGGGTATTCTTTTGATAAATTAGCACGTTCAATCTGGTTTAACGTTAAGTCGCGGTTACGTCGTTTTTCTCTCGGCCAGTGGCCTTCGGCAATTTTCGTTTCTAATGCTAAAATGGCTTTTGCTTTTTCTTCACCGTTTTCAACGCCAGCGAACGCAAGCATTTCAGCAATGTGAGCGACATAAGCAGCGCGCGTTTTTTCAAATCGTTCGCTGTCTACTAAATAATATGAGCGATCTGGCATACCTAATCCGCTTGCACCGATAGACATTTCATACTTGTCAGGGTCTAAACGGTTAAACCACATACCACCACTTAATGGACTTGTCGTACCGGTTAACCATGCTTGACCAAACATTTTTGTTAAATCATCAACAGAATCAACGGCTGCAATGTCATCAAGAGTCGATTGAATAGGGGATAGTCCAAGTTTGTTGATGGTTTCAACATCCATGTAGCTGTGATAAAAATCAGCTACCTTTTGTTCTTCAGCATTTAAGTTATCGCGTGAAGTTACATCATCAATTATTTCTTTAACTTGTTTTTCGCTGCGCTCTGCTAACGCGTTAAATGCACCATAGCGGGTTTTATCTGCTGGCATTTCGTAATTATCGTACCAGTTGCCACTAGCGTACATGAAGAAGTCGTCGCCTGGTTTAACGGTAAGGTTACGAGCCGTTAAATCTACACCGAATGAACCTAGTTCAGCTTTGGCTGTTGTGCTAGTTTCTGCGGTATTTTCAACGTTAGCTTCTTGGCTAACGGTCGTTGAGGTCGTTTGTTCGCTACATGCGCTTAGCAAGATTGTAGCGATAGAAATGGCTAAAAGTGATTTTTTCATAGATGTCTCTTATCGTTTTTATAAGTCATTTTTACGCTACTTATAATGGCGACTAGCCCAATAAAGTCAACCATGAACCGCTAAGTAACCTAATTGATAAGATTAATAACCAATTTTTGAATGATAAAATAAATTAAAACAAGTAAATATCTACTTTATGATCTACCTTCTTCGTTGAAGCACAGTGAAGAATAGCTGGTTTTGTAATCTTTATTGTACTTTTTGCCAAATTTCATACTCAACGCGTTTGCCATCATGCCAGCGTGAGTTATGCCATTGGTCATTTTTCATCTCATAGTGAAAGGTGTATACACCATTACCCTCTAAAGGGTATGACGCCATACTTGGTTTTTCGCTATAGGTGGTGTTGGTAAATTGATAACTACCTGTGCCTGCGGCCCAAAATTTATCTTGTGAAAAAGTAACGAAACTAAAATGTTTTTCACCAATGACCTTTTGAGAACGTATTCCAATTGATTTATATGTAATGGTTTCATTTTTATTATTAACATATTCACCTGAAACTAATTGCCAAGTGCCGATAAACGGATTGTTGCTTGCCCAGCCACACAGAGATATACAGCTTAGGCTTAGGATGAGTATTACGTGGTTTACTTTCATTGTAGTTTCCTGGTTATTTAGAGCTTTTTAATATGCGTTAAATGACTTCTAATGCGTCGCTGATTTTTTTTACGCCGATGACTTCCATCCCTTCAATACGATCTTTTGGCATATTAGCAAAAGGTACAATGGCGCGTTTAAAACCATGTTTTGCCGCCTCGTTAATTCGCTCTTGGCCACTGGGTACTGGCCTAATTTCTCCAGATAAACCTACTTCGCCAAATACCACTAAATCTTGTGGCAAGGCTTTATCCCGAAAGCTTGACACTAACGCTAACATGAGTGCTAAATCAACACTGGTTTCAGATACTTTTACACCACCCACAACATTGACAAAAACATCTTGATCATTCATTTGTAAGCCGCCATGACGGTTTAAAATAGCCAATAACATGGCGAGGCGATTTTGTTCAGCACCAACGGCAACCCTTCGTGGGTTACCTAAGGCTGAATGGTCAACAAGCGCTTGAATTTCAACTAATAACGGCCTTGTTCCCTCCCAAAGTACCATGACGATACTGCCTGGTGTTTGTTCTTCACTTCGGGTGAGAAAGATTGCAGATGGGTTTTTAACTTCTTTTAGGCCTGTACCTGTCATGGCAAACACGCCTAATTCATTCACTGCGCCAAAGCGGTTTTTATTACCACGTAAGGTGCGATAACGGGAGTCGGTACTGCCTTCTAGCATAATAGAGCAATCAATACAGTGTTCTAATACTTTTGGCCCTGCTAATGCACCGTCTTTTGTCACATGGCCCACTAAAATCATGGCTACATGGTTTTGTTTAGCAAAACGAGTGAGAAAAGCCGCCGCTTCCCGTACTTGCGATACACTACCAGGCGCTGATTGAATATCAGCCATATGCATCACTTGAATAGAATCAATTACCATGATTTTAGGTTGTTCTTTTTCAGCAATATGACAAATATTTTCTACGCTTGTCTCTGATAACAATTTTAGCTTGTCTGCGGTTAAACCAAGCCTTTTAGCGCGCATTGCAACCTGTTGTAATGATTCTTCACCGGTAACATATAAAGTAGACATATGTTCTGAGAGGGTACACATGGTTTGCAATAATAGTGTTGATTTACCTGCACCTGGTTCACCGCCAATAAGGATAGCGCTACCAGGTACAATACCGCCACCTAATACACGGTCAAACTCTGCAAAACCAGCAGAAAATCTCGGTAGTTCTGCTAAATCAATGGTATCAAGTGTTTGAACTTGTGCTTCAGTTTGGCCAGCATAACCGACATAGCGCTGCTGTTTATTTGAAACCTTTGGTTGTCTAAATTCTGAAATGGTATTCCATGATTTGCATTCATTACATTGTCCAAGCCAGCGAGAGTAATCAGCGCCACATTCTGTGCAGACGTAAGAGGGTTTATTTTTTGCCATTGTATAAAAGGTACGCTTATTGCTTTAAAAAATTAGATTAAGTGTATTAAAAGTCAACTTAGTGTATGACATTTAACTGATTCACATTATAATGATTTCGACTATAGGTATAGCCTTAACGTAATTGTACTAACTTTGATGAGCAAATGACTAAAGATTTTTCAAAATATCAAGCGATAATCGATGAATTTTCCGGTACTGTCACGGCTGAGGATTTTGAATCTCGTTTTAACGAAGCAACAGTAAAGTTACCAAAGTCTGATCGCTTTTTAGTTAAAATGGAAGTTAAGCGCCTTGCAACACCGTGTACGCGTTTAATTGACTTACGTGGGCATGTTGATGGTGAGTGCCGCCCATATGTACATGAAAATAGAACGCATTATCTTGATGATATTGCAATTAGGGCTTTTGAAGATACCCTCGAATTGTACGGTGGTTATACGCTAGCTGTTTATGAAGCGGTGATGAACACTGAAAACAATTTTAGAGTGATGTACCATCGTGAAAAAGATCAGCTTTCTGGTACTGTACCTCCTAGCCCTGCTCCTAAAGCTAAAGTGTTTGAGAAAACGCAATATCCTGCAGAGTTACTGCGATTTGGACCTTACTTTAACCGCAAAGAAGAGCGGATGAATTTCGCTATTCCATTAATCGTTGAGCTTCCTGATGGTAAAGAAATCGAAGTTTCCAGTTCAGATATAAGCGTGCATGGTTGTAAATTCCGTTATAGTGGTAAACATAAAATTACCATGCGTCATGTACTCATAGTACGCTTTACAGGGCTTGAGAATGATTTTCAGTTTGGTAAAAATAGTCATTATCGTTATCAAGTTAAAAATATTCAACTAGTTGATAACGTACAATTAGTAGGGCTTGAACGAGTACCTGATAGCGATGTAAAACGGGATGGTTTTCGGCAATTTCTTGCCGGCTTTATTCAAGGCAATAAACGTCGATATAAGATCAATTTAGATAACACAATTTCTGCCCTACATTCTAGATGTATTGAACAATTTGTGTTACCTAAATCGAATGAGTTGCCTATTTTTATTGAAGATACCGATGATGGCATTTTGCCAAGGTACGTGTTGACTTGTCATAACAACCAAGGCACCTTTCAATATTGGCAAGATGAGTCTCGCCACAGTACATTAAACTATCTTGTTACCCCTGAACGTTTATTACGCATTAAAAAGCACGCTTCAAAGCATTCACCATTACTCGTGTATAGTTTTGTGCATGACAGTAATGGCAAAGCATATTTTTACACTGCAGATTCTATTCAGCTTGAAGATGACGATGTTTTTAGAATGCATTTTTTTGGGTTTGCAGCCAATAAAGCAAGTTTTGCTGTTCATCAACTTTATACGTTACCATTAGATGAATCATACGCTGAATCTCCGTTAACGTTGGCGAATAGTCTTGCTAAACGTGATCAACACTTGAATCAGCCTATTACTGAAGATGTTTTGTTATCGATATCTAATTTGTCGATGCTGGTGATTGCACAACGTATTGACTCTCCAGAAATTATTGACTTTTATAAAGGGTTCAATTTTGATGATATCAATACAAATAAACTGAAAAATTTTGGCCATAAAAGATTAGCAGAACCTTTGGCGATAGATGACGTTGGTATTAACTTTAATAATCAACGACAAGAGCCTAGGTTTAAGTACAAAACACCTCTTGCTGTCTCCTCAGAGGGGGTTCAGTGGCAGGGGATATCTGAAGATTTTTCAACCTCTGGTTTGAAAGTTGAACTAGAAAAGCCTTGTGTATTAACTCGCGGCAACATCATTAATGTTTCTTTTATGCAGCTGCAAAAGATTACCTCGTCATTTGATTTAAATGAGTTGCCTTACGAGGTCATGCGAGTTAGTAAAGATAAAACGGTTTTACATTTACGTGTTTATGTTGAAAAGCATAAACACATAGGGCGCTCCTTTTTTAAAGCGTTAATTGAAAAAAACCGTGATAAGCTCACTCCCGATGAATACGCGATGTTTAGCCCTGGGTTGGCAAAAGCATTACGTAATATTTATAGTCGCAGTTTACAAACTATTTCAGTCGTGGTGCAAACTAGTGGTAGCCGTTATAAATATGAGACCATTGCAACCAATGATGACGAAAGCCCATTATTACGTCAATGCAAACGGATTAGCGACAGGGTTCATCATTTTAATTTATACCCTGTGCTAAGCCATTTGAAAGCGACGAATTTCTTTAATGAGTCGCTGAAGAAGATGCAACCGGAAGATACATCGATTGATGAAACTTTATATATTTCTATCAATCCAGAAAATGATATTGTTGAACAAGCGGTGAATACAAAGCTTGGTTCTGATCTGCAGTCAGATATGTTTAAAAAAATGTTTATTAAAAATGCATTAAAACGCGGAGAGTTTTATTGTATTCAAATGAAGTTATCTCGTACTGATGATCCTGATATGAAATATTTAAACCCTGAACTTAGTTATATCAGTGCATATGCAATACACCGCGGAAAACAAATCGAACAAGATATATGGAGTGTTGTTGGGGTAGTACAACTTATTGATGTGACGCACGAAGCGCTTAATCGCTATCAATTAATGGCCAATGATATGTGATAGTTCACTCCTGTCCTAATGTAATTTGTTCGTTGAATGTGCTTAATACAAACTCAACGAACGATCTGTCTAAAAACTTATGCCAACCAGTGAAGCATTAAATCTAAACCTGCATTATTGATGGTCGTGTCCGCTTGTTTCACCACAATAGGTTTAGCATGAAAGGCTACTCCTAGATGCGCAGCTTTCATCATAATTAAATCGTTGGCGCCATCACCCATTGCAACTGTTTGCGTTGCCTCAATATTAAATGTATTTGCTAATTGTATTAAACACTCGGCTTTTGCTTGCGCATCGACAACATCACCAATGACGTTACCTGTTAATTTTTTGTCTACGATTTCAAGTATGTTTGCGTGTGCTGCATCTAATTCAAGTAGCTGCTGTAAATGGTCGGCAAAATAGGTAAACCCTCCTGAGGCTATGGCGATTCGCCATTTATGTGCTTTTAGGGTATCGACTAGGGTCGTTAAGCCTGCCATTAATGGTAGATTTTTCACTACCTCTGCTAAAATTGACTCAGGAGCATTCGCTAAAGTGGCTACACGTTGATGTAAGCTTTGAGCAAAATCTAATTCTCCTTGCATTGCGCGCTCGGTGACTTCCGCTACTTGTTCACCAACACCAGCTAATACGGCTATTTCATCAATGCACTCAATTTCTATAGTGGTTGAGTCCATATCCATGACTAATAAGCCAGGTTGAGATAACAAAGGCGCATGTTGAATAATGGCAGCTTCAATGGCTTGATTGCGTGTAAAGTCGGCAAGTGAATTGACGCTTTTCTCCAGTGAGTGGCAGTTAATCGCAAATCGATAACTTGTTAATGAAGATCTATGATTAATAGCTGTGAGAGCAATCAAGGTAATGTCACATTCGTGTGTAAGTGCTAATAAATCAGATAAGGTTAATGTGGAAAATACCACGAGTTCTATATTGTGATCGGCAATGAATGATGCTTTTTCATCATCCGTAACAAGCAATGCTAAGGCATGTTCATTTAATGTTAACGACTGAGGAAGATTTAGTTCATCTTCTATAAAAACTTGTGATAATTGTTGTTTGGAAAAATTATTTAGCGGGAAGTGAGTTACTATACTAGCCACGGCTCTGCCTTTTAAGTTTAGTTATATTTAGTTGAAAATATTGTCTTGCGTATATTTCATTGTCGAGTATAACACTTTATAGTGTGGTTAACGCGTGACGAGATTTGCTATATGAAACAAAATCAACCGCATTTATACCCTAGATTGTCATCTATTTATAATAAAATAACGCAATTAGCTATAGCGATAATACTTATTGTGCTGGTGATGAACATTTGGGTGTTTAGCTACGGTGATCAACAATCAGCAATTAATGAGCACTTTATTGAGCTTTCAGATGAAGTTGTCAGCCAAATGGCGATCACTAGTTTAACACTATGGCATGAAAACCCAGAAAAATTACAGCAATATATTGATCAAACGACTAACACTCCTTGGATCAAAGATATTTCTATCTATGATGAAACCGGCCAGTTAATACTGTCTAATGTTGAACAACAGTCAGTCCTTGCGCTATATGGGTTAGGGGATTACCTAGCACCTAATGAGTCTCAATATTTACCAGTAGTTCATGAAGTACGTGATGCAACGTTAAAAGGGTATTTACGGGTAACGTTACTTAAAGAGCCGTTTACGCGTTCATTAGAAGCTGCAAGTGATGAACAGTTTGCTGATTTCCGTCTGATGATAATGCTGGCAGGTGTGGTTGGTTTTTTACTAACCCGCGGATTAAATCGTTTTAGCCGTCAAAGTTTTCGTCTAGCCAAGTAATCGTTCTTAAACATGTACAATGTTATCAACATTAACTTCAAGTTGCGTGGCAATATCTTCTGGTGTTTCAACACGCAATAAACATAATTGCTCAAAAACTTTAATGATATTCAGTGGCGAGTTTGGTTGACCTTGCTCCCCCGATAAAGGCATTGCAGGTGCGTCAGTTTCTAACACTAATGTGTCTAATGGGAAGCGTTTAACAGCTTTACGAGTTTTTTCGGCTCTTTCGTAAGTAATTGTGCCACCAATACCAAGTTTAAAACCCATGTCAATATAGGTTTTTCCTTGTTGGTAACTACCAGAAAAACCATGTAAAAAACCACCTGTTTGAGGCTTTTCTTGCTTTAAAATTTCTATGAGCTCGTTATGAGAACGCCGATGATGAATAATGAGAGGTTTATGATATTGCTTTGCAAGTAAAACCTGCTGACGAAAAAACTGTTGTTGTTGTACGAGGTTATTTTGTTCTTTTGCTATTTTTCCATCAATGCCGCATTCACCAATCGCAATAAGATGTTCTTGGTGTTTTTCAATCATCGCTGCTAACTGTTCTAATACTTGAAATGTTAAACCTTTTAGGTACCAAGGGTGAATACCTAAACAGGGTAATATAGTAAGATTTTTTCTGCTTTCTCGCTTCAATGTTAATACTTGCTGCCAGTTTTTAGGAGATACTGCAGGCACTATAATGCGGTGAATATTGGCCTTAATGCATTGGGTAAATAATGCATTTGGATCTTCATTAAGCGGCTGAAAGTCTAAATGGCAATGACTGTCGGTAAATAACATAAGCGTGACCTAAGGGCTGTTAACCTTTGTTACATGAATTTTGCAGCGTTATTTTGTAGTTTTTCTAATTGTGGCTCAAGTTGGTAGTGCGTGACAAATGTTTGATCAATTTCTTTTTTACTCAGTAATGCATTCGCTAAATAGGTTGCTTGTGAAATGCCAAGGGTGTTACCTAGAAGATTTTCAGGTGTATATTGATATAATACCGCTTCAATCAAGTTGTAAGGAAATCCCCAAATATGTAATAAATAGGCACCAACTTGGCAATGGTCTGTAGAAAATATTCGTTGTTCAAGGGCAATATCATCGGTCATTTTTGCATGATGATTAAAAAATGTTAGCGTAAGTTTTTTATCCATTTCAAATAACACTAACTTACCTATGCTATGTAAAAGGCCTGCTAATAGCGCATCCTGTTTGAGTGTTACTGGGACCAATGATGCTGCTAATTTTGCTGTATTAAGCGCTTTTAATTGCTCATCAATAATTGAGTAATTGGGAATATCGGGCTGATAAGAAAAAAGCTCGGCAGTCATGACAATACAGCTAAGAGTATCAACTCCCATTTTAGTGATCGCTTCGCTAATATTGGTTATAGGCTTATCGCTTTGTGCAAAAGTGTTGTTTGTAAACTGAATGACTTTGGCAGCTAAGGCTGGGTCTTGCGACACTATTTCTGCGATTTTATTTGAATCAACATTCGCTTGCTTGAGTAGGCGATTTAATTGTAAGTAAACTTTGGGCGGGCTAGGTAACGTTTTTACTTGTGCTACTGTTTTTACAACGACTGCTTTTGTGATTTGTTGATGTGCAGAGCCAAGAGCAATAATCGTTTTGATGATTTTAGGCGCATCAATAGGATGGTGATACAAATAATGAGCTGATAAGTCTTCGTTAATGTTACCCTCTGCAATAACGGCAAAGCGTACTACCTGTGGAAATTTAAGCGCAATTGCTTTTAACAAATTCGCTAGGGTAGTACGTATAGGCTTATCAGCGATAATAACCACATCAAAAGCATGCTTTTGCAGCAGCTTTATGCCCATTACCGCGTCTGTAATGTAAGCCGTTTTACACCGGCGCTGTTTTAATAAGGTATTAATGGGAGAAAGTGATTGCTCACCATTATCTATTAGCAACACTTTCATGTCACTTTCCTTACATTCTTTCCATTATATCAATACCAAGAATTTCTAAGCCTTGCTTTAATACATTGGAAACTTGTGCGCAAAGTGCCAAGCGTGCAGTTTTAACCTCAGGTGCAATACCATCTTTTAAAATAGGGCAAGCCTCATAAAAACTCATGTAAAGACTGGCTAATTCGTAAAGGTAATTACATAAAAGGTTAGGTGTACAATCGTTGATCACTGCATCTATTACATCTTCTAATTGTAAGACTTTTAGTGCTAGTGCTTTTTCTTGTGGTTCAATTACTTTAAACGCTGTATTCAGTGATTGTGGCGAAATAGCTGCTTTAGAAAAAATACTTTGAATACGAGAATATGCATATTGTAAATAAGGTGCTGTAGCACCTTCAAAACTTAGCATGGTTTGCCAGTTAAAGATGTAATCGCTGGTGCGGTTTTTTGAAAGGTCGGCAAATTTAACCGCGCCAATGCCAACTTTTTTAGCAATGGTAGCTAATTGTTCGTCGTTGTAATCAGGGTTCTTTTCTTTAATCACACTCTGCGCACGAATAACCGCTTCATCAAGTAATTCTGCAAGCTTGATCGTGCCACCTGTTCTGGTTTTAAAAGGTTTACCATCATCACCCATCATCATACCAAAAGGGCAATGATCATAACGAACATGGTCAGGTAAGAAACCAGCTTTGCGTGCTACGACTTCTACTTGCTTGAAATGTAATGATTGACGAGCATCAGTGAAGATAATAATACGATCAGCGTTTAGTGTCTTGCTACGATAGCGGCAGGCGGATAAATCTGTTGTTGCATATAAATAACCACCGCCTGACTTTTGCACGATAAATACGGAAGGTTCACCATCTTTATTTGCCATTTCATCAATGAAGACAACTTTTGCCCCTTGATCTTCAACGGCAATATGTTGTGCCATTAATTCATCGATAACGGCTGATAAGTCATCATTATATGCACTTTCGCCCATAATATCTTGGCGGGTTAACGTGACATTAAGTTTTTGATAAATCTCTTCGCTATGGGTGATAGAAATATCAATAAATTGTTGCCAAAGTGTAGCGCATTTACTGTCGCCACCTTGTAGTTTAACAACATAATCTCGGGCACGATCGGCAAAACCTTCTTCATTATCAAAGCGAATTTTAGCTTCACGATAGAACGTTTCTAAATCAGCCAGTGCCGTTTCAGCGACTTCATTCGCTTGTAATTTATCGTTAAGGTGAGCGAGCAACATGCCAAACTGTGTGCCCCAGTCACCCATGTGGTTTTGACGAATGACATTGTCACCACGAAATTCTAGCGCCCTAACGACAGCATCACCAATAATCGTAGAGCGTAAGTGGCCAACATGCATTTCTTTGGCTAAATTTGGTGCAGAATAATCAACCACAACATTTTGTGGTTCAGCACGTTGTGTCACGCCTAAATGTTTATCGCTAGCAGTATTGATTAACTGCTTAGTTAACCAGGTGTCAGCTAAATGAATATTAATAAAGCCAGGACCTGCTAATTCAACTTTACTTGCTATGCCGTTAAGATCTAAGTTTTCAACAACTTTTGTCGCCAATTCACGAGGGTTTGTTTTCAGCTTTTTAGCTGCTCCCATTACGCCATTTGCTTGATAATCGCCAAATTGTGGTTTTGTGGAGACACTTACTGCTGGATTTGTATCTTCAGGTAAGCCTGCTGCTACCATCGCTGTAGTGACTCTTTCAGCAAGTAGTTGTTTAATATTCATCTGTTATCTCTATCTATCTGCTAATTCGCACGCTAAAGGAAACCCTAAAGCAATTATTGAATGATTGTTACTTGTTTAACGTCAATACCCACACTTAATGTTCGCGCGTGTGATGGAATGTAATATCAGGATGACGTTCTTGTGCTAAATTAAGGTTTACCATCGTTGGCGCAATATAGGTAAGGTTATCACCACCATCAAGCGCTAAATTGTCATAGGCTTTTTTCTGGAATTGCTCAAGAATTCGTTCATCGTCACAGCTACACCAACGAGCTGTTGCAACACTGATAGGTTCATAAATAGCATCAACGTTGTATTCTGACTTCAAGCGCTGAACAACAACCTCAAACTGAAGCACACCAACAGCACCAACAATCATGTCATTAGAACTAAAAGGCCGGAAAACTTGAACAGCACCTTCTTCAGAAAGCTGTATTAACCCTTTTTGTAGTTGTTTGGCTTTTAATGGATCCCGTAAACGAATACGTCTAAATAATTCCGGTGCAAAATTAGGAATTCCGGTGAATTTCATGTCTTCACCTGCGGTAAATGAATCACCAATTTGTATGCTACCGTGATTATGTAAACCGATAATATCGCCGGCAAAGGCTTGTTCAACGTTAGCGCGATCACCTGCCATAAAAGTAACAGCATCAGCAATTTTTACATCTTTACCAATGCGTACCTGACGCATTTTCATACCTTTTTCATATTTACCTGAGACAATACGCATAAAAGCAATACGGTCACGGTGTTTAGGGTCCATGTTTGCTTGTATTTTAAACACGAAGCCTGAAAACTTATCTTCTGTTGCTTTAACATCTCGCGTATTTGTTGCTCTAGGCATAGGTGTTGGTGCCCATTTAGTTAGGCCATCTAACATATGGTCAACGCCAAAGTTACCAAGAGCAGTACCGAAAAATACTGGTGTTAATTCACCATTTAAAAATTCTTCAAGATTAAACTCATGTGAAGCACCAATAACAAGTTCAAGTTCTTCACGTAGATCGTCAGCATAGTTGCCAACGGCTGCATCAAGTTCCGGGTTATCTAGCCCTTTTATTACACGCTTTTCTTGAATAGTATGGCCTTGGCCTGATTGATAAAGAATGGTTTCATCGGCTAAAATATTGTAAACACCTTTAAACTCTTTACCCATGCCGATAGGCCAAGTTACAGGTGAACATTTTATTTTTAAGACGTCTTCAACTTCATCCATCACTTCCATCGGATCACGTACATCTCGGTCCATTTTGTTCATAAAGGTGATGATGGGGGTGTCGCGTAATCGTGTTACTTCCATTAACTTTATGGTGCGATCTTCCACACCTTTAGCGGTGTCTATAACCATCAAGCATGAATCAACAGCGGTTAATGTGCGGTAAGTATCTTCCGAGAAATCTTCGTGGCCAGGAGTATCAAGTAAATTAACTAAGCAGTCATTGTACGGGAACTGCATTACCGAGGTAGTAATTGATATACCGCGGTCTTTTTCCATTTCCATCCAGTCAGACTTTGCATGTTGTCCTGATTTTTTACCTTTAACGGTACCTGCTTTTTGCAAGGCTTGTCCGAAAAGTAAGACCTTTTCGGTGATCGTAGTTTTACCGGCGTCAGGGTGAGAAATTATCGCAAACGTTCTACGAATATCGACTTCCTGCTGTTGTACAGACATGCAAATTACCTGTTAGTGATGTAGTTGATTCGAAATATAAGAAATTTATCGCGCGGCATTATACCTAAAAGGCCTGTTAAGAGCAGTAAAAACTCTATGATTTTTCAATTTAATTGCTATCAGCTAAAATGCATCAGGTGCTTTTCGTTCAACATGTTATGAGATTTCTTTTTTCATTACTATGGCGTCTTCATAGCCGATTTTACTTGGGTAATAACCTGTTCTTCTAGCGACTTCTATAAACCCCTGATTAATATACATCATTAAAGCTGAAATGTTTTTTGCTCGAACTTCGAGCAAAAGCGTAGTGGCACCTTTATTGGTCGACTGTTGATTCAAATGCAACATTAGTGCTTTACCGTAACCTTTACCTTGATGCTTGGGGTCAATACAAATATCCATAAGTGTGACTTCATCGGCGACAAGGTCAGCGATATAAAAGCCAACCACTTCTTTTTGGTGCTGTGCTAGAAATCCAAAATATCGACCACCAATGCATGAGCGAAAAACTTTCTCACTCCAAGGATGGCTATGGCAAGTATTTTCAATGGGTAATAAAGTAGGAACGTGCCCTTCATTAATTGAGGTAAATTGCAGTTCAGTGGTGTTTGTTGTCATAGGTTCGCAGTGTATTTAGAGGTAAAATAAGATGTTTTTTAGCAATTAGTAGCCATTAGCCAACAGTATTAGTGTTAATCACGGGTAAAAGTTGTTGATACAAACGTTTTTTTAACGCTGGTTGCTGAAAAATATCAGTGATTGGTGGCGTTGTTAATACATTGTTTTCAAAGTCAATGGTTGCTTCATTGACAAATTGCCAAATAAAATCATCGCATTGTAGTTTATTGGGAGAAACTTGAGTAAAGCTTGATGGTTTTAAAGCCATTGCAAGAATGGTGTCTAGAAAAAAACGTTCAGTTAATAACTGATCAATTTCAACAGAAGGTGCTGAAATATCTGTTTGTGATGACTTTTCCACGTTGGCACTTTGTGTCGCAAACGACTTTCTTTGCCATAGCTCGATGCCCATCTCTTGTAAATAAACAAATTGTTTTTCGTTGATAGCCATACTTAACTTAGCGTGAAAAATAATGGGGCTAGTATAAATTGCTTGCTGATAATTGTTAAGGTGATTTCAACATTATCTCTTTGTAAGATCGGAGGATGTATTATTTTTTAACTTTATTTCAAATAATTCAACAGGTAGTGGTTTACTGAAATGGAATCCTTGATATTGGTGACACTGCATGTCTTTGAGTAAGTCAACATGAGTTTGCTGTTCTACACCTTCTGCAATGACTTGTAAGTGAAGTGTTTCAGCGAGAGAGATAATTGCTTTGACGATACTGTGATCTATATCGCTCTTATGTAAATTAAAAATGAAGCTTTTATCTACTTTAATGCAATCAACGGGAAACTTTTTTAAATAATTTAGCGATGAAAAACCGATACCAAAGTCGTCTAATGATAGTTTAAAGCCTAATGCTTTTAATTTTCGCATCGTTTTAATGGCTGTTTGCACATCCGTTAACAGCATTCCTTCTGTAATTTCGAATTTAATACAAGCAGGTGAAACACCAGTTTGGCTTATTTTAGCCTGTAACATGGTTAATAATTCATCGGGAGAAGAAAATATTTGCGCTGATAAGTTGATGGCAATTGACCCGAACTGAACGTTTGCTAACTGCCACGCAGCTACTTGATCAAAGACTTGTTTTATCGCGATGCGATCAATTTGAGCGATAACTTCTGATTGCTCTGCTAACGGTATAAATTCAGCAGGTGAAATAATGGTGCCGTCTGGCTCAACCCAACGAATCAAAGCTTCAGCACCTATGATCAAGTCAGTTTCTAAATCAACGACAGGCTGATAATAAAAGTCAAAATATTGATTGTTAATTGCATTGAGTAATTTTTGCTCGCGCTCAAGTTGCTTCATCACTGAAGTGTTCATTTTACTTTCATAAAAACGATAATATAAACCTTCAGTTTTTTTCGCATCAAGCATAGCAACAGCAGCTTTTCGTAATAACTCTTGGGCATCGTCACTATCTTGAGGGTATAGGGCTATGCCCATGCTTGCATTGATTGTTAATGACACCTCATTGTGCATGAAAGGTTGTTCGAATATCGAAAATATTTTTTTTGATACTCTCACTGCGCTATGTTTTGGGTTGTTTAACTCGACTAAAATACCAAACTCAGCTCCGTTAATGCGGGCGATGACATCTTTTGTGAACAGTACCCGTTTTAAACGTTTGGCTATTTCACATATAATCGTATCACCAAATTGATGACCATAAGAGTCGTTGATTTTTTTAAAGCCATTGATGTCAAAGAGTAGTAATGTCGGAAGCTTGTTGACATGTTTTGCGTTTAAACATGATTGCTGTATCAAACTTTCAAATAGTGCTCTGTTGGGTAAACCCGTTAAATCATCGTGAGTGGCAAGCCTAGTAAGTTGTTCTTGTGCTTTTTTACGCGCAGTAATATCACGAAAAACGCCAAGATAATGAATAACCTCAAGTTGTTCGTTTTTAATGGCTTCAACTTCTAATTCTATCGGATATATTTCATTATTTGAGCGTTGCTCATATAACTCACCTTGCCAGGTATCTGCTATTTTTGCTTGCAGCATGATATTGTCAGCTAAGTTTTTATCTTGACCGTTTATTGTCGCGAAATTGACTTTTTTCCCGATAACTTGATGCATTGTTTTATGGGTAATTTGTACAAAGGCATTATTGACCGCTTCAATGTTGAATTGATTATCGGTAATAAACACTGCGTCAGATGTACTTTTAAAAGCATAAGATAGCAACATTAATTGTTTTTCATTTGCTGCAATATCACTATTCATTTGTTGTAGCTTTGCTGCTTCTTTTTTACTGTAACGTCGACTGATTAATAAAATGATAATGATGGCGCTAGATATGACCAAAATTAATAAAAAGCGTTTTTGGTCTTCGGCTTGTTGAGTATTTGATTGGTGTAGAGCCGTTTCTTGTTGCAATAATTGAATTTGTTTTTCTTTATTGTCGGCTTGAAATTGCTCATTTAAACGTATTATTGACGCCTTCTGTGCGTTGCGAAGGCTATTAATGCTTAATGTGGCGTATTGTTGATGATACGACAGCGCTTGTTGAAAATCTTTTTTCACCTCAAATAAGATACTGAGAGACTTCAATGCTGCAGAATGTAGCCTAGGTTGTTGATTATTTTTGAAATATTTCTCAGCTGAAATGTATAATTTAAGGGCTTCATCATATTTTTTTTGCTGAGTGAGTAGGTTACCCAACGCTATTTTTCCTGTGTAAAGGTTAACGTTATCATGGTTAGCCGTAGCAATCAGTAATGCTTGTTGAATAAAGGTTTCACTTTTTTCAAATAGGCCTATCTTTTGAAGGGCATCAGCTTTAGCGATCAATGCTTTAATTTTTTGTTCGGGATATTCGTCAATCCTGGGGTGTTCAAGTAACTTTTGAAAGGTTGCTAACGCATTATCAAATTGACGTAAATGTTGGAAATAAACACCTTTATTTAGCATGGTGTTTACCCACATAAACTCATTTGAAAGCACAAGCGCGATATTGAAAGCCTTTTCATTTTGCGCTAGCGCTTTTTCATAGTTACGTTGTGCCCAACTGAGCATGGCTAAGTTGGTGTAAATCGTCGCTTGCCCTTGAAGGTTCTTGGTTGATTGGTAAAGTTGCATCGCACTGAGAAAGTGCTGTTGAGCAGCTTCGTAATTGGTGGTGACAAAATAACTGTTAGCAATTATATAATTAAGAAATGCTTGATCATTGACTGAAAGCGTTAATGTTGAATCTAGGTAGTTATCTTGCTTAGAAATAGGTAATACCGAAAGCTGATCTAATAACGCTTTAGCTTTTGCAATAACCAAAACATGCTTATCTTGTATTCGGTATAAGTTTGTTTCTGCGGTCTCGCTAAGTAGGTTTATTATTTGTTGTTCATCGTTTGCAAGTGGAATGTTTTTTAATTCTTGTTGATAGTCGACTAATGTTTCTGTTTGATTTTCCATAGCCGCAATCGCCATTGCTTTTGTTCGAGCCAGCGCAGATATTTTTGGGTGCATTTTTATACTTACACGCGTGATAAACTGCTGCAGTTGCTTTAATTTTTGTTGATTGTTTATTTTACTATCATCAGAAATTGCGATTAGTGTCTGGTAAAGTTGCTCGTCAGACTGATCATTATCAATTTGAAACGCCCCAGTCTTGAACATAAACAACAAGAGGGCGATCATCACAAGATTGAAGTTAAAACGTTTCATAAGCAAGATTCGTTTCATAATTGTAAGTTAACGTTAGCCATCACTTAAGGTTTGCATGAAAAACAAACAACAAAGGTTATCTTGCTTTCAGCTATTAAGCAATGAAGTCGCGATGATAAACCAGACTGGTGTATAGATATTGTGTTTGAGTGAAATGGAGAGAGTAAGAGTCGTGTAACTCATTACGTAAAAAGAATGGCAGGGGTAGAGAGATTCGAACTCCCAACCGTCGGTTTTGGAGACCGCTGTTCTACCAATTGGAACTATACCCCTGCAACGGACGAGAATTATACTCATGGATGAGCAAAGGTAAAGCGGAAATTTATACTTTTGTATTGTTCGCTCATTAATTACTCAACACAGGGGGTATTTGGTTATATTTTTAACTGTTCTGGGTAGGGAAATACATCAGCAACCTCGCCTCGTGCGACCTCTTGTTGTTGGTGTTGCCAATAGGTTGCAGTTAATAAGTCGGCGTGATGAATTAAAAAAGCGTTCCGATATTTTGGATTCGCTAAGGCAAAGGTAGCAATCTCCTCTGGAAAAACATCGCCTTTTTCTACTGTATACCAAGGTTCGGAGGCATAAATTTGTGCTTCGGTTACTGGCATGGGTTTCTGTCGAAAATTGACTTCATTCATATAGGTTATTTCATCGTAGTCGTAAAAGATAACGCGACCATGTCGTGTAACACCGAAATTTTTTAACAACATATCTCCAGGGAATATATTCGCGGCAATTAACTGCTTTATTGCTTCTCCATAACCAAACATTGCCTGTGCTATTTGTTCATCATTAGCTTTTGCTAAATACAGGTTCAGCGGGGTCATACGCCGTTCGATATAAACATGTTTTATAATAATAAGTTGTTCATCTATAGTGATTATACTAGGCGCAACATTAAGTAATTCATCAATAAGTGCCTGTGAAAAACGATGCTTTGGAAAGGCAACTTGTGAATATTCCATGGTATCGGCCATGCGACCGACACGATCATGCAGTTTGACTAGGCGATATTTTTCTTTGACTTCTTTTTTCGTCACACTCTTACTCGGTGAAAAATGATCTTTTATGATTTTGAAAACATAAGGGTAAGAAGGCAGTGTAAAAACAGACATCACCATGCCTTTAATACCATCTGCGAGTTTAAACTGGTCGTCACTTTCGTTAAGGTGCGTTAAGAAGTCTCGATAAAACTGTGTTTTTCCTTGTTTATGAAAGCCGATGGCTGAATATAGATCAGCCCTGGTTTTATGTGGGATCAAAGTTTGTAAAAAATTAACCAATGCCGTTGGATGCAAACAATCAACAAAGAAATAGGAACGTGCAAAACCAAAAACAACCGCCATATTTTCTTCGTCTGTCAATAACGCATCAATTTTTAAGCCTGTGTTTAGGTTATTCACAATCGGTACAATGAAAGGGGTGTTACCTTCGGGTGTGAGCACTCTGCCAATAATGTATGCACCTTTGTTGCGGTAAAAGACAAAATTTAGTATGTCTATTTCAATCGTAGATAATGCAAATGTTGATAAAACAGGGTGTTTAATAAACAGCTTGATCAGCGCTTTTACATCTTTTTTAATGTGCGCAAAAGATCGTTTAAACCCGGCTTGTTCTATAATATGCGTAATGGTGTGGCATAAGCCTTTTTCACTAATGGAATATCGGGTGTATATGGTTTCATTGCTTCGATCTATCGCTAAACAAGATTCAACAAAAATAAAGTCATTAAAGTAATATCGGCGATCAAATAGGTGACAAAAAACGGAGTTATAAAAGCTCTCTGCTAATTCTGCTTGTGGATGTGTTTGTAATAATGCAATGTAAAACTGCTTTACTTGGCGCCAAAGCGTATCATCGAGTGTTTCAATACGAAAATCATCACGTAGTGCTGCTAAAGTTTCTTGAACCCGTAGATCGAAGTAGTCGTTGCGATCTCTTGACGCGGCTTGAATCGCTAACCATTGACCCTGCTCAAATCGCGTTTGTGCAGACTTCGTTATTTGACTAAATAAATAAATATGGCGTTCAAAACCATTCAATATTGTTCTAGCAATGGCTTTAGTGTGCGGATCAAACATAGTCAATAAGTGTCGAATGAGCAAAGTGGATACTTAACAGAATACGATAATTAACAGCATTTTACTGATTCATTCTGCTAAATAGTCATTATAAACAATAGTGATAATGTGGCGTTATCACTTAGTTTTACTTGAATTTACAAGGCTAGGGCTCTAAAATTACGCGGTTTATTTTGTCATAAAGAAGTCTTATTAATTCTATGCGTGTCGCAGATTTTTCCTTTGATTTACCTGAAGAGCTTATTGCTCGCTATCCTAAAGCTGATCGTACGGCTAGCAGGTTAATGGTGCTGGACGGTTGTAGCGGGGCGTTGCAAGATGCCCATTTTGTTAATGTCATTGAGCAGTTGAACACTGGCGATTTATTAGTTTTTAATAATACTCGTGTTATTCCAGCACGAATGTTTGGCCAGAAAAAAACCGGTGGGAAATTAGAAGTACTGGTCGAACGTATTCTTGATGATAAACGCTTTCTAGCGCATGTACGTGCGAGTAAATCTCCTAAGCCTGGTACAGAACTGGTATTAGAAAATAAAGTGTCAGCTATCATGGTGGCACGGCATGACGCACTGTTTGAAATTGAAATTTCACACCAAGACAACGTATTAACGGTATTAGAAGATATTGGCCACATGCCTTTACCGCCTTATATTGATCGCCCTGACGAAGAAAGCGATAAAGAGCGTTATCAAACAGTTTACAATGAAAAACCAGGTGCGGTTGCTGCGCCAACTGCGGGCTTACATTTTGATGATACGTTATTAAAACGTATTAAAGAAAAAGGCGTTAACACTGCCTTCGTTACTTTGCATGTTGGTGCTGGCACATTTCAACCTGTACGCGTAGAGCAAATTGAAGACCATATAATGCATGCTGAATATGCTGAAGTGCCGCAAGACGTTGTTGAACTTATCCAGCAAACAAAAGCAAACGGTGGCAGGGTTATCGCTGTTGGAACTACCTCGGTACGTTCGCTAGAAAGTGCGGCAAAAGCAGCAAAAGAAAAAGGGCAAACGTTAACACCTTTTTATGGCGATACCGACATTTTTATTACGCCTGGTTATGAATTTGAAATCATTGATGCCTTAATAACCAATTTTCATTTATCAGAATCAACGTTACTGATGTTAGTCAGTGCGTTTGCTGGCTATGATAATATTATGGCAGCATATAATCATGCGATATCTGAACGATATCGCTTTTTTAGTTATGGTGACGCGATGTTTTTAACTCGTCGTCAATCATAATGTTAATTACGCCGCTGGCCTGTTTCGCTAGTAGGCAGGAAATCATATGACTGAAAAAACACAAAAAAAAGCAATGAGCTATGAGCTTATTACTAAAGATGGTAAAGCACGTAGAGGCAGATTAACCTTTGCGCGTGGTACGGTAGAAACGCCTGCTTTTATGCCTGTTGGTACATACGGTACCGTAAAGGGTATGAAAAGTGAGGAAATAGAAGAAATAGGCGCTGAAATCATTTTAGGAAACACCTTCCATTTAATGCTGCGCCCAGGTACTGATATTATCGAACAGCACGGTGATTTACATGACTTTATTCACTGGGACAAGCCGATTCTTACTGATTCCGGTGGCTTTCAAGTGTTTAGTTTAGGTGCAATGCGAAAAATTACCGAAGAAGGGGTTAAATTTAGCTCACCGGTAAATGGTGAGAAAATCATGTTAACTCCTGAACGTTCGATGGAAGTTCAGCGTAAATTGGGTTCAGATATTGTCATGATATTTGATGAATGTACGCCTTACCCTGCAACGCATGTTGAAGCAAAAGAGTCTATGGAGCTTTCACTGCGCTGGGCGCAACGTAGTAAAGATGCTCACAAAGAAAACCCAAATGCCTTGTTTGGCATTGTACAAGGTGGCATGTATGAAGATTTGCGCGAAGTCTCTATTAATGGTTTAAAAGCAATTGATTTTGATGGTTACGCCATTGGTGGTTTATCAGTGGGTGAACCTAAAGAAGATATGGTCAGAATTTTAGATCATACAGCCCCCTTGATCCCTGAAAATAAACCCCGATATCTGATGGGAGTAGGAAAGCCAGAAGATTTAGTAGAAGGCGTTAGGCGCGGTATCGATATGTTTGATTGTGTGATGCCTACCCGAAATGCACGAAATGGTCATTTGTTTGTTACCACAGGTGTGGTAAAAATAAGAAATGCTAAGAATAAAGTAGATACAGGGCCATTAGATGAACAATGTGACTGTTATACCTGTAAGAATTATTCGCGTGCATATTTACATCATTTAGATAAGTGCAATGAAATATTGGGCTCTCAATTAAATACTATTCATAACTTACGTTTTTACCAACGCATTATGAAAGAATTACGTGATGCGATTGAGCAAGGCAAATTAGAAGAATATGTGAGTGAATTTTATGCGCTTCGTTCGTTACCGGTTCCACCGTTGGCGAAAGGCAGCGAACAAGTTTAGTTTATTAATAACAATTAGAAGTAAGAGGATATTATGAGTTTATTTATCGGTACTGCACACGCAGCAACAGGTTCAGCACAGCCAGGCGGTGGCATGGAAATGATTATTATGTTGCTTGTATTCGGGTTAGTGTTTTATTTCATGATCTACCGCCCGCAAGCAAAACGTGTAAAAGAGCATAAAAGTTTAATGTCTGCTTTATCTAAAGGTGATGAAGTGCTAACGCAAGGCGGCTTAGTAGGTAAAATCATTAAAGTGTCTGATGAAAAAGACTTTATCGCGATTACTATCGCTGATAATACTGAAGTAACTGTACAAAAATCAGCGATTTCTGCAGTATTACCAAAAGGCACAATGAAAAGCCTTTAAGGCTTTTCAAGACGGTTTGTCTACTAACTTAAGAACATTAGGATGATATTGTGTTAAACCATTCACCATTGTGGAAAAAACTACTGGTGCTTTTTGTTGTATGTATTGGTGCATTATATGCGATGCCCAATTTATACGGTGAAGATCCGGCAGTACAAATTTCTGGATTACGTGGTGTAGAAACAACAGCGTCAACACTAGACTCTGTTAAAGCTACATTAACGGAACAGCAAATAAACTATTCAAGTATGTCTCTTGAAGATGGTCAAGTATTAGTAAAATTTAGCGATACAGAGCAACAACTTAAAGCCCGTGATGAATTAGACTCAGCATTAGGTGACGATTACTCTGTAGCATTAAACCTTACTCCAGCGACACCTGACTGGCTCGCAAGTATTGGCGGTGTGCCAATGAAGTTTGGTTTAGATTTACGTGGTGGCGTTAGTTTCACCATGGAAGTCAACATGAATGAAGCTGAACTTAAAGCAAAAGAAGGCATGGTGGGAGATTTTCGTACTGATCTACGCAAAGAAAACATTCGTTATCGTAGTGTGAAAGAACAAGATAATGGCGTGATTATTACCTTCCGTAACGTAGATGATATTGATACTGCCGAATCATTATTGAAAAAACGTTATCGTGATTTATTATTTTCAGATAACAGTGATGATTTAACCTTATCAGTCACCATGTCTGAACAAAAGTTAAAAGAAATTCGTGAATATGCACTCCAACAAAACATCACTATTATTCGTAACCGCGTTAACGAATTAGGTGTTGCTGAACCTTTAGTGCAGCGTCAAGGGCAGAAAAACATCATAATTGAATTGCCCGGTGTACAAGATACAGCAAAAGCTAAAGAAATCTTAAATGCTACGGCGACCATTGAATTTCGCATGTTAGACTCTGAAGGAGACATTAACAGTGCGTTAAATGGCCGAGTACCAGCAAATTCTCAATTACTACAAGATCGCAACGGCAGACCTTCTTTAGTTAAAAAACGTGTCATGCTAACGGGTGATCATATTGTTGATGCCGGTTCGAGTTTTGATGAGTATTCGCGTCCACAAGTAAACATAACACTAGATTCGCCTGGTGCGAGTAAGTGGTCAAATGCGACAAAAGAAAACGTTGGTAAGCCGATGGTGACGGTATTCATTGAATACAAACCTACCGAGCGTACAGACAAAGAAGGTAATACTATCTTCGAAAAGAACGAAGAGATTATTCAAATCGCGACTATTCAAGGGCGTTTGGGTAAAAGCTTCCGTATCACAGGTATTGACAGTCAGGCTGAAGCGCATAACTTAGCGCTATTACTACGAGCAGGTGCCTTAATCGCGCCCATTCAAATCGTTGAAGAACGTACTGTTGGGCCATCATTAGGCGCTGAAAACGTGAAACTAGGCTTACAAGCTATTGTAGGCGGCTTCGCATTAGTGGTTCTTTTTATGCTGATTTATTACCGCGCATTCGGTATTGTTGCCAACTTGGCATTAACGGCAAACTTGGTGTTAATTGTTGGCGTAATGTCAATGATACCTGGCGCTACGTTAACGCTTCCTGGCATGGCCGGTATCGTATTAACTGTGGGTATGGCAGTAGATGCCAATGTACTTATCTTTGAGCGAATACGGGAAGAGTTGCGTAGCGGTAAGTCTGTTCAGCAATCAATACATCAAGGGTACGATGCCGCATTTTCAACGATTTTAGATGCGAACATTACTACGCTAATTGCGGCAATTATTTTGTTTGCAGTAGGTACTGGGCCGATCAAAGGTTTCGCAGTTACATTATCAATAGGTATCATTACTTCAATGTTTACTGCAATTATTGGTACACGCACAATAGTTAATAGCGTTTGGGGCGGTAAACGTCTCGATAAGCTTTCAATCTAGGAGTTATACATGCAACTATTAAAATTGAAAGAAACCATCGAGTTTATGCGTTTTCGCAAAGTAGCTGTAATATTTAGTGCGTTACTTATGATCGCGGCGTGCGCTTCCTTGGCGATTAATAAATTAAATTTTGGTTTAGATTTTACTGGCGGAACGTTAATTGAGGTTGGCTTTGAAAAAGCAGCTGACCTTAATCAAATCCGTGAAATCATGGAAGGTGCTGGTTATGAGGGCGCTGTTGTTCAACATTATGGCAGTTCTCGCGATGTTGTTATTCGCTTAGCGGTGCAAGACGATGTAAAAGCAGAGATGTTAGGCAACCAAGTGTTAGCATTGCTAAAAGAAGGAACAAACCAAACACTTGAAATGCGCCGTATTGAATTTGTTGGCTCAAGTGTAGGTGATGAATTGACAGAGCAAGGTGGCCTTGCGATGTTAACAGCGCTTATTTGTATTCTGATTTACGTTGCATTTCGCTTTGAGTGGCGCTTTGCATTAGGTTCAGTACTTGCGCTATTTCACGATGTGGTTTTAACCTTAGGTTTGTTTTCAATATTAGGGTTAGAGTTTGATTTAACGATTCTTGCTGCAATATTAGCCGTTATTGGTTACTCGTTGAATGATACTATCGTGGTATCTGATAGAATTCGCGAAAACTTCAGAAAAGTGCGTGATGGTGGACCAGAAGATGTGATTAACCTTTCATTGACACAAACGTTAAGTCGTACTTTTATTACCTCGATTACAACGTTACTGGTATTAGCAGCTTTGTTTTTCCAAGGTGGAGCATTAATCCATGGTTTTGCTACTGCATTGTTATTCGGTGTATTCATTGGTACATACTCTTCTATCTATGTAGCAAGTTCAATTGCGTTAGCGTTAGGTATTTCAAAAGAAGACTTAATACCTGAGGTGATTGAAAAAGAAGGTGCTGATCAAGACGTCATCTTGCCATAATCACTATTGAATGTATTAAAAAGCTGAGCTTGTCTCAGCTTTTTTTATGCCTTATACCAATTGAATTAAAGATTTGATCAACTTAGCTCTTCATTAGCGCGCTTAAAACAAGCTAAATAATTTAAACATAGTCACTCTATGGTTTGATTATGGTATTACTATTACTTTTAACAGTTTTATGCTGAACCCTAGAGGGAATGGAGCATTTATTAATGGCAGTATTGGTATCGCGCATTGAAATAAGTGAATCTGGTTTAGATAAATCCAGCTAAGGATATTTAGCGGTAAATCACTGTTATTTAATTCATGTTTATAAGTCGACAATTCGGAAGTGCATGACAGTAAGCGCTAATATATACTGATATTCGTATACGTATTTTGTAGAGAATGCTTACAAGTTTTAAGCATGGTAGTAAGGCTATAATTACTATAAAAAATCATAAAAAGCTTGTTAATGTATTAATCAGCTCGGAAATGAGTGTATAAATGATAAGCATCGGTCTTCAAAAAATTTTAAAGCACTGTTTAGCTTTATTAATATAATGTTTATAGATAAAGCCAGTTAATTCAGTTGATTGATTTGGTTTTGAAGTGATTTTTTTCGTTAATTAACTATTAAGAGCTATAATTCAAGTGATTTTAGCGTTGTTTAACCCAATTACTCTACCTTAACGTTTAGTTTAGTCATTCGCAAATAAGTTTTTTTAGAAAAATAATATGTGGAGTTGTGAACATTGTTTCAATTAAATGATTTATCAATACGCCGTAAGATTACTATTGGCTTTACTATTCCACTCGTCTTTATTTTTCTCTTATCCGTTGTTAACTATGTAAACATATCAAAAAATGAAGAGTCAACCCGTTGGGTTGAACATACTTACTCTGTTATTGCAAAAGGTCATGAGCTGAATAAATTGCTGCTTGATTTAGAGTCAGGAAAACGGGGCTTTTTAATTACCGGTAATGATGACCTTCTTACTCCTTACTTTGAAGCGAAAAAAGTCTGGGATACAAAATTTGCTCAATTAAAAAAATTAGTTAGTGATAATCCTAAGCAAGTAGAGCGTCTAGAGGCAATAAACGTATTAGAGAAGCAATGGCTAAAAGCAGCTAAAGAAGTTGCCACGACTAAGAGACGAAACCTTGTCGATACTTCTAGGGATTTTTCCGACATTGTTAGTTTTCTTGAAGGTCATGCAGGTAAAGTAATCGGAGATGATATACGTGAAATTATTAATGCTTTTATTCAAGAAGAACATGTTTTAATGGCACAGAGGAAGTTATCAAAACAAAACGATAATTTTTTTACCAAACTCATCATCGTTGTCGGCTGCTTATTTGCGGCTTTAGTAGCCTTAATCTTTGGTGTCTCAATTCAGCGAAAAATATCGCATAATTTAGAAACATTAATCACAGGTACTGAAAGAATAGCAGGGGGTGATTTTGAGTCAGAGATTAACATTGACTCAAAGGATGAGTTTTATACCTTAGCTAAATCTTATAACTATATGGCGGAATCGTTAGCCATTTCTAACCGTGAAATGATAAGTGCAGCGCAGGCAAAAAGTGATTTTTTAGCGAATATGTCTCATGAAATAAGAACGCCTATGAATGGAATTTTGGGCATGCTTTTATTATTAGAAGATACCAAACTTAGTAAGGAACAAGAGAGTTATGTAAAAAGCATTCGTTCAAGTGGTAACGGTCTTTTATTAGTGATTAATGACATCTTAGATTTATCAAAACTAGAAGCTGGAAAGTTATCAATCGATAGTCATGCATTTAAGATGAAAGATTTAATTAACGAGGTTTGTTTTTTATTGGATCCGCAAACGTCAAGTAAAGGTTTAGTCATAACATCAGTGATAGCAGAAAATATGCCCTCTACTTTTTTGGGGGATTCGCTTCGCCTTAAACAAATTATGTTAAATTTAATGAGTAATGCCATTAAATTCTCTAACCATGGTGAGATTGAACTGACCGTTAAATCAGAAAAAAAACGAGAAAACCCTCACCATCATTTATTAACCGTTATTGTTAAAGATTCTGGTATTGGTATTTCGCAGCAAGATCAAGAAAAACTCTTTAAGCCATTCTCGCAAGTTGACACATCAATCAGCAGAAAATATGGTGGTACAGGTTTGGGGTTAACTATTTGTTCTCAATTAATCAAGCAGATGAATGGCAGTATCAGCGTTTCGAGTAAATTGAATCAGGGCTCAACTTTTACGTTTACCGTTCCATTAGTGGAAACTTCCGAAAATGTTGATAGTAAGCAATATGGACAGCAACAAGTAGTATTAGAAAATAGTCAGTTAGCTGAACAAAAGCCTTTAAAGATACTAATTGCAGAAGATAATAAAATAAATCAAGTAATTGCTGATAAGTTATTTGATAAACTAGGCTACAAGGTCGATTTAGCTAATGATGGTGTAGAGGCGTTAAAAGCCGCAATGAAAAAGTCCTATGACATTATCTTTATGGATATGCAAATGCCTACCATGGATGGCGTAACAGCCACCAAAAAAATAATTGAATCTATGCCTGATAATCACCCAGCCATTGTTGCTATGACAGCAAACGTATTAGAAGACGATAAAGAAAAGTGCTTTCAAGCTGGTATGGTTGGATTTATTGCCAAACCCATCGATGCAAATGAAGTGATTAAAGTACTACATCAATATCCGAAGTTTTAAAGAAAGAGCAACAGACCAAGAAAACATGCGATTAGTTATTTTTTGTTATTGACTTGTACAATGGAGTAGAAAAAATAGGTATAACAACTACTTCTCTTCTGTTACTAACGATGAATAAATGGCAGTATAAGCTAGTAGAAACAACTGATTACTGTAATGGTTGTTTAACACATAAACAAAACAACCGAGGGTAATAAATTATGATGGATATAGTGTCAGCAATACGCGATAGATTTTCACATTTACGCCCCTCAGAGCAAAAAGTAGCAACTATTATTTTAGCGGATCTCAGTTATGCTGCAACGGTATCAACCCATGAGCTAGCTGCTAAAGCCAAAACTAGTCATGCGAGCATTTCTCGTCTAGCCAAGGCATTAGATTGTAAGGATGTGAGAGAACTAAAACTCCGTCTTGCTCAGTCAGCAGCAGTAGGGGAAAGGTTTACCAGTAACAAACATGTTGTGAAAAAAGATATTCCTGCAATATATCAAGGTATTAACGATATTTTAGCGCTTAATGCAGGGTTAATTACCGATGATGTTATTCACCAGGCTAGTCAAACAATTACCGATGCAGGACATACGCTGATTTTCGGTGTTGGCGGCGGCAGCTCGGTGATGGCGCAAGAGTGCCATAATAGATTGTTTAGACTCGCACTTAGCAGTAATGCTTATTCAGATCCTATGCTGATGAGAATGACAGCAGCAACTGTTGATAAAAGTGATGCGGTAATATGCTTATCATTAGGTGGTGTTAGCCCAGATGTTCAGGCTTCTGCTAACGTTGCAAAAGAGTATGGGGCGAATGTAATTGCTATTTGTCCAAAGGGTCCATTAGCTGACATCGCTGATATTCATTTACCTATTGAAACACATGAGGCAGATTATATTTTTAAGCCAAGTGCTTCACGCTATGTAATGCTAGCTGCAATTGATATATTAGCGAGTGAATTAGCGGTCAAAAATCAACGAAAATCACGAGAAAAACTAAGAAGGTTGAAAGTTCAATTAGATCAACACAGAGGCAGCTCTCAGTGGCTACCGTTAGGAGATTAACTTTACTATTCAATCCTATACTTCATTTTTTTTAAGATACAAAATTGATTTAAATGACTACATGATACAACTTTCTTATTGTGTTAGAGACTTTCTATCTCTCAGAGTTTTTTATCCATGAACGGTTAATCTACTGATTGCTCTAACAGTGCCGGTAGGAATGTTAAGTCTTCACTGTTTATAACTTTTTATCACCCTATTTTAATTACCTTTTCGATTAATCCTTCATTGATTATTTCTCTCATGCTTAACTCTTTTGTTATTTAGTAACATTTTATTTTTATTTTTTATGTTACATTTGTTCAAATTTGTGTTGAATTATCATTCTTTATATGTATATTAATAACATATTATTATGTATTTTCTTGTTACTTTTGAACATTCGTTGAAAGCTACTCAAGTAAATATAGGTAATAAAATCAAAAAAAGCTGTGGAAAATAACAGTAAATATAGTAGCTAGGGGGAAAGTAAATGCATTCAAACAAGTTTAAAAAATCATATTTAGCCTGCTGTTTGGCTATCTCAGCCAGTCAAGTAGGTCTGGTACATGCTGCAAGTTCGGAAGAAAGTTCTGGCGCAGAAGACAATGTCGAAGTTATTACGGTAAAGGGTGTTAGGGGCAGTATCGTACGTTCTCTGAATAATAAATATAATGACAGCAATGTATCCGATTCAATAAGTTCTGAAGATTTAGGTAAATTTCCAGACATGAATTTATCAGAGTCGTTACAGCGGATCCCGGGTGTTACGATTAATAGAAATCAGAATGGTGAAGGTTCACAAATCAATGTGCGAGGTTTAGGGCCGCAATTTACGCGTGTTGAAATAAATGGCATGACAGCACCAGGCGGCGGAAGTGCTGGCAGGTTAGGCACAAATGGCGGTGGCCGAGGCTTTAGTTTTGAATTACTGCCATCTGAATTATTTAGTAATGCTACCGTAACTAAGTCATCAGACGCTAGTCAAAGTGAAGGTGGCTTGGCAGGTTTAGTGACGTTAGAAACGCCTCAACCATTTCAGCATAGAGGTTTGAAATTTTCTTCCTCTCTACAAGGGAACTATAGCGATACTACCGACAGTATTGATCCGCGAGCTTTTGTTACCGTAAGTAATAATATTGATGATACCTTCGGCTTTTCAATTGGTTTATTCCATTCAAACAGTGAATTTAGATCTGATGGTGCAGAAAACGGTGTATGGCGTCCATTATCTGTGATTGATCCTGATGTAGATCCTAATTCTCCTATGGGGAGTGCCTTAGTGGCAAATGGCACGCGATTATATACTTTTTTAGAAGATCGTGAAAATACAGCAGGTACACTCGCACTTCAATACAGCCCTTCAGATGAATTAGCCTTTACCTTTAATAGTATTTATGCAGAACTAACCAATGAAAAAGCGGCTCACCGAAATGATATTCCCTTGGAACATTTAGGTGTTAAAGCGTTGCAAGATAGTTTAGTGATTGAAAATGGAGTTATCGTTGAAGGAAGTTTTGATAATGTTCAACATAGGGTTGGGCCAAGAATTACTGATATTGACGATACGTTTTTTCAAACCTCTTTAACGGCAACCTGGAAACCAAACGATTACTGGGAAATCACTCCTTATATCGGTGCTTCAAGCCGAGAAGCTAACCGAAAACAATCACTTTTATCATTCAAGCTTAATAATGAAATTGGCGGAAATGTGCCCGGTATTCTTTCATACAAAGTGCGTGGTGATTACGTAGACTTTAACAGCACATTAACTGACTTTTCTTCAAATCCTGAAGACTTCTCGTTAAACGTGTTAATTTTTCGACCAAGTGAAGATGATGCAAAAGAAGTGACATCGAAAATTGATTTTACGCGCTTTTTTGATCATGAATTTATGAATAAAGTCGACTTTGGTTTTCGTTATACAGTGCAAGATAAAGAAGTGGTTGAACAAGATTATCGCATAGGGCGTGAATCGGGGTGGAACCCTAACATGGGCCCAAGCCTTGCAGACTCAATGATTATGCTTGACTATGATGTTGACGGTGCTGACCCTAGCTTTACCCATAAAATGTTTTCAGTTGATCCAAATGGTTTCCAAGATGTTTGGTTTCAAGGGGGTAATGTTTCACCAACTGGAAGTTCACTTGTTCCTGGTACATCAGTTCAAAACAGAGCAAGCTCTGCGGCATTAAATTCTTATCAAGTTGAAGAAAAAACCTTAAATGCTTATGTTAAAGCAGACTTTGATTGGGAAGAGCTAACCGCTAATGTTGGCGTACGCTATGTAAAAACCACACAAAATATCGATGGTTATACAACAGCACTAGGTGGCATAGATGCGATAGCTTTTGAAAGTGACTATTCTGAAGTATTGCCTAGCGCTAGCTTACGATATGAACTTTCTGAAGGGGTATTATTAAGAGCGGCTTATTCCAAAACGCTAACGCGTCCTAACTTACCTGACTTAGCGCCGTCGGAACGCATATTTGCACCTGATGTAAACTCAGCGACAGGGCAACGCGGTAACCCAGAATTAAAACCTTTTACCTCAGATAACTTAGATTTGAGTATTGAGTGGTACTTTTCAGATGAGGCGCTATTGGCTGCTAATGTTTTTAGAAAAGACTTAGATGGTTTGATAGATACAACCACGTTCACTGCTAATAGAGACTTTGTCACACAACTTAGCCCTGAAGTATTCAACGGCGATGTATTTTTTACGCAGCCGTCTAATGGCGCGTCAGCTTCCATTAAAGGGTTTGAATTATCATACCAGCAACCTTTTAGCTTCGCGCCAGAAGGTATACTACAGAACTTTGGCTTCTTAGCTAATTATACTAAGACTTCAAGTGATGCTGATTTTGGTATTGAAAATGATGTAAGAAGTGCAGGGCTACCCGGTTTATCACCAACGAGCTTCAACGCGTCGCTATATTATGATGACGGTACACTAGATGCTAAGCTTTCTTATGCGTGGCGTGAGCGCTATTTAGCGCAAACTTCTGATGATTTTGGCGAACCTCGTTTTATGGATGATTATGGTCAATTAGATTTTTCAGCAAACTACAGTGTGAATGATAATTTGCAAGTGCAGTTTCAAGTGTTAAATCTGACTGATGAGAATATGGTAGCAAAAACGTTCGTTCATAAAACGGGATATTTACCTTATGGGGTAACAGATTTAAGTCGAAGAGTACTCTTAGGCGTTCGTTATTCATTTTAAATAGAAACATCATACGCGTAAAGAGAGCGCCAATTAGGCGCTCTTTTTTTAATTCTTCCCTTACTAAACCTTTCTGACTTTATCGTTTATACAAAATGCGCGATATTAATCGCGTTAAGTGTAATACCAATTCGCATAAATATTCGGTCATTCAGCGAGAATTAAACGCTTTAGAGGCACGGCGTTGATTGCAGAGAATGGTTATTCAGGAGAACGTGCTCCTGCGTTCTCTAATAATACCAATTCTATTAAATATTTAGCCAACTTAGTACTTCATTAGCGCGATAAACAACTATATCTGCACACGTTTCGCTTATTCTCCCACCGCTGACATCGCTCTGAACTGACTTAATCTTTATGCGAATTGGCATAAGTCCCACCATTGTTACCTTGTATATACTTGTGAAAATTAATATCTAAAATGTAATTTAATTACCAAAACAAACAAAGAAATCATATTTAAATTAATGTATATTAGCCTTAAGTGTAATTTAATTTCATAAAGTGCTTGCTTAATGGTTTTTTATTAGTATAATTACTCTAGTTTTATGAATCAGCACCCCTACAATCGTTTAACTGGAGTCGTTATGAAAAAGTTATTATTAAGTTTGTCTTTACTGTTAACAGCAACTGCCGCCAATGCAATAAGTGATAATGCAAAATTTGTTGCGATTGACAGTTCATTTGAAACAACATTATGTGTAACAGCTGCAACGAAAGGTTTTAAAGCGGCTTACCAAGAAGCAGAAAAAATAAGTAAAGAATATGCTAAATCGTTATATCTTAATACTTGTAACGGTGTGGCTATCAAGCAATTTTCATTACCAAAAAATTCAGATGCAAAAGCAAAACTTGTGAAAATTGTCGCTGGTGATCAAACTGCAGAAACTAAGTTATGTGTGGAAGCGGCAACAAAAGGCTATGACTTAGTTGCGGCGGAACAAAATACATCATTACGCGGTATTGTTTGTAATGGAAAAAGCATTCAACAGTTCGCAAAAGGAATATAAACGTTAATAATCCCCAACCTTTATATACGTTTTTAACCACGCTTTTTAGCGTGGTTTTTTTTTGTTTATTACAAGGTACTATTGCGCGGCTATATTTCGTATCACTTTATTCATGTTGATTTTATATTTTTCAGGGTTCACAGCAGAAACAATACAAAAAGATTCTGTCGTTAAATCCTTTTCTATCGGTTTGATCAGCTTATTCAATACTACACTATAAACAATGCTAATTTTAGGTTTAAGCGGTGATAATCGATTTGCTTCAAGCACTACCGCTAACTTATCATTGCTTAACCTTACTAAAGAACCTACTGGGTAAACCCCTAAATATTTAACAAATTGCTCAACTAGTGTTTGCTCAAATTTATCGGTATGTTTTAATAAATAACGCAACACACTTAATGGTAATTCGCCTTCTTTATGATGGCGCTTTCCGGTCATGGCATCATACACGTCGACTATTGCAGTGATACATGACAACTTAGACAGTTTATTTTTATCAATACCCCGTGGGTAACCACTTCCGTCAAGTCGTTCATGGTGGTTAACTAACATGTCAATAATGAGCGGGCTAGCAAAATTGTCTTTTTTAGCTAGCTCAACCCCCCAATAGACGTGTTTTTGAACGACAGAACGTTCATTGTTGTTCAGTTCACCTGGTTTTTCTAAAATGGGCAGTGGCACTTTCGCACTGCCAATATCATGTAATAATGCACCAAGGGTAATTTCTTTAACGGTTTTTTCTTTAAACCCTAAATGCAAGGAAAACCCGCAGATAAGTACTGCGCAGTTAATAGCATGTTCATAATGATAGTAAGATTTATTTCGTATGTGCGTTAATATTGTCATAGCATGCTCATTGCGCATGACAGACGCAGTAATTTCATCTGCTAATGCTTGAAGCGCTGTAGGATTGATCGGTTTATCTTTAGCGGTTGCTAGAAATAACTGTTTTACATGCGCTGTAGCATCGTCGTATAACTGACATGATATTGCTAATTCTTGCGTGACGGATGATTGCTCTTGAGCATTATATATTGCGCTATTATTAATAAGATCTTCATCTGGAAAGTCTACCGTTACTTTATCAACACCTTGTTTTTTAAGTAGTTCAATGGTACGTGCTGAATTAACTTTGCCTTTATTCTTTACTTTGTGAAGGCTGTTTTTGAGTATGATATCTTCGACATACATACCCACTTTTAATTCATTGATACTTATTGTTTTTAACATCTACGATTGCTCTAAATATTATTGTTATTATCGTAATAATTGCTTTAAAAGTGTTATTCATTGAAGAGTATTTCAACTTTATTTTTTACACTTCCTAAAGAACTTTACCCGTGTATATGGTGCTTGCGTAGTGTTTTGTCATCTTTTTGTCATTTTAGCGAAACAAAAACTACATATTTCTAAAACAATTCTGTCATTTTTCATCCGTAGGATAACGCTCAACTTAAATCAAGCTGATTAAGTGAAGTTTTTATGGCAGGACGCTACGAAGGCTTCACTTAATCAGTTTGAACAATTAACAATAATATTCTTCGGAGTACATGAAATGCAATTGAAATCATTATTTAAAGTCAGTGCGGTTGCTTGTGCATTAGCATTAGTAGGTTGTGGTGGCGATATCAAAATTAACCCAACAGTAAATGATAACAGCACAACAACAGATAACAGTGTTAACAATTCGAATAACACCGATAACGGTGGGCAGCAAGATGCTGTTGAATGTGCCAGTTATGAATCAGCTGTCGGTACTGTTGAAGGTACATTTGATGGTAAAGATTGTTTATATAACGATTCGTTCGCAAGTAAGAATATTTCTATAACTGCAAACATCACTTTTGATGAATTGCCAGATGGTGGTGTTCATGTATTTGAAGACGCGCTTTTAATTGGTGAAGATGGACGTACAGATGAAGGATTTGTTGTGCCAACTAATGGTCCAACGATGACCGTAAAGCCTGGTGCAACGCTAGCGTTTAGTTCAGGTGAAGCGATTATACGAATCGCACGTGGTGCAAAAATTCAGGCAGTAGGTACAGCAGAAAAACCAATCACGTTTACCTCTGCGTTCGCTTATGATCGTCATGACCTAGAGGGTAAAGGTGCCCAATACGCGGATTGGGGCGGCATCATCATTAACGGTAACGGTTTAACAAACCAATGTACTAATGCACAACGTGCTGCTGATACATGTAATGTAGGTTCGGAAGGTATTACAAGTTACTTTGGTGGTAATGATAACGCCGATGGTAGCGGTAACATCAAATGGGCAAAAATTTGGTATGCAGGTTCTGGTCCTCGCGTTGGTGGGGAGGGTGATGACTTAAACTCACTTACTTTAAATGCAGTTGGTTCAGGCTCTTCATTTGATTACATTCACATTCATCAAGGATTTGACGACGGCATCGAGTTTTTTGGTGGTGCAGCAAATATCAAGCACATTGTGGTAACTGATACACAAGATGATGCGATAGATATTGATGCAGGTTGGCAAGGTAACGCGCAATTCTTGTTCATTAAGCATGGAACGGTAACGACGCGTGACGGTGCGACGGCTTATATGGGGAACAACGGCTTTGAAACTGATGGTGAGAAAAACAGCGGAGCTGAGTATGATGAAGTACCTGCATCATTTCCAACAATTGCAAACGTAACCGTAATTACTACTGATGGTGAATCTGTACGTGATGAAGATCCTTCTCAAGCACATAAATTTGATGATGGAATAAAAACTAACTACTACAATGTTTTATCAATAAAAGCTGATGCAGCTAATAATACAAACTGTATCGAATTTTCAGGCGATGGCTTGAAAAATGCTGCAGAAATAACTTTCCAAAACTCTGTACTTGCTTGTGCAGCGGAATTTAAAGATGCAACACAAATGCCTGCTGGAATGTCAGTAGAAGCATGGTATGAAAATGGTGGAGTGAACGAGCGTGTAGGTGGCAATGCTGATGTGCTTGCTGATAATGGTTTTGCAACAAACACCAGTTCAGCAGATGTTACTATTTCTGCAAATGACTTATCAGGCTTAGATACAAGCTTCTTCGACACTGTAAATTACATTGGTGCAGTATCGGATCAAGATACAAGTTCAGCATGGTATAAGTGGGTTGAAGCGGCGGTTACTGCTGCAGAAAACGACTAATTATTGATACCAAATCAATTAGGCGCCAATGCACTTTTGGCGCCTTTTTATTGAAGACTGAATTAGGAACGAAAAATGACAAATCCATACAAACTCCAAAAACTAGCAGTGGCAGTGGGGCTAGGTTTGTTCAGTTATACTAATGCATCAATTGCTCAAGAAGATGAGCCTGTGATGGAAGAGGTTGTTGCTAAAGCTACGCGGTTACAAGGTAGCGCAGCGGCAGTCATCGCTGAACGAAAAAACCAAGCATTTGTTGCCGATATTTTGGGGGCAGAACAAATGTCTCGTACTGGTGATAGTGATGCCGCTTCAGCGCTAAGAAGGGTAACAGGTCTAACCTTGGTTGATGGCAAATTCATTTACGTACGTGGTTTAGGTGAACGTTACTCAAGCGCACGCTTAAATGGTGCCAACATTCCAAGTCCAGATTTAACACGAAATGTAGTTCCGTTGGATATTTTCCCTGCCAGTATTATTGAGAGTATGGCGGTACAAAAAGCCTTCTCTGCAGATATGTCTGCAGCGTTTGGTGGTGGTGCTATTGATATCCGTACCAAATCGGTACCTAGTAGTTTTACTGCAAGCTTTGAAGCCGGGCTTAGTTATGACTCGAGTGCTAATGATGGCTTTACTTACGATCGCCCAAGCGGTGATATGCCAAATCAATTAAAAGAAGCGATTGTTCAATATCGTGGCGATTTTTCTATTGATAATATTATTAAACGTTCAGATTTAACGGATAATGGAAGTCAGTCAATTTCTGAACAAGCAATAGCAATCAATAATGATTTGTTATCAACTTTACCTCGGGATTTAGCGATTAAAAAAGAATCGTTAGACTTAGGTTATGACTTTAAAGGGCATGTTGGCAACAGCTTTGATGAAAAGCTTTTTGGTGGTCGTATCGGGTTTTTAGCATCTATTGCTTATGACACAGAATGGGATTCAGCGACTAAGAAAACGGCCGTAATTGCTCAAGATGTTGAAAAGTCATGTGCAACAACATTAAAGACTGCTGATGAAGCCGCGAATTCTTGTTTTAACTCGGTTAAAAACTCGACGGTCACCACTGAAAATGAACGTATAACAGGTGTGTTAAATATTGGTTATACTTTAGGTGAACATTCAATTTCGTGGAATAATATTTATCTTGAAGATAATGAAGATGAATTAGAGCTTGCTCGTCAAGAGAGTCCGGCAGGTAGTACCGTTTTTACAGTGGCAACGGATGATCGTGCTAATCGCGTTCACGACTTTAACTACGAAGAAAGATCGCTAAATATCTCGCAAGTAATTGGTCAACATACATTTATGGATTACTGGGGGGTAGGTTTTGATTGGCAATACACGGAATCAAAAGCTAAAACTGATATTCCATTTAGCGCGGAATACAAATTTCGTGACAATTTCGATAACGGCAATTATGTCAGCTCAAATATTACTGGTGACGATAATCGCGTGATTTACTCGTATACTGACATGGAAGATAGAGTGAAGTCATACGGTGGAAATGTAACATTACCTATTTATGGTGATGGTTACGAACTTGAGTTGAAAGCGGGCTATGACTTTTCGGATCGTGGGCGTAATTACAGTACATCAAGCTTTGCGATACATAATAAGTCAGGGGCAGGAGTTGTTGTCAATGACAATGGTGAGTCACCATTAAATAATAGTGCTTATTTAACTGATAGTTTTATTAACGGTCAGCGTATTTTGGTTGACTTCAATGAGCCAACAGCACCAGATGCTGATGATTACATTGCCGCTCAAAAAGTTGATGCCGCCTATGGTTCATTTGACGTTATTTTTAAAACATTCCGTTTTAGTGGTGGTCTTAGATATGAAGATTTTAAACAGTCATCTATTGGTACATCAAGTCTAATATTTGGTAAAGAAGATCTTGATATTTTTTATGCCCCTGAAAAAATTGAAGCAGGTAGTATTAGCCAAGACGATACTTACCCTTCGTTAGCTTTTACCTATTTAGGCGGGGAAAGATATCAGGTACGAGCTAGCTATGGTGAAACAGTTGTAAGACCTGATCTTCGTGAAGTTGTACCAGTAGCCTATTATGATCCTTTAACTGATATTCGAACCTTTGGTCGTGTTGGCTTACAGTCTAGCCCGATTAAAAACTACGATTTACGTTATGAATATTACGCTGATAACGGTGACAATTTTACCGTTGCTGCATTTTATAAGGATATCGCAACACCGATAGAAACTGTATTACAAGTAGGTGATGAAGATTACTCCGCTACTTTTGTTAACGGCGAAACGGGTGAAGTTAAAGGGGTCGAATTTGAGTGGATGTATGATTTGTACAAACTCGCAAATGGCTTTTTTACGTCAGGTAATATCACGCTAAGTGATTCAGAAGTCAGTATTGATCCAGCACTTGCAGGTAACTTAACAAACCCAACTAAACGCATGAATGGGCATTCTGAATATGTGGTGAACTTACAGTTAAACTACGATTCAGCAAATGGCAATCATACAGGATCGTTAGTTTATAACGTGTTTGGTGAGCGCATTATTGCTTCTGGTGTTGGTGGACGTGAAGATGCACTTGAACAACCTTTTCACGCGTTAGATTTTGTCTATACCTATTACCCCGATTTTAACTCGAAAGTGAAACTGAAAGTACAAAACTTGCTTGACGAATCACAAGAAGTTACTCAGTCGGGTATAGCGGTAAGAGAAAAAGAAATAGGTACAAGTGTTAGTTTAAGTTACACCTACGAATTTTAATTCTTTGTCGTAACCTAACATCTGCTAAAAAGCTCTTTACTGAAAAGTAAGGGGCTTTTTTAATGGTTAAAGGTGTTAAATGAGTATGAAAAACATACCAAGGTAAACATTAGCAAATAAAGAGATGATAACGGTACGGTGAGGAATTGCGTGTAAACATAAACTTGGCATTGCTTTGAAGTATTGCCAAGTAGGAAGAAATAAAACACTGTATCTCTCAAAAGTAAGATAGCGTTTTTTTATTTTAATCATCAACAATTTTAAGCCAGTTAAGTAAGCGATAACAAAAGTCGATGCACCCACCACTTCTATTAGTGCCATTAGCTCCATACCTATTATTAGCTCAGGTCCTGCAAGCAGTAAGACAATAATAAATGCGAGTGATTTCCATATGCCTTCGCCTATCGCGACGCGAATAGTATGAATAATAGATAGCAATGTGTTAATCGTTATATCCTTGTTAAAGTGAATAAGGTAGGGCGGTTGCTTTTCCCTTTCTTGTTGATGCCACTTTCTTGGGATGTTCTATATCTTTCCAGGCGGTAACTTTACCGCCTTTGTTTAAATGTTCAAAATGGGTTGTGTCAGTTTTAATGGATAAAAATTTGCTCAATTCTTCTACCGCGTTGCTTTGCTGAATATTAATAGACAGTAACTTGCTTGGCTGCTGATTAAAATAATGTAAAACCTCTTGTTGATGTTTTACATAGGCTTGCGATAAAAAAGCATCATCATTAATGTTATCAAAGGTAAATGGTGAGAATGTTTGTTGATAACAGCGTTTGATTATTGGGTTAAAACCACCATCTGTGCGTGTTACATTCTCATACATCCGTTGTAATAACTGCTTTATTGACGGTAGCCAGTCAGTAAGCTCGCGCTCAAGTAAGACAAACTTACTATTAGGGTAGGCGAGATCAAGCGCTTTGTAGTCGGCAAACATGGGGGTATCGGCTAACACTGTAGCAAACTCAAAGGTTTTATCGGTATACGCGGTATGTGCAACATGAAAGCCAAAATCTAAACACTTTTTACAAATGCTAGTTGTGCCGGTACGGGGTAGCCCAATGATAAACACTTTATTAATTGCGGGAATGTTCAAAATTATTAAACCTATTTATATGCATAGCGTTATTAATGACAGACACCATATACGTTTATTAGTCTGAATGTGATTACTGAAAACATGAAGCGCCACAGCCCTTAATGTGTCTGAGGTTATAAACGCTGGATTGCTCCTTCTACTACTTATTTAGATAACGCTTTTTATATAGCGTAAATCCAGTAATGATGGCAATGAGTATCGTTGTCATAATCGCAGTGAATACCCATGGCCCGAAGTTAGCGATGGTAGGGATTGCCAATGCAGTAACAATTCCGCCACCTACAATTGGTTCGTATAAAGGCTGCTTGTAACTAAAAGGTCGGATATGCTTATCTGGCGAAGTTGTCGCTTGTTTTAACATTAATAACCCAACGGCAGTCGTCCCCATTGATTGACCTACCTCACCAATGCCTCGCACTTTCCAGTCTTTGTTAAAGAACCAGCTGCCAAAAATAAAATAAATAGCGGTACTATAAACCACACCAACAACGCCTAATAATACAATGCTCTGCCAATATTCAGCAAGTACAGATAAATTTAATGCACCTAACGCCGCGACTATTAGTAAGTCGAGTGATAGATTAGATAATAAATTAATTTGATAATTACTGATGAGGTTACCTGCACCGGTTTTATTTAAAATTACCTGAACTAATAACCCTGTAAGCATCGCAACTGGGAACAGCGGCATATATTTAAAAATTGAAATTGATGTTTCAGGAAAAAGCTGTTCTTCCGCAACTTTCAAACCAGATAAGGCTAACCAAGCAAGCATGATCACAGAGCCTAAAATGGCAAATTGCAACCCGAAAGGCCTATCTTTTACCTCAAGGTTGTTATCATCATCAGTCATTTCAAGTTCTTGGTTTGAACCGCCAACTTTATTCGACATAATTGTGCCTAAAGTAATTGCACTGATGAGTCCAATAGTAGCGATACCTAAGCCTAAATCTATACCTTTAGCGAAATCAAGCCCTTCAAAGGTTGATTGTAAGCCAGCTACCGTACCGTGCCCGCCTTGAAAGCCTATGGCAATTAAGGCCCCTGCAAACGCTTTAGTATCAAATAACGGCACTAAAATGAGTAAGGCTGCGATCATACCTACGATGTACTGGCCGATGGCGATAGTATAACCAAAGCTAAGGTTGGGTAAACTTTTATTAACAGACTGTTTTATTGTCGGAATTTTTTTACCTAAAAATAAACCAGCAAATACAACAACAATTAAATACCCAGGTAACTTTTTCCAGATATCAATCACGGTATCATCAATCCAAAGTGATTGTTCTTTGAGGGTAATGTTAATGAATTGACCAAGTAGCTGCGGACTTAACAGTAAAGCAAGAGCTCCTGCTATGAGTGAAGAAGGAATAATAAATCTTTTAAGCAATGTGTGTTTTATCGCGTTTCCCAGCATTAATAGAAATGCTAATAACAATAGTGATTTAAAAAACACTGCTAATTCCATAACCTTTTTATCCTTATTGATGTTAAAACAATACATTTAAGGTGATTAAGCAATAACTACTCCAACTCTTTTTGTTGTTTAACTTATTGATTTAAAGTGTTTATTTTTGTTGTTGTTACGGTGGGGAGCAATAATGATTAAGCCGTATGAACTTTTTACTAGGAAAACGTATAAATACTACAGAAAGTAAACATCATGTATTGAATCATTTCTTTTCGGTTGGCTAAGTGATTGATGTACTTTATTCCTTGTAAAAAAATTGTCATTTATTTGTCATTTAATAAAGTTGCAATATTCCTGAAACTTTACTGTCACAATTAGTTATTACACTTTGCTTCATTATTTACTCGGAAAAACAATTTGTTTTTCCAGCTGCTTTTATGCAGTTCACACATAATGAAGGTTTAACTATGAAAATGTTCAAGTTGGCTCCTACAAGTTTGTTATTCGGCGCCATTACCTTGTCCTTGTCAAGCGCAGCAGCTCAACAGACAGACGTAAAAGATGTTGTTGAAGCCGGTAAGAAAATAACCGCTTCTGCGAATAAATCACAAAAGCGTGTTGATCGTATTAGCGAACAAATTCAAACCAAACTTCAACAGTTCAAAGCATTAAATAAAGAAATAGATGGTTTGAATGTTTATAACCAACAGATGCAAACACAGGTTGAAAACCAACAAACAGAATTAGCCCAATTAGCGGTGTCGATGGAACAAGTCAGTGTTATCGAACGTCAAGTTTCACCATTGATGGCACGTATGATCGAATCTCTTGCACAGTTTGTGGCGCTTGATGTGCCATTTTTACCTGAAGAGCGCAACAACCGTATTGAAGCATTACAGCGAACATTAACTCGTGCTGACGTATCTGTTTCTGAAAAGTTTAGACAGGTGTTAGAAGCTTACCAAGTGGAAGTTGATTACGGAAGAACCATAGAAGCTTATACCGGTTTACAAAACGTTGCGGGTGAAGAGCGTGATGTAGATTTTTTGCGTATTGGTCGCGTGAGCTTAGTTTACCGTACCCGTGATGGACAGCACATGGGTATGTGGGATCAGCAAAGTGAAAGTTGGCAACCATTAGATGCTAGCTATCGTACCGATATCAACAAAGCCTTACGCATTGCACGCAAACAGTTAGCCCCAGATTTAATCGTGGCACCTGTTGTACAAACATCTGCTGAGTAAAGAGAAAAACGATGAAGAAAATGACCAAATTATTGACCACATTATTACTTGGCACGTTGGCTACAAGTGTATTTGCTCAACAACAAGCTGCATCACTTGACCAACTGTTAAAGCAGTTAGAGCAAGGACAGATTGCTCAAAGTAAAGAAAATAAACAGCGAGAAGCTGACTTTAACGCACGTAAAGCACAGCAAGATCAAATGTTAGCTGATGCGAAAAATACTCGTGATCAAGCTGTCAAGTTGAGTACAGAACTTGAAGAAACTTTTCAAAATAACGAAATTGAACTAGGCAATCGAATCGAAGCGCTAAATAAGCGAATGGGTGAGTTAAAAGAGCTTTTCGGTGTATTACAACAAGTTGCAGGTGATGCTCGCAGTAAGTTCACAACATCTGTGGTTTCTGCTCAAATTCCAGGCCGCGGGGAGTTTTTAGACGAATTCGCTCAAAGCATGGGCTCTACATCAAAGCTGGCGTCTATCGAAGAAATTGAACGTTTATGGTTTGAGCTTCAACGTGAAATGACGCAAAACGGTAAAGTGCACAAATTCACCCGAGAAGTTGTCGCGGCAGACGGCTCGAAGTCGCCTCAAGAGGTTATTCGAGTTGGTGGTTTTAGTTTAGTTTCAAAGGGTAAATACCTTGAATATATCGATGAAACAGGCTCTGTGGCTGAACTCATTCGTCAACCGAATAGTCGTTATTTATCGTCAGCACAAACATTAACGTCAAGTAATGGTGATGTAGTGCCATTTGCGTTAGACCCAACAGGCGGTTCAATTTTAAGTCTACTTGTTCAAGCGCCAGATACACAAGAGCGAGTTGATCAAGGTGGAGCGGTAGGTTATGTCATCTTAGCCATCGGTGCTGTTGGATTACTTATTGCCCTTGAACGTTTCATCACCTTATTTTTAATGGGTAGCAAAATTAATCGTCAATTAAAAACGGATGTGGCCTCAAACGATAACCCATTAGGGCGTGTCATGCTGGTTAAGGATGAGAACAAACATGCAGATACTGAGACGCTAGAATTGAAATTATCAGAACGTATTTTAGCCGAGGTGCCCAAAATAACGAGCCGACTAACGTTAATAAAAATCGTATCAGTAGTTGCACCGCTTATCGGTTTATTGGGTACGGTAACGGGTATGATCAATACCTTCCAAGCCATCACATTATTTGGTACAGGTGATCCTAAATTAATGGCTGGTGGTATCTCTCAAGCGCTTGTTACCACAGTATTAGGCTTGGTTGTTGCTATTCCAATGGTATTTATCTCAACGTTATTAAACACGCGTAGTCGCGGCATTATTAATATTTTGCAACAGCAAAGCGCAGGCATCATAGCTGAGCGTGCTGAAAGCGAAGAATTGGCGAAGAAAGGAGCTTAGCTCATGGTTATATTCATCGAGTTGATGAATAGCATACGCGAATTTTTGGACACCGGTGGTCAGGTACTTACAGTTATTGCCGGTGTTATATGCCTGATGTGGTTACTCATATTCGAGCGTTTGTATTTTTTCTTTGTAGGTTATCAAAAAATGAAGAAACACATGATGCAAACGTGGCAAAGCAGGGGAGAACGAAGTTCTTGGAATGCTGAGCAAATTAGAATAGCCAATGTATCTAGGGTCACAGAATCGCTAAACCATAATGTGGCATTAATTCAAAGTTTAGTTGTTTTATGTCCGTTATTAGGTTTACTCGGAACTGTTACCGGCATGATTGAAGTATTCGACGTAATGGCTATTTCAGGCAGTGGTAATGCCCGTTCAATGGCATCTGGGGTATCAAAAGCAACCATACCTACTATGGCTGGTATGGTTGGTTCATTATCTGGCGTATTTATTGTCACTTGGTTACAACGTAAAACCAAGCGTCGTACAGAGCAAATGGAAGATGCGCTGCCATTAGCGCACTAAATTTGAGATTAAGAGGTTAGAACATGCGTTCTCAATTATCAAAAGTTTTACAAGAACAAGAAGAAGCTGAAGAAATTAACATGACACCGATGCTTGATGTTGTGTTCATCTTGCTTATTTTCTTTATTGTTACGGCTTCCTTTGTTAAAGAGGCAGGCATTGAAGTAAATCGTCCTGAAGCAGCGACTGCCGTAAAAAAAGAGCGTGCCAATATTCTTGTGGCTATTAGTGATAAAGGTGAAATTTGGATCAATAAACGTCGTGTTGATGTACGTGCAGTACAAGCGAACATTGAACGTTTAAAGGCTGAAAACCCACAAGGTACAGTTGTTATTCAAGCGGATAAAAAAGCAACGACTGACGTATTGATCAAAGTGATGGATTCAGCAAGAGCAGCAGGTGTATTCGATGTATCAATTGCAGCGGAAGAGGCTTAGTAATGTTTGATAATGTCACTCGATATGCAATATCTTTCGCATTAGCGGTATTGGTGACGATTGCACTATTGTGGAGTATGCAACGCCTTATTGCTGGTGGTAACAATGTTATGTCTGAGCCACCGCGAGGCAATGTACTTGATTTTATTCGATTAAAACAAGAGGAAACGGTGCAAAAGAAAGAGCGTAAGCCACAAAAGCCGCCAACGCCAAAAACACCACCTCCACAAATGCAGCAACCGCAAATGCAGCAAGCAAACCCTAATGCTAATGCCGTAAGCACCAACTTTACTGCTGATGTTCAAGCAGATACCGGTTTATCTGGCGGTTTAAATTTAAGTAGTGCAGATGGCGACTATTTACCGATCGTTAAAGTGGCGCCAATTTATCCAAGACGAGCTCAGTCAAGAGGGATAGAAGGTTATGTCATCGTTGAGTTTACGGTAACGAAAAATGGCTCAGTGCGAGACCCAATCGTACTTGAAGCAAAACCCGAAGGTATTTTTGATGCTGCTGCAAAGGATGCGGCTTTAAAGTTTAAGTACAAACCACGGGTTGTTGATGGTGAAGCAACGGAAGTTGCAGGTGTTCAAAATAAAATTTCTTTCGAAATTGACGGTTAATCACGAATAAGAGAGAACGATAATGAAATCAATAATTGGTATGTTACTCGGTGTATCTGTTCTATATACAGCACCTACTTTCATTACTGGCGATGCTCAAGCAGAAGAACAGCGTGAGTCAGTGCGAGTGCCCGCAATGCGTAATCGTGTTTATACACAATTAGCCCGCGCTCAACAAATTGCTGACGATGGTGATAGGCCCGCAGGATTAGCAGTATTAGATGAAGTAAAAACGCGTATCGACAGTATGAACAGCTATGAAAAAGCGATGTTGTGGAATTTTTACGGTTTTATGTATTACGCTGATGAGAATACTGCAAAAGCCATAGAGAGTTTTAACAAGGTAATTGCTGAGCAAGCTATTCCAGAGTCTTTACGCATGTCGACGCTTTATTCGCTTGCGCAATTATCAATGCAACAACAAAACTATACGCAAACGCTTTCTTATTTAACTCAGTGGAAAAATGTCAATACCAAAGCGTTAACGTCGCAGCAGCATGTATTATTTGCCCAGGTCTATTACCAAGCTAAGCAGTATGAAAAATCACTAGTCGCTATTGAAAATGCAGTTACGTTAGCGCAACACAATGGTGAAATACCCAAAGAAAATTGGTTAGTGTTACAACGTGCAAACTATTATGAGTTGAAACAACCAGAGAAGGTCACAGAAGTGATGGAACTCATGGTTAAGTTGTACAGTAAACCAGAATATTGGTTGCAGCTTGCAGGGATGTACGGGGAAATTGGCCGCGAAGATAAACAAATGGGAGCGATGGAATCGGCATGGCAAGCAGGCTTTATTAGCAAAGCGCAAGATATTATTACCTTAGCACAGCTTTATCGCTACAATAATGTGCCTTATAAAGCTGCTGTGTTGTTAGAAAAAGAAATTGCACAGGGTAATGTGATTGCTAATGAAAAGCACTTAGAAATGCTAGCACAATCGTTAATGGCGGCAAAAGAAGATCAAAAAGCAATACCAGTGCTTGTGAAAGCTGCTGAAATAGCAGAATCAGGTAAGTTTGATGCGCAATTAGCACAAGCTTATTTGAATACTGAAAAGTGGCAATTAGCAATAGAATCTGCCGAAAAGGCCATTGAGCGGGGCGGTGTAACACGACTTGGTGACATGCATTTAATCGTAGGCATGAGTCATTTTAATCTGAAAAACTTCACTGAATCAATGTCAGCATTTGAAGAAGCAGAGCAAATTAAATCATCTGCAAAATCAGCAAGTCAATGGCTTAAATATGTTGCTCGTGAAAAGTTACATCATGACCAATTAGCTATGCTAAATTAATCACTATCAGGTATATACATTAAGTTTTGTACGAGACGTACTTTGCAATGAAATAGTCTAACGGGAGGTTAATCCTGTTGGGCTATTTTTCGTTACTGCCTCGCAAAGGGTTCACTCTACCGCCGGTAACTTTATCTGCGCGCCCTTCATTTTTTGCTTTTTCTGCTCGGCGTTTTCTTACTTCTTTAGGATCGGCAATAAGCGGGCGATATATTTCAATGCGATCAAAGTCTTGTAAAGTATCTGTTAACTTCGCTGTACGGTTCCAAATACCCACTTTATTGACGGATAAATCAATTTCTTTAAAGGTAGATTTTATATCTGAAGCCTCAATGGCTTGTTCAACGGTGTAATCATCCGGTACCGTAATGGTTAAGATCACTTGCTTTTCAGGCGTCCCATAAACTACTTCAATTTGAATTTTTGGCTTTGGGGTATTATCCAATGTTTGCTCCATAGACGTGTTTAGCACGCTCAGTAAACGCTTGTACCATGTTGTTTGCAATGTTATTAAACACACGGCCAAAGGCTAAATCAAGCACTTTACTCGAAAACTCATAGTCAAGATGTAAACTGACTTTACAAGCCTCTTCGGATAAAGGGGTTAGCTGCCACTTGCCATTAAGATATTTAAAGGGGCCATCAAGCAACGACATATGAACCTGTTCATTCTCAACAAGCGTATTTTCTGTGGTAAACCATTTTTTTAAGCCACCTTTTGACACTAGCAAAGAAGCGGTCATTTTATCGGGTGATTGCGCGATAATTTTACTGTCACCGCAGTCAGATAAAAACTCGGGGTATGCAGATATATCATTAATTAATTGATACATTTGCTGACAATTAAACATCACTAACGCATTACGACTGATAACTGGCATTTTTCCCCCTAGAATTTGGCCGAGTATAATAGCAAAGGCTTGGTATAATTGTCGAAAATGATTTCATTCGTCCGCAGTCTGCGTATAATGAGCGCCGTTATGGGAAAGAAAAAATCAAAACAATCAAATAGCAATACAATTGCGCTCAATAAGAAAGCTCGTCACAACTACGATTTGTCTGACAAATTCGAAGCAGGTATGAGTCTTCAAGGTTGGGAAATTAAAAGTATCCGCAGCGGCAAGGTCAATATTTCTGACTGTTACGTGATGGTGAAAGACGGCGAAGCATTTTTAGTGGGTGGTGAAATTTTACCGTTAAATGCTGCCTCTAGCCATGTGGTATGTGATCCGGTAAGATCTCGAAAGCTATTACTCAATCGTCGCGAACTAGATCGCCTGATAGGCGCTGTAGAACGAGATGGCTATTCTTTAATAGCGACCGCGATGTATTGGAAACAATGCTGGGTAAAATTAGAGTTTTACTTAGGTAAAGGTAAGAAAACACACGATAAACGTGCTGATATTAAAGATCGTGAGTGGCAGATTGATAAAGGCCGCTTAATGAAAAACAAAAACTTGAATAAATAACATACAATCAATTGGTTAAAATTTATCACGTTGTTTATTTCATCAAAGCGCAGTACAATAAGCGCTTGAGAGTAATCTCAAAACTTTGGGGCGGATTTAGGATTCGACGGGATTCGCGAAACCCAAGGTGCATGCCCAGGGGCGGTTGGCCTGGTAAAAAGCCGCAAAACTATAGTTGCAAACGACGAAACGTTCGCACTAGCAGCTTAATGCTAGCCATCCCCACAAAGCTTTACCTGTAGGCTAGTGGTGCGATGGTCATAGAATACTAGGTTAGCGAGGGAACCTTGTCTGAGGGTGAACCGCGAAACAGTATCAGACTCACCAGAAAGAAGCCTGTCGTTCGGCGTCTGACTGGTTAAACAAATGATCGACTAAGCATGTAGTACCGAGGATGTAGGTTTTTCGGACGGGGGTTCAACTCCCCCCCGCTCCACCACCTTCAATATTAAAGCCACTTTTTAGTGGCTTTTTTTTCGTCTATAAAAACGTTTTAATTGGGCTTTAGCTAAATTGTACTGACAATAAAACTCAATAACGAACAGTGACAATTAATAATTTTAGGGGTAATCTTAGGGGACTAGGTAAATATCAGTAACTTTTGAGTCCCCTAAAATGGCTAGAATCACTAAACCACTATCACCTACAGAAGTTAAACAAGCAAAGCCTAAAGATAAGCTTTATAAGTTATTTGACGGTTCAGGGTTAGTGCTAAAAGTTAAGCCAAATGGAAAAAAATCTTGGGTATTCATTTACAACAAACCATTTATTAAGAAACGTTCTGAAATAAGCTTAGGTAATTACCCTGATCTTAGTTTGACTGATGCGCGAAAACTTAAACAGAACGCAATAGAACTATTAGCCAAAGATATCGACCCTAAAGATCATCGCCTAGCCAATGTGAATGAAGAAAAGCGAAAGCTCATTAATACACTTCAACAAGTAGCGGCTAATTGGTACGAAGTAAAAAAAATAGAAATCAGCGCAGATCACGCCAATGACATTTGGCGCTCACTTGAAATTCATGTGTTACCTAAGCTTGGCGCATACCCTATTAGTAATATTACCGCGCCATTAGTTATTGAAGAACTAAAGCCAATTGCCGCAAAAGGCACACTTGAAACCGTTAAACGCTTGTCACAGCGTTTAAACGAGATAATGACCTATGCGGTTAATACAGGGCTTATTCATGCCAATCCGTTAACAGGGATCAAAGCAGCGTTTAAAAAGCCTGAAAAACAAAATATGCCAACGCTTACCCCTGATCAATTGCCTGAATTAATGACGGCGATTAGTTACGCCAGTATTAAAATTGTGACCCGTTGTTTAATTGAATGGCAACTTCATACGATGGTTAGACCAAGTGAAGCAGCTGGCGCTAAATGGTCAGAAATAGACTTAGATAATAAGTTATGGATTATTCCAGCCGAACGCATGAAGAAAAAACGCGAACACACCATACCGCTATCAGACCAAGCGGTAGAAATATTAGAAAGGTTAAGACCTATGAGTGGACACAGAGAATATTTGTTTCCTGCTGATAGAGACCCTCGGAAACATACCAACGAGCAAACAGCCAACGCAGCATTAAAACGTATGGGCTTTCATAAAAAACTTGTAGCTCATGGTATGAGAGCGTTAGCAAGTACTACTTTAAACGAACAAGGTTTTGACGGTGATGTTATTGAAGCTGCACTGGCACACGTTGATAAAAACGAAGTAAGGCGAGCTTATAATCGCGCTGAGTACCTAGAACGTAGGCGGGTAATGATGACTTGGTGGTCTGAGCATATAGAACAGGCTAAAACTGGAGAATTAAGTAATTCTAAGAAAATTTTCAAGGTTGTAGCGTGACGAAAATACAAAGACATAAAAGAACACAAGTTCATCACGAATCCGAGCATAAATTTATTTATGACCCCAACAAAGTTACAAATTGGTATCCTATTGCTGTTCACAACTTTAATTGGATTGCTGCTATTGACGCTTGGGATTATTGTGATCCAGCTCTCTTAAGTGAAATGATCGCAGAACACAACATCCCAGAAGAGTTAAAACCTATAGTATCTGATATTATCAGTGGAAGGAGGCAGCAAAATAAAAAAGCAGCAAGTAAGTTAAAAATAGACCCTAAAGAAAGACTCTATATAGCGTTATACACAATAGATATAAGATCTATAATAGAACAGCTAATGTCAAAAAATACCGTTCCTGATTATTTTGAAATTGCTAACAATATGAGAAAAGAGCCCATAGAGTTACTAAATAGTTATAGAAAAAATTTAATAGAATTTGATAAAGATACCGCTGAAAATGCTGGAATTAGTGTATCCAGCTTAAAAAATTTAGTTAAAGATTTAAAAACAAAATTACATAATTATCCAGAAATATAATCATTTAAAATCAGTGATATAAAGCCACGTACACAATACAACCACTACCTGTATTGTGTATGTCATTTTGGCTAATTAATTAAATACATTTATGTTTCTCTAGAATCATTCACAACTAGAGAGAATTCATAAATGACAATTAATACACAGATCCAACTCATCCGTCGTCCACTCGTTTTAGCATTAACTGCCAGATCAAAGTCAGCGTTATTCCTTGATGAACAATCAGGTTTAATGCCGCCAGCCATATCGATCGGTGATCGTGCCGTTGCTTATTTACAACATGAAATTGAAGCGGTAATTCAAGCGCGTATTGAGGGCAAGACAAACGAACAAATCAAAGCTCTTGTTCAAGAGCTTATCGAACATCGTAAGCAAGTAGCATAAGGGGGGGGATATGGAAACTTTACTTTTAACGATTCAATTAACTGCAGAACAAAAAAACATACCATCCCAATGCAGCAAATCTTGGCCTATTTTCATTTCGTTAATCAATGGCAGTAAACGAAAAACAATAAGAGCTATTAATGAAAGTTATCATGGCGCTCCGCTTGAAGATCTAGAAGGAGAAAGGTTTGGTTACTGGCTGATAGACCGCTACAAAGACGATGATGGTGATAGTTGTCTTAAATTAAACTATCGGCATTTAGCAGGTTCTCAGGCACTTGATACAGAAGCCAGAAAAATTAGGCGAAAAGAAAGAGCCAAATTTTCACTACGGAAAGCTCAGCAAGAAGAAAAGCGTATTCCTAAAGCATTAGTTGAGCTAAATGAGGCGCAAATGGAATACCTGTTATCGCTTGGTGATGCTGCAAACGATGCAGAAATAAAAAAGCCTACTCAGGGTTAACCAAAGCAGACTTTCCAATTAACTAACTGGCGGTGCGGTCGGCAAACTACAGCCGTCAATTATCATTAAGAGTATATAACATGACAAAATTTTTAACAGCGAAAAGTCACAAGGTTACAAGTAACTTTACCTATATTGACTGGCAAACCTTAACCGATAGAATCAAACACCCTATTGATATTGGCAGTTTTACACCAGAACAAGCAAAGGATAAATCCGAAGTAATAGCGGCTACAGATGCGCCTAACAAACAAAAAGAAACCGTTTTATTACATGATAACTTTACATTATTAAGACTCGACTTAGACGACACCCAGTTAGATATTGAAAGCATATCTGACACGTTAGCTAATATGGGCTTTACGTCTTTTATCATTCATACTACAGCCAGCCACCAGCAAGGCGATAACGGCAACAGATACCGAGTTTATATACAACTAGCCGCTGCTTTATGTTTTAACGATTGGGCGACTTTAGAAAGCTATTTGAGCTATATATTCATGGCAGATGATTGCGCTACCAGGCCGCAACAAATTATGTACTTACCCGTTAGATTCAAAGGTGATAATTACCAACATAAAATTGTTTATGGTGACGCTTTTAATACTCAAGGTTCGAAGTTATTAAGTGATGCTAAAACATTCATAGCCGAGCAAAAACAACAACAAGAAACGGCTAGTAAATCAGCCATTATCAAACCCTGCTTTAAAGAAAACTTAGTCGGCAATCAAGTATCAATTATTGACGCAATCAACACATATTATGAGTGGGATAGCTTACTTTTACAGTATGGTTATAAGCGACAAGGCAAAGCATTTTTACCGCCTGAGTCATCGAGTAATAAAGCTGGCGTTTATATACTAACAAGTAATACAGATGGCAGAGAGCGCTATTACTCGCACCATGAAAGCGATCCTTGTGCTATTGGTAAATGTATCGACCAGTTCGACTTTATCGCTATTCGCAGTTATGGCGGTAATACCAGCCAAGCGATTAAAGATATTGCGGCGACTCATTTTAGCGCTATAGATAAACACAATAAAAAAGAATATGCGATTAACCAGCAAAACTTAAAAGCTCAATCAGCGTTTTTTCAGGGGGTATTGTCATGATCCCTGCACCGACAAAACCTATTGAAATTGAATTACCTGAAAACACCGAGAGAGATAGACCACAATTTAGTGATATTGTTACTGGTTCAAATGGTTCGCCCAAAATTGCCAATACAGCGGATAATTTACAAGCGCTTGCTAATTATTGCGGTGTTGATTTTCGCTTTAACATGATGGAGTTTGAACCAGAAACGCACGATATTACAGGCGATAAAATAGCCTTGTCTTATGACCAATTAAAAAGTGAACTTATATCTGCTGCTAGTCGTTCGGGTTTACCAAAAGCAGCAATTGAAGATCATTTAGTCGCATTATGTGAAAACAACAAATACCACCCAGTAAGACAATGGCTTGATAACGGTGAATGGGATGGAATAGAGCGCGTCAGTAAAGTTATTTCATGCTTAAATGCTGAACATGAAGCACTAGCACAAGCAACAATGAAACGCTGGCTAGTCGGTGTTGTCGCATCATTATATGAGCCAATATTCAAAAGTAAGTTAGTACCAGTATTACAGGGTAGTCAATCTTTTAGAAAAACCGCTTTTGTTGAACGAATAGCTAACATTATACCTAATGCTTTTTTAGAGGGAGCAGAACTAAACCCCGACAATAAAGACAGTGTACTAGCGTGTATAAGAGCTTTAATTGTCGAACTAGGTGAATTAGAGCGTACCAATAAAAATTCTCAAGGTTCACTAAAAGCGTTTATTACAAAATCTATTGATACCATACGCCCACCATACGCCAGAACTGATATAAAAAAACAAAGACAAACACATTTTATTGCTACGGTGAACGGTGACAACTTCTTAAAAGACGAAACAGGATCAAGTCGCTTTGTTGTTTTGGCAATGACAAAGGCCGCTAATATGGCAACATTGAATAAACTACTTGGTTGGTATTATGACGGTACAGGTTCAATAAAACAGACTAACCCTGAGCTTTTAAAACAGCTTTGGCTAGAAGTTAAAACCATGTATGAAACTGGCTATGGGTGGATGTTATCAGACGACGAAATCAAGCTAGCGCAGTCAGTAAATGAACAATACAACGATAAAGGCAGTTGGTACGAATATATCAAAGACAAGTACGTCAAAGATGATGACTTTAGTAATGATATGTTAAGTTGGTTTAGTGCTGGCGAGTTGGTAGATCATGATGACAACCTGACTACTAGAGAAACCGCTTTAGTTGGTAAGGCACTGAAGAAGCTAGCCGAAGAAAGCTTTATTAAAAAACGTAAAGCGCGCGGTAATAAAACAGAATATCGTTTCCCGTCTAAAACATAGCCGTTTCTTGTTTTTTGGGTGTCTAAAAAGCAAAATTGGCACCTAAAAGCTATTAACGTGATAAACCTTTATATATCTATTCAATTGAATTAATAAGCTTTATACATTAATGTACAATTAAAAATAATGAAAGGGACTCAAATGACTTCTAAATACTTGGCTACAATTGTCGGCTTAGCCGCTCTGCTCTGTGGTTGCGTTTCAAATAATCAGCCTATAAATAATACTAAAAATTCAAATTTAACACACGGTCAAGTCCAATTAACCCTCAAAAAAAACCAAACCACCAAAGCTGAAGTGCTCGAAGTTTTTGGTGCGCCAAATATAACGACAATAGACGCGTCGGAGAGGGAAGTATGGACTTATCAAAAACATGCCACAGTCGCAAATGCTAGTTCTTCTGAAGCATATGGCACAGTGATTTTGTTTGGCGGAGGGAGTAAAACATCGGGTTTTGAGCAGTCGAGCAAAACAATTACGCTAATAATAAAGTTTGATAGCTCAGATAAAGTTGTTGATTTCAGAAGTAGATCAACGAGTTTTTAATATGAAAGGTAAAGTTATGAAGATTAATAATAAAATTATTGCTACTTTTTTATCATCTATTGTTTTGTTGGGTGGGTGTGCTAGTACTAAAGCCCCGCAAAAAACAGCCCTTGAAATTCAAGCAATTCAATCCCAGCAATTTGAAAGTGATAAGAATATTGCTTTCGCATCAGTTCTTTCAGTATTTCAAGATCTTGGTTACATTGTTAAAAGTGCTGACAAAGATACTGGCTTTATAACTGCTCAAAGCGCAACAAAAAATACCACTAGCTTTTTAGCCGCAATGGGTGGAGCAACACAGAACACTAAAACAAATGCTACAGCTTTTGTTGAATTATTAAAGGAAGGAACAACAAAAATAAGATTAAATTTTGTTGTGAGTAATAGCGCAAGTTCTGCTTACGGACAAAATTCATCCCACGATATAGTAATTGAAGATCCTAAAGTATATCAAAACGCATTTAACAAAATTGGTGACGCTATTTTTATTCGAAAAGGCAGCTAGAAAAAATCTATTTACTATTCATTTATACTCTAGCCGTTTCTATTTAGTGATGGTTAAGTGGTTAAGCAATGGTTAAGTGAACATAAATTACTTAACCATGCTACAGCCCTTTATTTATATAGTATTACCCTACTTTGGTTAGGTGGTTAAGTAAAAATAGGGATAAAGATATTTTAATCGTGAATAACTAGTGGTGGTATTGAGGGTATAGACTACACAAAGAAACGGCTAGTAAATCGCCTAGAGTAGTGAAAATCACTTAACCACTTAACCAAAACAGCTAAGCCCATATAAAATAAGCATCACAGCGAGGTTAAGTAAATGGTTAAGAGAGTGGTTAAGCAATCCGCTTGTTAGTTTTCGGAAGTCATATTCACAATCATTAAAATAATTTTCGGCTGTCATATCTGAATTGTAAAACCGATATTTTCGCCTGTTTTTCGTACAATAAAGCTTGGTATAATAAACCTTACTCAGCATGACAAAGGTCAATTATGCCTAAAGGTTTTCATTGTGGTCATATCACAAAGCGAAGTTACATCGGACAGTATCACCGTATTTATGCTCGATCATTTAAACAATTACTTGATGCTGAACCAGCAAATTATATCTTGCGAGTACCAGAGCTAGACGAACAGCACCAGCTTTTCCAATTGATTGAACATGATGAGAAATGGCCTCGCGTGATGTTATTCACAATTAACGATCAACAAATCCCCGTACCACTTCAACTAGACAATAGTAGCGCCAGCAACAAGCTATATTTAATTTGTCCTTACTGCACTAATCAACGGCAATATTTACTTGCTACAAAAAAGACATACAGTTGCAGAGAATGTTTAAACGTACATTACGCCAGCCAAAGCGAAAGCAAGATGGATAGGCTAGCAAGACGAATTAGAAAGCAACGAAGAAAGCTATGGAGTAATGACCATATCTTTGTAAATGACTTGTTTGAACGCTCAAAATATTTTCCTAAACCTAAAGGGCTTCACTTTAAGACTTTTATTAAAAAGCAGTTTGAGCTTATTAATCTTGAAACAGAATATTGGAATCTGGCTGGTAAGCAATTAGGGGTTATTTTAAATGATCCAGATGAATTAAATCGAATATTACATAGTTAGTATAAAAAATAATTGAAATAAAGATGGTAGCTTAACTGTTTAGGGGAGTGATTAGGGGGTCTAATTCGAAAATAGAAAACATTAAGTAAATAATAACAATTACTTAAAAGACAAATTCAGATGTCCCCCGCCCACCAACTTTATAATAATAGTAGTAATATCAGACTGTTATTAGCAAATAATACGGTTAGCGCATGGAGTATCACGAAAAGGTGGTACAAAATGCGTAAAAACCCTCCATATTTTTTCAAATCTAAACATAGTGTTTACTTTATTCGCTTCAGCTTTCCACTGCCTATTTGTAAGAGCTTTAATATTCAGCGTGAATATAAGCGATCACTAGAAACAAAGTGCCGTGATACAGCCTTGTTAAGGTATTATCAATATATTCCTAGTCTGATAGAACTAAAAATAAATATACAGCGTAGTGTTATGAACTCCGATATCAAAAATAAAGAAAATTGTTTACAAAATTTAATTGCTCAACATAAAAACAAAAGTAAGTTAATTGAATTAGAAGATTCTAACGATGAATTAAAATATGAACTTATATCTGCTCATGCCAAATTGAAACAGCAAGAAGACGTGATCAAGTCAAAAGAATTAACAATTAATAGGTTGAGTACAATGTCTTCACCAAACATTGCCATTACCTCAACTATTACACTTTATGAAGCAATTAAAGAGTATATTGAACAACACAATGATAAAGGCACATGGAGTGAAAAGGTTAAACGCCAACGTAAAGGGTACATTCTAGCGTTTGCCGACATTGTAGGACACAGCCGTCATATCAGTGAGCTCAATGGGGCTCTTATTACTAATTATCAGCGTACCTTACGTAAGTTGCCTAAGAACGTAAATAAGCTCTTTATAAAACCACTATCTGCTTCTGATAGGCCAGAACACTTTAAAAATATCGCAAGAACAAATACTTTAGAAACTCTATCCGCAAGAGGACTAGAATCACACTTTAATACGATCAAGCCGTTTTTAGCTTGGTGCGTTAAATCAACTTATTTAGATAAAGATTACAAGCATATTCTAGAAATTGGTAAACAAGAAAAAGCAAAAAGAAAAACTGATGTGTTACCTTTTTCAAAAGAGCACCTTAATAAAATGTTTACAAGTTATTTATACAGTGACAAGTTGCTCGCAAGAGAAAAACCTAAACCATTTCATTTTTGGTTACCATTAATTGGTTTATGTACCGGCGCTAGAATTAGTGAAATAGCGACATTAACACTTGGTGATATCATTACAATAAATGGCATTAAATCATTCGACTTTAACGAAGATGGCAATGGAAAAAGCCTTAAGACTAAATCAAGTAAACGAACAATTCCCATTCCTGATGTGATTACAAATGCGGGTTTTGATGAATATTTATCTGAAAGAAGTCAATCCACTAACGTGGATGAAAAAAATATCCCACTGTTTGAATTGCCTGATCATAGAGATGGCGTAGCAAGAGCAGTATCAAAATGGTTCAATGAGAACTTTAAAGTAAAATGTAATTTAGAAGCTCCAGATAAATCTAAAGTAGTTTTTCATTCATTTAGACATACATTTATCAATAAATTGTCTTCTACTAAATTAAATGGAGATTTAATTCCAAGCCGTATTATTAAAAATATTGTTGGACACGAGACAGGAGAAATCACTTTTGACGTTTATGGTCATGGAGTTGGTTTAGAAGTTCTGAAAGAAGCAATCGATGCAGTTGATTTTCAATTACCTCTTAGCGATATAAATTATGAAAAGTTTAAAAATAGAGTCAAATGACAATATATTAATTGTTAGAGAGAAGTATATTTTTCAATTTAAAGTCTCTCATGAACTTTGTTAAGGCTTCCTTGGGACGCAATAATGGCTAACATTCTCCAATGGTATTTCGATATCATCGTTAAAGAAATGACATATTATAGAGCCTTCTATAACAGAGACTTCTAACCATTCTTCTTGTTTCTTTTCCCAAATTAGAAATGAAGCTTTTTTGGGAAGGTCATTGAAGTTTTTTAAAGAGATCCAGTTCATTTTATCCTCCTTTTTATTTGAGTTTATAAAAGGATAATAAAAAATCAATTAATTCAGCAATTAACTATAAAAATGCAATATGTGATAGTTGAAAGTGAAAGAAAGCTAGCGCCCATTTAAGGAGCTGATATTTTTTTGCTAAAATTGTGTAGCGAAGTGGAATTCAGCAGGCTGTAAAAAGTCCCGATTAAACAGCTTATTAGTGGTATTACTTCTCGAGATATTTAAGATAACTCTCAATAAGGCTAACAACAGTTTGTCTACCTAAAGCTAATTCTGTTGAGTTAGCATCACGAAGTCCTGTCCACTTCCCCATTAATGACACAGTTCTAAATTAGAATTTTCCAGTTTTTCTCGGTAAGCTGCCGGCGGCAGCTTACCCAGACTCTCATGTG
>NZ_MKQD01000014.1 GCF_001913705.1 Thalassotalea sp. PP2-459 | reverse complement strand
TGTTAACACCAAGCGACTTTGTCGTATCTTAATTACCAAGCAATTCTGTCGTAATTGCTAATTACCAAGGGAAACTGTCGGTCTCTTTTTTACATGTTTGTTAGTGTTCTTGTTTTTGAATACTAGAGGCATGTTGAGGATGATTGTGATGGATTCTAAAGCTCAACTAACCGTTGATATAATTGCCAAAGTGGTTGAAGGCAGAATAACAATTGCCAATGCTGCTAAGTTACTCAGTAAGTCTAGACGTTCAATAGAACGCTATGTGAAGAGATATCAGAAAGTCGGTATTCAGTTTGTTTTGCATGGTAACAGTGGTAAGTCACCACCAAATAAAACACCAACGTCGATTAAAAAAGCAGTGCAATCTTTAATTAAAGATAAATATTTTGATTTGAATTTGCTGCACTTGGCTGAGCAGCTTGAAGTGAATGAACAGATAACTGTAAAGCGAGAAACACTGCGTGGATGGGCACATGATATTCACCATGTAAAACGTGCTAAACGTCGGCGCGGTATTGTACGTAAACGCAGAGAGCGTATGGCAGCGCCGGGCTTATTGATGCAGATGGATGGTAGTCCCCATCGTTGGTTTGGCGATAAGAAGCATTGTTTGATTGCGATGATTGATGATGCCACCAGTGAAGTACATGCAGAGTTCTTCCCATCTGAAACCACCGCTGGTTGTATGAAAGTCATGCGAGATTGCATCGAAACTAAGGGCGTGTTTAAAACGCTGTACGTGGATAGAGCGGGTATCTTCGGCGGCCCTAAGCGTTGCAACTTCTCACAAATGCAGCGTGCATGTGAAGAATTGGGTATTGAGATTATCTTCGCCAATTCGCCTCAAGGTAAAGGCCGTGTTGAACGTGCCTTTGATACATTTCAAGACCGCCTTGTACCTGAGCTAAGGCTTAACAATATTAAAGATATAGCCAGTGCCAATGCATACCTGAAACATGTATTCATCCCACAATTCTGGCAGTCTAGAATTCAAGTGAAATCAAAGCAAGCGCCTGAATTTACACCATTATCGAAACACACCAACCTTGATGATATCTGCGTCATTAAAGACCATCGTAAGATCCGCAATGACCACACCTTCAGCTACGGTAACAAGTTCTATTTGATTGATTCACCGCTAAAACATTCCATAGCTAATCAGAAAATTGAGATCCGAAACACCAGCAAGAAAGGCTTCACCGCACACTTCGCAGGGCGGCAACTCAAGGTATCTGAAGTAAATGAGCCAAGCAAGCTTGAATCAGAAGACTTAGCAGTACAAAAGAAACTAGAGGTGTTGGCATTAATCGAAAAGCTTGGAAGTATCAGTGCAGCTTCACGACAAAGTGGCGTCTCACGAGACACTATTCACCGACACTTAAGACTGGTTAAGCAAGGCGGTCCTGATGCTTTAAAACGCCAAGAAACTCCCGATATAAGACATAAAAACTGTGTAGATAAAGCCATCGAAGATGCAGTCGTAAAATTCTCCGTTGAGCATCCCCACCTTGGTCAACAGAAAGTGGCCATCAAGCTGACTGAAGCCCTAGGTATTGATATTAGCGCAGGCGGTGTGCGTAGCATGTGGTTAAGAAACAATTTGAATACCACTGCACTGAGAGTTGCAAGGTCGCAAGCGTTGTAAGAATAGGCATAAATCATAGCCAGTTTAACAACTGGCTGATATGCTATTTACGACAAAGTCGCTCGGTAATTAGACCGACACAATCCCTTGGTAATCACACT
>NZ_MKQD01000013.1 GCF_001913705.1 Thalassotalea sp. PP2-459 | reverse complement strand
GAGAACGCAGGAGCACGTTCTCCTGAATAACCATTCTCTGCAATCAACGCCGTGCCTCTAAAGCGTTTAATTCTCGCTGAATGACCGAATATTTGTGCGAATTGGTATAATACGGTAAATAAAACAATTAATTAAAGTATTTTCCGTGACTTTTGGAATCAAGCTAAAGCCTATTCTTCTATTTTTTACTTATCATCATCTTATAGACACTTTATAATGGCGCCCATTTCCGTTTGAGATGCCAAATACACATGACAAACACTGATACCCGAAAAGATAATTATGAAGCTAACAAACTGCAAAAACGTCTACGCAGTAAAGTAGGAAAGGCAATTGCTGATTTCAATATGATTGAAGAAGGCGACGTAATTATGGCTGCGATCAGTGGTGGTAAAGATTCTTTCGTAATGCTTGATACGCTTTTATACTTAAAGCGAGTTGCGCCGATAAACTTTGAAGTGGTAGCTGTAAACCTTGATCAAAAGCAACCGGGCTTCCCGGAACATGTGTTACCAGCTTACTTAGAACAAAAAGGTATTGATTACTATATTATCGATAAAGACACTTATTCAGTGGTAAAGCAAAAAATCCCAGAAGGAAAAACCACCTGCTCTTTATGCTCACGTCTTAGAAGAGGCTCCTTATATGGTTTTGCCGAAAACATTGGCGCGACAAAAATTGCATTAGGTCATCACATGGATGACATTGTCGAAACGTTGCTAATGAATATGTTTAATAATGCAAAGTTGAAAGCCATGCCACCAAAACTACTCAGTGATGATAAACGTAATATTATCATTCGTCCGCTTGCCTATTGTCGGGAAAAAGATATTGCAACACTAGCAGAAATTAATGATTACCCTATCATTCCTTGCAATCTTTGTGGTTCTCAAGAAAACTTACAAAGAAAGAAAATCAAGAAAATGCTATCTACATGGGATAAGGAATCTCCAGGTCGAGTAGAAAATACGTTTAAAAGCATACAAAATATTAGCCCTTCTCAACTTTCTGACAATAGTCTTTATGACTTTTCAAGTTTATCTATTGATAGAACGCAAGCAGCAAAAGAACATGAATTTAGTGGTGTTGATATTTCTTCATCAAATTTAATTGACGTTAAGAACATAGAGATTATCGACGCTTCTTAGTACTATAAATAGTGAACGATTGACCATAAAGTAAAGGTTTGCATATTTAATATCGATTACAGCAAGTCACTACTAATGCCATTCTTTAGTAATTATCAAAATTCTCAATGTGAGATAAAAGATTGGAGTCTAAATTGCCTACGTGATTCTCTAAAAATTACATAGGCAATTTACCATTTTCAGCGTACAGGAATAAATTACTTAAGAATTAGATCAACTAATACTGGATAATGATCAGAAATAGGCACTTTCTCGCCATTGTAATTGACTGTTTCATTTGAACTGACTTGATAATTCAATACGTCAAAAAAATTATCTTGGGTAAAGATAAAGTCAATCGTATACCCTGTGTCAAAATGTGGGATAAACCAATTCAAAGTGCTATATGAATCTCTATTGGTTGCCATTTTCTTAGTATCTATAAAATCATTCGACTCAATTGTTTTATACACTTCGCTTCTTTCAAGAAAATTAAAATCGCCTGTCACTAACGTAGGAAGATTAAGGCTTCTTACTTTTTCTAGAATTAATTCGACCCCATTTTTTCTCGCGTTGAGTCCTTTGTGATCGAGATGAGTATTAAAATGAGCAAATCTCTTTTTGCTGACAAAATCCTCTAATACAACAAAGCTACTAATTCTATATGTACTAGCATCCCATCCTACAGATACCTGCTCAGGTGTATCAGAGAGCCAAAACGTACCTGAATCAATAAGAGCAAACTTTTGGTTGTTATAAAAGATCCCTACCGATTCTCCCGCATTCGCTCCATCATCCCTACCAACACTATACAAACTATAATCAGATAACTGCATATTTAGATACTCAGTCCATAACTCATCAGCTTCTTGAACCCCGATAACATCGGGTTTGTGGGTTACAAAATACTCTACTACGGCACTTTTTCTTAGATCCCAAAGTTCAACATTTGACTCCGCGTTTTTTAGGTTAAATGATACCGCTCTTAATACTGTAGGTTCATTGTTTCCAGACTCATTCTCTCCGCTATCAGAATGATTACATCCACTGAGAAAAGTGATGACTATGAACATAGAAACAATAAGGGCTTTGTGCCCGTATATATTAAATTTTAGCATAGTGATTTCTTTAGTTATTTACGTTATTGGTGAATTAATTTATTAATCAAAAATTCAATTTCATTTGTACTTTCTTTGTATATCCCCACTTCTGGAGCATGAGCATCAACAACAATTCCAGCTTGAATGGCACGCTCTACAAATGTCGCTACGTGAAGCTGATGATGAAACAATGAGTAGAGTGTTTTTTGTAAGTCTCCTTGATTCAATGTTTCTTGCAAATCGACTGGAGCACGAGTATTTGAAATAAATACAGGAGGATCTAGAGGGTCTAATTTATTCAATATATCTATGAATGCCCTATAAGTTAAAATATCGCTTTGACCATCCCGTAGAATCGACAATACTTGATCTAAATTGGTATTATCTAACCCATAATAACTGGCGAGATACCATGAAAAATCATTTTGTGCTAACAAATCCAATTTGAAGCCATATGGAGCAAATATTAAATTTTCCCACTGTAGAAAATCTAACGACCCCTGTGCCTCTATCGCAGCAATCGCACTGACAGTCGTTGACTCTCTCTCAATAAGGTTAGTACTTTGATTATTCGCTAGATCATCACTTAACCCTACCCACAAAGCTAAATTAGCACCTGTGGATTCTCCATAAATAGCAACCCGTTGTTTATCTATAGAAAATTGAGTTGCATTAGATCTTATGTATTGTATTGCATGAGCAACATCGTTTAGTGACTTTCTGATTCCGGTTGAATCTATTCGATCTACATCTAACAGTGAATAATTCACTGCAATGAAATTCACTCCAGCTTTCAAAAACTGATTTACATCTGCTTGGATTTTACTCGAACTTTTATCTCCTCCAATGAAGCTTCCACCATGCAGATAAAGTACTACTGGAGCATTATCTAAATCGTTTACTCTAAATAAATCGAGTTTTGCAAATTCATTATCTCCATAAGGGATATCTCGATAAAAACTTGCATCTACACTACTGTCTATACTGATTACTGGTGCAGATTTATAATCTTCGATATTAAACTCGTAAATACTCGTTGCACTTGTATTAAAACTGAGCATTCCAACCCATATGGTTGCATGCATGTAAATCAATTTTTTAAACTTAGCTTTGATTGGGTATATCAAAAAGCACTCCTTAAACGTTGTAACTGAATAAGATTCAAGCTGAATAATAATGCTAAGAATGGAAAAAGATGTTGTCATTTGTAACTAAAGCATATGATAAAAATTACAGCTTCATATAGAAAAATGCTTAACTTGTAGTAGCCAATTAATATTGACCACTACAAGGGCTATAAAGCTAATGTGAATGGCCATGATAGTCTTTAAAAGAGCTTTCATCCTTAACATCTAAAACTTTGCCAGCTTTACTTATTTTGAAATAGATTGTTTGATTATTTTCATTGTTCATGGCCTTAACAATAATTGCTTCTTTTGTCTCTTCAACAAACTTAAAACTGTCTTTAGCAACTTTATTCCATGAGCCATCTAGTTTACCGACAGACATTCCCTTATCCTTAAAGGTAAGAGTTTTAGCCGAAGTTTGAGCAGCTTGTAATATTTTCTTCTTGTCTACTTCACTATGTCCATCACCGTGCGCAAAAGCTGATGTAGTGAATAATAAAGTTGAAATAACTGCTAGTTTTTTTAATGTTTTCATAAGGATTCCTATGTAGGTTTATTTAAGACCTTCAATGACATAATCGCCACTGAAGATAAGTTGAATAGTGATGTCTTTTTCTGATTTGTTTTTCCAATACCAACCATGAGAACCGTCAAACGGTGCAGTAAAGCTGCCTTTCATTTCGTCTGCGGTTGCAATCGTATATGACTCAAAATAGCCAGTGGTGTCACCTTTAGGTTCACCATGTAAATCAACGTATAAATCACCGCCATCAGTAACCCATTTATACGTAGCTTTTTGGAACTTTTTCATATCCAGTTTATATTCAATGCCTTTACCAGCGGGTACTGTCAAAATTGCGATATCTTGTTCTCCATCAGTAGCCTGAGTTGCTACAGGTTTTGTCCCTTCACCATTAAATACAGTTAAACCAAGCTTTTGACCAACGCCCGTTGGGTCAATATTGTATTCAGCAGGCAAAATGAATAACACCAATGTGATCATCGCAACCACAAAAGAAAGAATTGTCGCTTTAATTAATGAACGACTTGTTTTTTTTGTTTCCATAAATATATATCTCATAAAAGTTAACTAACAAAATATCCAGTTAGTTGCATACCAACTAACATAAAGCCACCGCACATCAATGCGGTATTTGTCGCTTTAGCAAAGCGATTAAAGCTCTCGAATTGACGCCAAAAATTAATGGCAAGAAGAATAAACATCAATGCTAAGAATTGTCCGATTTCAACACCAATATTGAATGACAATAGGTTTGTTGCTAAGCCTTCTGATGGCAATTCAAACTCTTGAATTTTTGTCGCGAGACCAAAACCGTGAAACAGGCCAAAAATAAGCACGGCTTTTTTCGGGTTAGGCTGCTTACCAAAAAAGTGTGTAAATCCACCTAAGTTATCAAAGCCTTTGTAAACAACTGATAAGCCGATGATTGCGTCGATTAGATAAGCATTAACTTGAATATTGGCAAGTACTCCCCCCATTAACGTTAAGCTGTGCCCAATCGTGAACATACTGACGTAAAGTAATACGTCTCGACTGCTGCGTAAGAAAAACAATACACCGACTAAGAACAACAGGTGATCATAGCCAGTCACCATGTGCTTCGCACCAATGTAGATGAATGGGAGTATCTGGATACCCGTATTATTTTGTAAAAAGTTGCGTGTACTATCATCAACCCCATGTGCGAAGGCTTCAATTGAAGCCATCGACAATAGAATCAATAATGGGTACAGCAAATAAGAAAGTCTGAATTTTCCAAACATTTATTTACCCTTTATTTTCTATTAATTGATTGTCATTTTGTTCATTCAACTTTTTATTTCTTGAGTGCAATAAACGATAAAGCGCAGGTAGAACAAATAACGTTAAAATGGTTGATGAAATAACACCTCCTATTACAACGGTCGCTAAAGGTCTTTGTACCTCAGATCCTATTCCGGTATTTAGCGCCATAGGTATGAAACCTAATGAAGCCACTAACGCGGTTGTTAATACTGGGCGTAGTCGAGTTAGCGCTCCTTTTATAATGGCTTCTTCAAGTGCAAACTTTTCTTTTCGTAGCTCCCGAATAAAAGAAACCATCACTAAGCCATTTAAGATTGCTATACCCGATAGCGCAATGAAACCAACCGCTGCTGAAATCGAAAATGGAATATCTCTAAGGACTAAAGCAAATATTCCACCTGTTAAGGCAAGGGGAACCCCTGTGAAAATAATCATAGAATCTTTAAAAGAGCCTAATGCTAGAAGCAATAATCCAACTATCAGTACAAGTGTTACAGGCACTACAATACTTAACCTTTGAGTTGCCGATTGAAGCTTTTGATAAGTTCCTCCGTATTCAATCCAATAACCAGATGGTAGTTTCACTTTGCTATCAATAGCTTGTTGAACATCTTTGACGAAGCTGCCTAAATCCCTGCCTCGTACATTAGCGGTTACGACGACCCGCCTTTTACCATTTTCCCTGTTAACTTGGTTTGCACCATTAATCATTTCAACTGTGATTAATTCTTGTAGTGGCACAAAACCACCGTTTGGCAATGAGATAGGTAATTGGGATAAACCATCGACATCTTGTCTTTGCTGCTCACTAAGCCTAACAATAATGTCAAATCGCTTATCTCCTTGATAAAATTTACCGACAGATTCTCCGCCCATCGCAATAGCTATTTGGTTTTGCAGCTCTTCTTTAGATATTCCGTGAATAGCTAACTGCTCACCTTTAGGGATAAGAGTTAATATCGGTAAGCCTTTAGTTTGCTCAACCTGTATATCACGAATTCCGTCTACGCTATTAATTGCACTTTCAATCTCCTTGCCAATGCTAGCTAACCCATCAAAGTCATCACCAAACACTTTAATTGCAAGCTCTGAACGAACCCCAGCCAATAGCTCGTTAAAACGCATTTGAATAGGCTGTAAAAATTCATAACGATTTCCTGGAATAGGTGTAACAATGGCCTCCAATTCAGCAACAAGGTCCGATTTCGATTTCTTAGGGTCAGGCCATTTACTTCTCGGCTTTAGAATGATGAAGTTGTCCGCAACAGATGGCGGCATCGGGTCAGTAGCTACATCAGGTGTTCCTATTTTAGCAAAAACACGCTCTACTTCAGGCATTGCCTTAATGCTCTCTTCTAAGGCTTTTTGCATTTCTATTGATTGAGATAATGATGTGCCAGGGATCCTTAATGCATGCATTGCAATATCTCCTTCGTCAAGGTTAGGAACAAATTCGCTTCCTAACTTTGTGCTCATAACACCTGCAATGGATACAAGAGATACAGCAATTAGCACAACAAGCCAGCGTGCTTTCAATACCAAGGATAGTACTGGACGATATAACGATTCACTTGTCTTCATGATGATATTGTCTTTTTCGACAATTGGGCCTTTGAACATTAATGCTATTGCAGCAGGGACAAAAGTTATCGAAAGAATCATCGAACTAACAAGTGCTATTACAACAGTGATAGCCATTGGGTGGAACATTTTCCCTTCTACACCACTCAAAGCAAAAATTGGCAAATATACAGCGGTAATAATAAACACACCGAATAATGCAGGTCTGATAACTTCTCTTGTCGCCTCAAAAACTAATGATAACCGCTCTTTAACGGGTAGCACTTTTCCGTTAGATGCATGACTTAACCTTCGCATACAGTTCTCAACGATAATAATTGCACCATCAACAAGTAAGCCAAAATCAAGTGCCCCAAGACTCATTAAATTGGCACTAGTTCTGGTTTGCACCATACCAGTAACAGTCATTAACATAGCAAAAGGTATCACTGCTGCTGTTAATAAAGCCGCTCTGAAATTCCCTAGTAAAAGGAAAAGAACAACGATAACAAGAACCGCACCTTCAACCAGGTTCATCTCTACAGTATCTAAGGTTTTATTAACTAATTTTGTTCTATCATAAACCGCGTTTACAACGATTCCTTCTGGTAGGTTCTTACTTATTTCTGATAGTCTTTCTCCAACATCCTTAGCTACTTTTTGACTATTTTCACCAATCAGCATAAAAACAGTGCTAAGTACAACTTCACGACCATTTTGTGTTGCGGCACCTGTTCTAAGCTCTTTGCCTTCCTTAACTTCAGCAACATCTTTGATTTTTAGAACGCGTCCTGCCACTGTTGAAATTGGAACTTCAGATAATTGTTGAAGAGATTCAACTTGTCCAGGGATTCGAATCAGCCATTGAGCACCGTTTTTTTCAATGAAGCCAGCTCCACGGTTTTGATTGTGTGAACCAACAGCATCAATAACACTTTGTTGTGTCAGTCCATGAATTAACAACTTTTCAGGATCTATTGCAATTAATATCTCTCGGTCATATCCGCCAATTGGGTTTACTTCAACAACACCTTCAACTTGCATTAATTGAGGTCGAATAACCCAATCATGAACGGTTCTAAGCTCAGTTGGCGTAATTTCGCTACCATCGAGGTCAGTAGCTCCTGACGCTGCATCAACGGTGAACATAAAAATCTCACCAAGCCCAGTAGATATAGGTCCTAATTCTGGCTCTAAGCCAGTGGGGAGTTCAGATTTCGCAGAATTGAGTTTTTCACCGATTAACTGACGCGCAAAATAAATATCAGTTTCGTCAGTAAATATAGCGACTACTTGAGACAAGCCATATCTTGAGACAGAGCGTGTATACGCCAAATTAGGAACCCCTGCCAGAGCGGTTTCTAAAGGAAAAGTAATGCGCTGTTCAACTTCAAGTGGAGTATACCCCGCAGCCTCTGTATTTATGACAACTTGAACATTGGTAATATCAGGTACTGCATCAATAGGGAGCTTAGTAAAATTCCAAACACCAAGAGCGGAAACAGCCAATACAAAAACCAGTATAAGTTTACTTCGTTCAATTGAAAATTTTAAAATTGATTCCAACATACTACTTCCTTAATGGTCGTGAGACGCGCCAGATTTATCAATATCGGCTTTGATTATGTAACTATTCTTAGCAACATACTCAGTACCAGAAGGGATACCTCCTAAGACCTCAACCCAAGGTCCCACTTTTCTCCCTATATCAAGCATTCTCACCTCGTATTCATCGTTCACTTTCGCATAAACAACTTTGAAGTCCCGAAAAGACTGAATACCAGAAGCTTTTACGGCTCGTGATACTTTGTATCGGTCCAGCATTATTTCACCTGAAACAATCTGACCAACGTTAAAATCACCATTTGAATTATCAATCTCTGCTCTAAATATTTTTGCTTGCTCATTTGTTACAGTAACAAGTGAGTCAAAAATCTGGGCTTTTACAACGCCACTTTGCCCAGGAATGCTAATATCGACGATAGAGCCAAGTTTCACGTTTGATTGATCTAAAGGAAACACACCCAGCTCCACAATTAGCTTTTGTGTATTGGAAATTTTTAATAACTCTCTTCCCTCTGTTTGCTCTCCAACTCCTGCGCTTTGCTTGGTCACCACACCATTGATAGGGGAGTAAATACGATAACTTTGTAAACTCTCATTGCTTTCCACAACCATGAGTAGTTGCCCTTTTTTCACTTTTTGCCCCATCACGGCATGTAAAGCTTTAATCTCGCCAGGAAATCTAGCGCTAATAGAACGCATAGCATTGGGTGGCATAGAAAGCTTCCCAAAAACTTTTAATTTCTCTTCAAACACTTGCTCTGCAACTTTTTCAGTCTCGATTGACATAGTGTTAGCTATGCTTTCAGCAATTAAAACTCTTCCTTCGAAGTTGTCATAGGACCATTGATAGCTTTTTCCGCCATGCTTGGCTGTCAGTGTCACATTAAAAGAATGTGGCTCATAAATTTCCATATCTCCGCGTAAATAATTATTCTCTGCGTAAAAGTTAATATCATCAACCACACCCCCTAAACGAGAGAGTTGGACATTTATATCAATATCATTTGGTTGAATTGGCTTCCCTGCTATCGATGGAAATATTCTAAATTCAGGTGGCATACCATCTTCGAAAATAGCGACTTCTATAGCGAACTCTGCATCTCTGAGTATTCGACCATTATTCGGACCTTTTTCGACTTCTTCCTGTACTGATTCGGCATTCTTTTCTGCATATGTGGCTGGACTATACATAGATATCCCAAATCCTATTTGAGTCAACGCAATTACAGCGGCAATAGATTTAAGTTTCATCATCTTCTCTCTTACATTGACACAGATGTGCCTGTTAATCGTTCTAGTTCGATATTAAATAATTGAATATTGGTATACGCATCAATCAAATCCGATTGTGCCTGTACTAACTCTTGTTGAACGGCGTGCCAGTCGGTATAACGATAACTGCCTAGCCTATAAGCTTCTCCTGCTTTTTTACTGGCTTCTTCAAAGTACGGAATAGATTTATTTGTTAAAGCGTCTATAACATGGCGATTGTGTTTAAGTTTGTGGGTCAGCAATAATGCTTGTGTTGAAATACGCTGATAAAGCGCGTCTGATTTTGCTCTACTTTGTTTTTGCCTAGCTTGAAGGGAAGTTATTTGGCCTCTATTTCTATTATCTCCACCTAATGGAATCGAGATTCCAGCAGTAAAGGCAAAATCATCCACAGCTTCATTTCTTTTAATACCTGTTGAAATCGACCATGCTGGTTTTTGTTCGACTGTCGCCAAGTCAATTTCGGATTGCATCACATCTTGTTCAATCAAAAACTGCTTTAGTTGTGGATTAGCCTTTAAATCTTCTAAAGCGACGTTTAAATCTTTCAAGCTTGGAATATTGGCTAAATTACCATTGACTACAAAGCTAGTATTACCTTTCCACTGTGCAGCGAGTTGAGACTTGGAAGCTTCTATTTCATGCGCTAAATCTTCCACCTCTAATTCAATTAGTGATAACGCAGCTTTAGCTCGTAACTCATCGACAACAAAAGATTTACCCGCTTTAACTTTACGTTCAATTTGCTCAAGTACTTGTTGTGATTGGCGCTGTGCTAACTTTGCCAAATCGAATTTCATCATCTGCGACAACAACGTGATATAGATTCGAGCAGTTTCTGATGCAATATCAATTGCTTTGACTTCTTGTTTAATTGACGCAGATGATACCTTGGTATTCGCCAATTTTACTCTCGAATCAATGAGATCTTTGTCCAACAGCCAAGAAATACTGAGTGTAGTTTGAAGCCCCTTGACGCCTGAGTAACTTCCAGCTCCAAACGCATCTTCAGCTGATGCGTTAATTGTCATAGGAGAGCCAACACTTGCCTGTTCAACTAGTGCTAATGCCGATTCTTTTTTATAAATGTACGATCTTAGTTCTGGATGCTGCTTAAGCGATAAACCTATCGCTTCATTTAAAGAAATTATGTTTTGTGCATGCGCAGATAACGCTACGCTAAACACCCCGATACAACTTAACACTTTAAGAAACCGACCTGCAATCGGTTTCTTAAAGGGATTTTTTCCACAAATCATGAGTTTACCCTTATACTCTGCCTTCTCACAAAACCGATACACAATCGGTTTTAAGTTTAAAAAAATACGTCAATTAGTGACGGAAGTAGGTTTCCATAAAGTGATGAATACCATCAATTGAAGCTGTAGAAATAGTAACTAACACCATCATTAGCAAAAGTGTGATGCTTTTATGAATTGGTTCAAGCTTCAGTCTATCGAGCAGAAAAAATATACGCTGTTCTAACACATCCGCACCAAAATTTACCACCAAATCCTTGTTTTCTATTATGTCGCTTTGCGCATTAAGCTTAGCAACTTTTACTAGTGTACTGGCCACAAATAGTTTTGAAGTACCGCTTTTGATCACTGCGTTGTCGGCTTCTTGCTCCATTGCCAAAATCATATGTAGCTTCAGCCTTTGTGCTATCGGTTTTATAAAAAATGAACATAACAATGTAAATAGCCACTTCTTCGCAGGATCATTTGTCGCAATATGTGCCCTTTCATGTTTAATAACTACTTCGTATTCCTCAAGAGTTGTTTGCTCAATAAGGGCAGTAGTCACAAAGCACTTTTTCGAAAAGAAACCACTCGTAAACGCTGATGCTTTATCTGATTCTATTTGATATACATCCGCCTCTTTATTTTTTGCAAAGCTGATTAACGATTCGATTTCTCTCTTGTGGTTCCATAAGTGGCGAACTTGGTTCATTAATACATACATTACGTAAAACAACGCAACGCCAACGGTAAAGCCATGCCAGCTATACCATTCAAAATTAGTCATATGATGCCAATGCGGAAAAGCAAAACTATTTAAACTATTTCCGCTGTGGTACGCCTGTAGTATGTAGATTGACAATACAAAGCTGACAACCCAAGGCAATAATACGATTGTCCAAAGCAAGATTTTTCGGGACTTAACTTCAATTTTTAAAATTTGCTGACTAACAAGCGAGAAAATCGTTGATAAAGATACATTTGCCACAATAAAAGTAATTGAAAAGATGGCCAATAAATTAAAAAAAACAGGCATATTTTTTAAGCTACTCTTTTTCAGCGTTGCGTTTTTGCTTTTGCTCTTCAATAAGTGATTCTAACTTAGACAATTGTTCAACATTGAAGTCTTTAGAAATTGAAGAAAAAGCTGCAATGAGGCTGTTGTCGTCTTCAGTCACAAAATCACTCGTTACCGACTTTATTAGTTGGCCTACTAACTCATGCCTTTCAACCCTAGGTTTATAATGAAATGCATAGCCAATTTTTTCTCTAGATAAAAGTTCTTTTTTAAACAAGCGATCTAACGTGCTTTGGTAAGTATTCAAGCTTCCACCACGTAGTTTTTCAAAATGGGCATAGACTTGCTTCACATCTGAGGATTTATGCTGCCATAAATATTGAAGTACTAATTTTTCTAACTCACCTAATTTCATATTAGCCCAAATAAAACCGATTAATGATAGGTATTAAATCAAAATTAAAACCGATGATCAATAGGTTTTATTGAGATAATGATGAAAAGTAGTACCTTACAGAACAACATGTAATTTAAAGTCATGAAAAAAACAACATAAACTGTTGATTTATAGATATTTAACCCCCATTAAAGATCGATTAAAAAAAGACTCCCAAAATAATAAGAATTTGTTTTTCTCCGCTAAACAACCTAGTGTTACGACAGATGCTATGGTTTTTGTAGGATTTGCAGACTAAGAAAGCAAAAATCTAGGTCAAAAAGATTTACTTAGATACGAAACTGGACATTAGCCTAATCCGATATTATGACTTCTCTATGCCAAAAGCAGACACTTGATTATTGTAGAGTTACCTATAATACAGATGGTTTTCTATTTTATTGGTTGATGCAGTTTCAAATATCTGAATCGACACCAATAACTTAGACACTTCTCAATCGTTCTAAATATCACTTTTTCTTTAACGCCTTTCTCTTCATTGGCTTAAATAATCGGCGCCAAGATAAAATTAAACCTGTAAACACAAGAAAACACGCAGCTAGTGACGCTAACCCCGCGATGGTTTGGCCAATCAAGCCATAATACTCACCAGTATGTAAAAACCTTACCACACCCCATGCTTGATCGCCTTTTGACCAATCTTGCCCTCGTTTTACGCGTATTACCTCTGCAGTATCGTTATCTAAGAACAGTGCATAAGCACGTTCATAGCTATTACCTAAGCTTGGATCAATCCAGAAGCGCGTATTTCCCGTTTCTCTACCAAACTCTAACCACATTGAGTGCCAGTCACCTACACCGTTATCGATGGCGTGTTGCTTCGCGACAGTAAATAAATTTTCGTATGACTGCTTTCCATCAATGAGTTCAACCGGAACTCGACGTTCTCTTGGGCCTGGCGCATCTTCACCATACACTCCATAAAGTAAATCATTTGCCCAATGAAAATGGAAGACAGTAGCAGTCGTCACAATTATAAATAAAGGTAGAATTGCCCATACACCAAACACATGATGCCAATTAAAGTACTTAGCATGTCGACTTTTGAATTGTTTTTTAAAAAATAATTGTGTCTTAATTAATCGCCATTTAAAGTGGCGTGGTAACCATAAATACGCGCCGGTAATGATAAGAAAAATAAACAGCAAATTACTATATGCGGTAATTTCTTTACCGATAGATTGCATACTTCCTTCAAGGGCTAGCCAGCGATGAAGGTCGGTAATGAAATGAAGGGTTTCAACAATCCAACTTTCGCCCTTTAGAATGACTTCCCCCGTATATGGTGATAATAAATATCTATTCGGTCCCGCCCAAACCGGTATGGCACGCTGTTTTTCCTTGAATTGATGAATATAGAAATGATTTTCATCCGGATGTTTTTGGTGGATAACGGATAATACTTGATCCGTATTTAAGCGTTGTTGGCCAGCTTTAGGCTCTACACTATGTCTTGCATCATCCCACTCTTTAATTTGTGCTTCATAGGTTAGTAGAACGCCAGTAGCTGACATGATAAAAACCACAACACCTACTGTAAGCCCTATCACTAAATGCGTCCAAAAGATCATTTTTCTCAGCATTTTATTAGCCCTTATAAAATACTAAACGGTAATCACTTTTCGTGATTACCGTTGTTTAATTGATTTAGTTAAAAATGTTAGAAGTTATAGGTTAATGAAACGCGGATATCGCGCCCCGCCTCGTATAAACCTGACACCCCTTCCCAGCCAGGCACATCGTTATAATCACCAACACTTGAATGATCAATATATTGCTCGTTAAGTAAGTTGGTGACGGTTAGGTTAACTAAAAATGACTCGTTAGGCTCCCACTGCAGGTATACATCATGTACTTGATAACCTTTCTTATCTATTGCTGTTGTTGTTGGTGTCCAACCAATATCAACTGCTCGATGAAATACTTCAATATCGTTCAAATCTTCAACGTATTCTAAGTTCCAACCCATTTCAATCGTGTTAGAAAGCGCGTAATTGACGTTAAAGCCCCAGGTATCACCGCGTACATTAGCTAAGCCAATATATTCATAACCTTCAACCTTATTGCCGTTTAATTCAGCATCGCTATTTGCGTAGTTTGCTACAAATTGAAAATCGCCAATCCAGTAACCAACTTTCAATTCAAAACCGTCGGTTTCTAATGTACCCACATTCTCATAATAGGTACCTTGACCTAATTGATCTAAGATAACGTTATCAATTTCACTTTGATATACAGATGCAACAATATTCCAATGCTCATCACGATAAGTTAGGCCTAGTTCAGTATTATTCACTTCTTCTGCTTCTAATTCTGGATCAACCGTTACATATCCAGCCTCAATAGTAAAAGAGTCACCAATTTCTTTACCACGCATTGCTTGAGCATAGCCTAAATTAAGCGTCCAATTATCATTTAACGTATATTGAATTCCTAAGTTTGGACTAACTCCATCACTGTCTACTTTATTATCATAAGTAACTTGATCTAACTCGTATTCATCATATCTGAGGCCCATACTGAATAATAAATCACGAGTAAGTTGCCAATGATCTTGTATATATATTCCAGTGACAGTGCCTGTTTCTTTTGCACCGGCATCACTTGGCGCGCCAGCTGTTACTTCGTCATCTCGATATTCAATACCATAAGTTAACGCATGTTTACCTAACTGGCTGCTATTTCGAAAATCAAAACCTATCGAAGAAACTTCACCTTCATATATACCCCACTTGTCATAAATATCTTGTTCAACACTCGCTTTGGTTGTATAAATACTTGTTTCTAAATTGACAAGATTATTAGCCGTGTATGCGTGATTAAATACCAACGTATCTCGCTCAACGGTGATTGGATATAAAGGGTTCCAGCTTGATTCTGGCCAATTAGGACGTTGTACAAAATCTCCTTCTTCTTCTCGAGATTCATAGCTAAAACTTAAGCTTTGATTTTCATCGATGTCGCCGCTAAGTTTGATAAAACCTAAGCTTTGCTCAGGATCAGTTCCTGAAACTTCATTACCATCACCATCTTCCATGTTTTCACGATCGGTATACACATAGGAAGCTATTACGCCCCAGTCATCATTAAATCGACCATAGAGTGCAGCACTACCTTTGTAGCCTTCATTGCTAAAATAATTGGCCTTTACTTTTCCACCAAAGCGTTCACTGTCTTCCAATACATCATTTATATTTTTGGTTTTAAAACGAATTGCGCCACCTATTGCGCCAGATCCAGCCGTTGCTTCTCCAGCCCCGGCTTGAACTTCAACTTCTTTTAATAACTCAGGGTCAATAGATAAACGTCCAATATGGTGAAAAAGCGTACTCGTTTGTGGCGCACCATCTACCGTAACGTTTAATAAAGTATCTTCCATACCACGGATATAAACTTTTTGAGCAATACCAAGCGAACCACCAACAGACACTGAAGGCACTAATCTAAAGACATCAGCTAAATCATTAGCTTGGTATTTTTCTAAATCTTGTGTGGTAACTAATGTATTCGTGGTTTGACCAACAACAACAATAGATTCAATGTCATTCTTGTTCTTTTGGTCTGTATTTCTATCGATATTGCCTTCTGCAAACGCTTGTTGCCCGCTAAGTGCAAACAAAATCGCTACGGAAAGTGGCTTAATACCGCCGTTTAATAATGTCGGATTCATAAGAGACCTATAGTTTTCTGGTTGTCTTTTTAAAATTACGAATACGAATTATTGTCATTTACAGAAAGAATAACAGCATCTTTACATTTTTTACATTTGTTGTTCAGTAAGGAATAACTTATACCCGACAATTAACAGGCACTAGTTATTTTTTTGGGATCGTAATTACCATTGCTAGACCGCCACTTTTGCGATTACTAGCAATCACTTCTCCTCTGATTGCCGATAATTGCCGCTGTGCTAGCGCTAAACCTAAGCCAAAACTATTTCCGTTACGTTCTCGTGATTTATCTACCCGGAAAAATGGTTTAAATATTGTTTTTAATAAATCCTTAGGTACTCCCGGGCCACGATCAAGAATAGCTATTTCATATTTATCGTTTTGAACGAGTAAGTTTATCTCAACGACTTTATCTTTAGGGGTATAACGAAGTGCATTACGTAATATATTTTCAATCGCTTGACCAAGTGCGCGATGATTGGAGTTTTCAATCAAGGCGGTATCAGGCAATTGACTAATGATGTTTTTATCTGGAAATTCAAATATCGCGTCTGCAATTAATACATCAAGTAAATCTATTAAATCAAGCGATTCATTTTTTAGTTTGGGGTTTTCATTTTCTATCCATGCTAGTGACAACGTATCTTCCACTAACCTTCTAATGTGCTTTGATTCTCTCGCTATACGTTTGATATTACCTGACGCTTGTTCATCATTAACTGTCGCTAAAGCAATATCTAACCTTGTTAAAGGTGTTCTTAACTCATGGGATAAATCAGCGATAAGTTGCCGTTGATTTAAAATTTGTTCTCCAATGCGACTTGCCATGTCATCGAAAGTTTTTGCTAAATCAGAAAATTCATCGTTGCGCTTTCCCATAAACTCACTTGCTCGAATGTCTAATCGCCCTTCACTGAACAGGCGTGTTGCAGACTGCAACTGTAAAAGTGGTTTCATGATATAGCGATAAAATAAAACACAGAGCAACGCTAATAAAATTGTAGGTATAATAATTTGAATGGTTAATTGAATATATCGCCAATAAGCGCCAGGCCGCATTCTCTTTGGTAGCTGTATCAAAAAATTAGCCCTAACGTTCTCAAAGGCCACTTCCATAACAGGATTGTAGTCAAGGTATAAGTGTATCTTCCAATCAACACTTCGACCAAACATTGGATCTCCTTGATACACTTCTTTAATGGGATCACCTGCAATATTCGCATAGTCAAAACTAACCACAGACACCCAAGTGTTCTCTTGCTGTTTAAGTGCTTCCAAAAACTGACTCAGCTTCGCTATATCACCCGATTTATACATTTTTTCGGCGCGTCTTCCCCAGTCAGTGATTTGCTGCCGATGCTCTAAAGCCAACATGCTCATGCCTTCTTCAGTGCGTGATGTCAGTAGATTAATAAAGTAAAAAAGCGCCACAACTCCGGTTGCAAAGATAATACACATTTTCCAGAACAGTTGACGACTCATACAAAGCTATACCCTTTACCATGACTCGTTTTTAAGCGTCCTCCAGTTCCATTTACCGTATTTAGTTTTTTACGCACACGACTTAAGTGCATATCTAAACTGCGATCATATTCACCTATACTGCGATTTAATACTTGTTGATACAAATACGCTTTACTAAGCACTTGGCCTCGGTGCAAAAATAGCTCCCACAGTAACTTAAACTCTATCGGGGTAAAGTCGAGTGTTTGTTCAGATATTGATACCGATAAGGTTCTCGCATCTAATGCTAAATTATCTTCGGCTAACGTTTTGACATCTTCGGCTGGCACATTTGAGACACTTCGTCTAAGAAGAGCTTCAATCCTTAAAATTAACTCTCTGGTATTGAACGGTTTAGCCACATAATCATCGGCACCTTGGCTAAATCCTTCTATACGCTCTTGTTCTGCTCCTTTTGCCGTTACCATAATGACGGGAACTTGAGTCGTTTTTCGTAACATTTTAAGCAAGGTCAAGCCATCTAGTACTGGCAACATAATATCTAGCAAAATTAATTGATATTGTTGACTACTCGCTTTAACTAACCCTGATTCTCCGTCATAACATTGATCTACTAAAAAGCCATTAGCCTGTATTAATTCCGTTAGTTGATTATTAAGCTCTATGTCATCTTCAATGATCAATATTTTTACTCTGCTCATTGCTCAATATTCTCTTTTATACAGATGGAAAATAGAATATAGGGGTCAGGTACAATTAACAAAATTGTACCTGACCCCTTAAATTAAAAAACCATTGGTGAGCAATGGTTTTTTATGTGTGATATTAATGAATGTACACTCTATTATGTCTAAGCATTTCGGATATTTCTAAAATATAATCAGAGCCTCGCTCTGAATAAGGTAACAAGCCTGTCACTAATAATGATGATTCTACCGGTAAGTTTTTCTCTCGAAGTTGACTGCGTATTTGACGTAGCACTTTATAAGCAGCATTTGTGTTTATATTTAACATATAATGCGCTACAGCTTTTTCAATACTGGTAAATGCTGCAACTTCATGCTTTAAACCTTCATCTCGGCTACCAGGTACCATGCCGCAACCTTTTTTATAACACCAAATCCCAAAAAAATTTAACCCGATCCGCGCAAACCTAGAGGTTCCCCAAGCCGACTCATTAGCTGCTTGAACTAATACTAATGGCGTAGGTACTATATCAACTCGTGTTAATAATAATCTTACTTTTTCCGCAATAGACAACCGCGTATTAAGTTTATATTTTAACGCTAATGCTTCTACTTTTAGCGCATGCTCATGAGATATTTCGTGTTGATAGGTCAATTGTTCTTGCCAACCAAGAAGCGACTTTCGAAGCTCAACTAAGCGGTTATTTTCTGCAACAACTGCGGGTTTAAGAAATTCAAAAAATGCAGTTTTCTTTTGTTTTATGTGTCGAAAATCAGCAAAACGCGGTAATACAACATCATGTAACGGTTGTTCACCCATTAACTCTTTATCAGGTTGTTTCGGGATTGGAATTTTTTCATCAACCTTGTATTTATCTTGCTCAAATAAAGGTTTAATTACCGCCCATAAACATAAAAGGCCAAATAGCCCAAGTATTGAGTGCTTTAAAAAACTCATGAATGATTAAACGTCCTGTCGATTAAGCTGAGAAAGTGGAATCAAGAGGGTTATCCCCTCCTTTAGCGACTGACAACTGCATACCAAATATTTCACGATATAACACCCCCTTAACATTATAAAACATAGGGGCAAGATAGGTCAGTGCGAATATAGTTATTACCCCACCAAGTAAAGAAATTGAAGTGTTAGCAAATAAAACAACCGGTAAAAAACTAGCAATGAGCAATAAAAATAAAATCAAAAATAAAGCAAAAATATTAAACCATTGATGACGTGTCGCTTTTAATGAAAGTACGATAGCTTTCATTGGCGACAAACGCTTCTCAACAACCAAGGGTAATACTAATGATAAAGCAACCATTAAGTAAATTCCCGGCAAATAGTATAGTGTCATACCTATTGCGACTATGGTTGAACAAAACAATGCACTCACTGCTACCCAACTTCCACGCTTTAAAAAGCCAAAGACTAGCTTAGGATGCGTTTTTAAGCCGACAGCATGAAAAATTCCCATCATTTCAACCCCCACTAGGAAGGGGTAAACCACCAGTGTCACGATGATATTTAATAACGCTGTTGCTTGTTGATCTTTCAGTACAGCCTCAATGCCTCCAAAGTACTGACTTACCAGTAGAGAAACAACGACACCAAGCATAAATACAAAAATCAAACCAAGGTTAATGGCGGTACGTGAACGCATAGTGTTTTCCCACGCTTCATTTAATACTGCTTTAACATCAATTGAATATTCACCTTTGACGGCTTTTTCTATATCGCCACCTACGTTAATTACCGAGCGCTCTTCCATACCAACCTATATTTACTCATCACTTTTTCACAAAATATTATGAACAGTGATGTGAACTACAAAGGTGCAATTATACCTAATTGAACACTGTTTATAAAAATTATTTCTTTTTATTGTGCACCTGTTGCAAAATATCATCTAAAACAGCTTTGAAATATTGCGTACCTTTGTTATTTGCTAACGTTATATTTTCTTCTGGGATTAATTCAGGTTGTTTATAGCTTTTTAATGCTTTTTCCATACTAGCTTCACGTAAAATATGCAAAATAGGTAATGGGGATCGATTGGTATAATGACTTGCATTTGATGGCTCTTCGCCTTCAAATGTGTAATCTGGGTGAAATGTCGCTATTTGAAAAATACCCTCGTATCCACAGTCGTTTAATAAATCATTAGCATAATCAACAAGTGCAAGAAAGTCTTCAAAGTCATTAAAACCTTGATTAAAAATTACCAGGGTTGTTTCAACTTCTGGAAGTTTTACCAGTTTCTCTACTTGTAAAATAAATGCTTCAAGTGCGGGCGTAAAACGTCTGGACTCACATACATGATATTCAATCGTTTCATTGATTAATTCTTTCTTGGCAAATGGACAAAAATTTAATGCCACTACAATCTTTTCAAGCCACAGCCTTGTTGCTTTGACGGCTTCTTCTGGAGTTAATTTATCCATCTTTACTATCACTTTTTTGTAAATGCCACATACTATAATATCTACCTTTATTATTCAGTAGCTCTTGATGGGTACCTTGTTCAATTATTTCACCTTGATGCATTACCACTATGTTGTCAGCATCAATAATAGTCGACAAACGATGTGCTATTGCTAAACTGGTATGGTCACTAGATAAGTCCTTTAAAGCGGCTAATATAGCTCGCTCTGAATGAGAGTCGAGTGAAGATGTTGCTTCATCAAACACGATAATTTTAGGTTTTTTTAAAATTGTTCTAGCAATAGCTACGCGTTGCTTTTCGCCGCCTGATAATTTTAACCCTCTTTCTCCTACTGTTGTATCAAAGCCTTTAGGAAGTTGCTCTATAAACTGGCTTAAATGGGCAAGTTCAGTAGCACGTGCTACTTGTTGATCACTCGCTGTAGGGTTTCCATAGCGAATATTTTCTCGGATAGTATCGTTAAATAGCACAGTATCTTGTGGCACTATTCCTATATTTTCACGTACTGATTGCTGAGTTACTTGTGTAATATTTTGATCATCAATAAAAATATTACCTTGTTGGCTATCATAAAAACGAAATAACAATTTCACTAACGTTGATTTTCCAGAGCCACTTTCCCCTACAATGGCAATCCTTGCTCCTGCGGGTATTTTCAATGAAAAATTTTTGATAATTGGTCTTTCGTGATGATACGAAAATCCTACATTATCGAAAATAATTTCCCCGTTGTTCAATTGTAAATTTGAAGCACCTTCACGATCAGAAACAGTTGGTTTTGCACTGAGTAAGCCAAACATTTGCTCGATATTTGCAAGTGAGCCTTTCATTTCTCGATAGACAAACCCTAAAAAATTTAATGGGATGAATAATTGCATCATAAATGCGTTAACAAGCACAAAGTCACCTAACGTCATTTCACCGTAAGTTACTTGGTGTGCAGCTAATCCCAGCATTGCTGTCATCGCTATTGAAATAATAAACGCTTGACCACCATTAAGTGCAAATAACGTTAATCTGTTTTTTATTTTTGCTTGCTCCCACATTGCTAGTTGTTTATCGTACGCCTTGGCTTCATATGCTTCGTTAGTGAAATACTTAACTGTTTCGTAGTTTAATAAACTATCAATTGCACGGGTATTACTTGAAGAGTCGGCTTTATTTGCTGCCCTGACATATTTGGTTCGCCACTCTGTCGCAAACACTGAGTACGCAATATAAAATACGATTGAAAGCAAAGTAATGAGTGCAAACCATAATCCATAATTAATTAGCAATATAGCAATGACCATGGCAATTTCGATTAATGTTGGCAATACATTAAACACCATGAAACGCATTAAAAAACTGATACCGGAAGTACCGCGATCAATATCTCTTGATAAACCACCTGTTTGACGTTCAAGATGAAAATTTAAATCCATCGCATGTAAATGTTCAAAAACTTGCAAGCCTATCCGCCTAATTGCTCGTTCAGTTACTCGACCAAATAAGGTATCTCTGATTTCTGCAAACAACACAATCGTTAAGCGTACTAGCCCATAGGCTGCCACTAAGCCAAATGGGACGATAAACAATTTATTTTCTAACTGTGAATCTAATGAATCAACGATATCTTTGAGAATAAACGGTAAATACACACTGGCCACTTTAGTTGCTATCAAACACAACAGAGCGATACCAATTCTAACTTTAAATTCAAGCAAATATGGGATCAGTGACTTTACAATGCGCCAATTAAAGTGGGTAGGTTCTTGTTCGTTATGTTGCATTCGTCTCATATTGTGCTCGTTAAGAAATTTAACAAAATCATATCTATTAGCCTAAAGGTAACAACTGTTTTCTATAACTAACTTAAACCATTCGTAAATTCTAGCTTAAGTACCGGTGACCTTTAAGACAACAAACAATCGGTGTATTATGGGGCGAAGTTTACTAAAGACAATGGGTAATAATGTCATTTATTCATCAGCTTATTGATAGGTGTTTATTTACCATAATATTTATTATGGGTATTCAGTGCCCTGCCTTTCTAACACAGTATATTCAACAACTTTCTGGACGTTTAGAAGAAGCTAAATGGCAGCTTTCACAATATCAAACCTTAGCAGACATGCATTTTAATGGTAGTTTATCTAAACTTACTGAACATTACCTTTCAAATAGCGACACCATTATTAACAAAACAGGTATGATCGTTAATGAACTAATCAATCGTCGTGATTATTTAACATTTCAATTTACCAGCTTACATAATCAACCTTATTTAGAGCAACTATGGTTTTTCAGTACAAATTTTGATGACAGTATTGTCCAGCAAACCTATACAATGTTTAGCTTATCAATTCCCTTAACAATAGAAGCGTTGTGTACAGGTTTTTTCATTGCAATACTCGTAATGAGTTTACTGAAACTATGTTTATACAGCTGTAGCTGTGTTTACCAGCGAATGTTTAAACAAGTTGAGACAAATTAAGAAGTATGATCAGGATATTTCTGTTTTATATCGATTATCGATTTTTGTAGAAATATCATTAACGCTTCCATGTCTATTTTATCTAAACGGTTGATATATAGACATGATTTTGCAGTTTTAACGTTACCAATGTCTCTAAGGTAATCTTGATAATGATCAAAGCCCTGCATGATATATAACGAAAGATTTTGCTTTCTTGGCGAAAACCCCGTGAGCATCCACTTGTTAATCCCCTTACTATTTTGATATTGGTATTGACCAAAACCAATAATGGCACTACCCCACATTACAGGTTTGTAACCTGTTAATTCTGTGAAGATAGACAACAAAGTATGGGCATCTTTTCTGCGCACTTCGTTATCAATAGTTGATAAAAAGTGATGCACATCATACTGTGTAGGCTGTGTTTTAATCTCAGTCATTAGAATACTGATACTATTTTCTTTTCATTATATAAAAGGTTACCGAAGTAACCTTTTATATAAACCTAAGGCTACCCGTTACCGTCTTCGACACGGCTTTTTAACTTTTGTCCAGGTCTAAAAGTAACAACGCGACGAGCGGAAATTGGAATATCTTCACCCGTTTTAGGATTACGCCCTGGGCGTTCACTTTTTTCGCGAAGATCAAAATTACCAAAACCAGACAATTTAACTTGCTGCCCAGCCTCTAGTGTTTCACGAATTTCTTCAAAAAATATTTCTACAATATCTTTTGCGTCACGTTTACTTAAACCCACTTTTTCAAATAAATGTTCTGCGACTTCTGCTTTGGTTAGCGCCATTGCTTAATCCCTCAGTGATGCATTTAGCTCATCTTTTAACGTTTCGACCACTCGATTTACAACATCATTGATATCTTTTTCTTCAAGAGTCTTTTCATGATCTTGTAGTATCATGGCAATAGCGAGGCTTTTAAAGCCATCATTTATTCCATTGCCTCTGTATACATCGAACAAGTTTAGATCAACTAAATAATTTCCGCCAACATTTTCAATGAGTTGTAACACTTTTTTTGCATCAACACTCTCTTCAACGATGACAGCGATATCACGTCTATTTGCCGGAAAGCGAGAAATATCGCCTGCTAGCGGGATGTTCAGTGTTGAAATTTCACTCAATAAAAGTTCAAAAACTAATGTGCGGCCATTCAAGCCTAATTTTCTTTCTAATTCAGGGTGTAAGGTACCAACATGACCAATTAGCTCACCATTTTTCAAAATAGCGGCGGTTTGTCCTGGGTGTAATGCATCATGTTGACCTCGTTCAAAGGTGTAAGCTTGGCTATTTGCAGTTCTTGCCAATAACGATTCAACGTCTGCTTTGATATCGTAAAAATCGCTAGCTGACTTTTCCATATCCCAATGTTCTTGATTGCGGTTGCCCGAAACTACACCTGCAATCATTTGCTGCTGACGAACGCCGTTTTCTACGCTTTCGTCAGGCACAAAACGTAAGCCCGTTTCAAATAAGCGTACACGTTGTTGTTGACGATTTTGATTATAAACAACCGATTGTAATAGCCCTGTCCATAAGCTTAAACGCATAACCGACATTTCAGATGAAATAGGATGCGGTAATGTCATCACCTCTTGTTCTGGATGAATAAGCTGCTGTACTTTAGGATCAACAAAGCTGTAGGTAATCGCTTCTTGATAACCTCGAGTGACTAATGTTTGACGTAAACGTTTTATTGGTAGTTGTGCTTCTTTACGATCACACATGGCTAATGTTGCTTTTGGCGACGTATTAGGAATATTGTTATAACCAAAGATACGCGCAACTTCTTCTGTTAAATCTTCTTCAATCGAAATATCAAAACGATATGTTGGTACACTTACTTGCCACGTTTTATCTGCAAAGGTAACAGTAAAACCTAACCTCGTTAAAATTTCGATAACCTGTTCGTCAGAAATATGATGACCAATACGAGAATCTAGTTTACTTCGACGAAGCGCAATTTGCTTAACCTTAGGTAGATGCTCTGAAGCTACAGCTTCAACAACAGGGCCCGCTTCACCACCAACAATATCAAGTAATAAACCTGTTGCGCGCTCCATTGCTTGGTGCTGTAATTCAGGGTCAATGCCACGCTCATAACGATGTGATGCATCTGTATGTAAACCATATTGGCGCGCTTTACCTAAAATAGCTAAAGGAGCAAAAAAAGCACTTTCTAAGAAAATATCTTTGGTGTTACCCGTAACACCAGAATGTAAACCACCAAAGATACCAGCAATGGCTAACGCTTTATTGTCATCAGCAATCACAAGTGTTTGTTCATTTAACGTGACTTCATTTTCATCCAGTGTGGTTAACTTTTCATCAAGCTTTGCATAGCGTACATCAATACCACCTTCAATGGTATCAAGATCAAAAGCATGCATAGGATGCCCTTGCTCAAGCAACACATAATTCGTGATATCAACCACCGGGTCGATAGAACGAACACCACTACGGCGAAGCTTTTCTACCATCCACAATGGTGTTTGGGCATCTACATTAATGTTTTTGATCACCCTACCTAAATATCGAGGACATGCTTGTGAAGCCGATAATGTGATTGAACGCTTGTCGTCGATTGTAGACGGAACACTGGTAATATCAGGTTCATTGACGGCTAAACTATTTAAAACACCTACTTCACGAGCTAAGCCTTTTAGCCCTAAACAATCACCACGATTAGCTGTTAAATCAACATCAATAGTGACATCATTTAAATCTAAGAAATCACGAATATCTTCACCGATAGGTGCGTCTTGTGATAACTCGAGAATACCATCACTTTCTTCTGCTAAGCCTAACTCTGACTCACTACAAAGCATACCAAATGAAGGCTGACCACGCAGTTTTGCTTTTTTAATTTTAAAATTTCCCGGTAGAACCGCACCCACCATAGCGACAGCAACTTTTAAGCCTAATCGACAGTTTTTTGCACCACAAACAATATCAATTAATTCGCCATCTTCGCTGGCGCTGCCGACATTAATTTTTGTTACTTGAAGTTTGTCAGCATCGGGGTGCTGACCACATTCAACCACTTCACCTATCACGACGCCTGAAAATTCACCGGCAACGGGTTCTACCCCATCAACTTCTAAGCCTGCCATGGTGATTTGGTGGGTCAATTCATCCGAAGATATTGTAGGGTTTACCCACTCTCGTAACCAAGATTCACTAAATTTCATGAAGAATTGCCTTACTTAAATTGTTTCAAAAATCGAAGATCGTTTTCAAAGAATGCGCGTAAATCATTCACGCCATAACGAAGCATGGTTAAGCGTTCAACGCCCATACCAAAAGCGAAGCCTGAATAGACTTCAGGATCAATACCTACAGATTTCAAGACATTAGGGTGCACCATTCCACAGCCTAAGACTTCAAGCCATTTACCATTTTTCCCCATTACATCAACTTCAGCTGAAGGTTCAGTAAAGGGAAAATAAGAAGGTCTAAAACGAATCTCTAAGTCTTCTTCAAAGAAGTGATGAAGGAAATCATGCAATACACCTTTTAAATGGGTAAACGAAACATCTTTGTCTACCATCAACCCTTCAACTTGATGAAACATTGGCGTATGGGTTTGATCATAATCATTACGGTATACTTTACCTGGTGAAATAATACGTAATGGAGGCTGTTCTTTTTCCATAGTACGAATTTGTACACCGGAAGTTTGCGTGCGTAAAACTAACTTAGGGTTAAAGTAAAATGTATCATGATCTTGACGTGCCGGATGATGCTCAGGGATATTTAACGCATCGAAGTTATGAAAGTCATCTTCAACTTCAGGGCCTTCTTTAACAGCAAAACCTAAATCACCAAAAAAGCTTTCAATACGTTCTATCGTACGCGTTACTGGGTGCAAACCACCTAACTCATTAGTGCGCCCTGGCAAAGTAACATCAATAGTTTCTGCTGCTAGCTTTTTATTAATTGCTTCAGTACGTAATAATTCACCACGAGCTGTTAACGCTTTTTGCACTTGTTGCTTCGCTTGGTTTATTACTTGACCTGCTTTTGGCTTTTCTTCTTTAGGTAACTTACCTAGTCCTTTCATTAACTCGGTAAATTGCCCTTTTTTGCCAAGAAAGCTGACACGTACCTGATCTAATTCTTCAGGTGAATTAGCAGCGGCAATAGCTTGCTCTGCTTGTAATATTATATCGTCTAAATTCATGATTTCCTCTAAAGCGGTGAGTTACACCGTTCTTTGGCTAGACTCATTGATTGTTAAAAAATAAAGGTCAAAGATTTTACACAAAAATGATCGCATAAAGTAGAGTAAAGCAGCGCTTTTTTATAAATAATTCACGATCTTGTCATGTAATTTAGTCTTGAAGGAGACTTTTTACCTAAATTTGAATGATGTTAATAGGTAAGTACCGATATTTACTGATGCTGACACGAATTACAACCAATGAGAAACACACGAACTATAGTGCGAATAGTAGCCATATTAACTTAGTTTTGACTTTCTGACCAAACAGCAAACTCATTACCACTTGGCTCAATAAAGTGAAATCGACAACCGCCTGGAAATTCAAATATTGGCTTGTTTATTGTGCCTGCATTTTCCTTAATTTTAGTCAACGTTTGGTTTATATTGCCTGTATAAAAAACCAACAATGCACCTCCGTTATCGCTATGGTTACGCTGTTCAGATAAATAAAAACCACCATCTAAACCTTGATTAGAAAATGAAGTATATTCAGGACCATAATCAACGAACTGCCAATCAAAAACCTGGGTAAAGAATTGCTTTGTGGCTTGAAGGTTACTCGCGGGGAATTCAACATAATTTAATTTTTCATGTTTGTTCATCATCTATTTCTCTGCTTATTTGCCAGATTTAACCAGTTGTTTTATTTTAATCGCTTTTTCAAAATGATCTAATTGATGGGTTTGTATCCACCAGGTAGCGACTTCCATTAATAATTTAGGATCATCATTTTTATTGGCAAAAAAAGCATAAAACGACAAGCCAACATTTTCTCCCTTGTGTGCAATTTTTTTATCACAAACAGTAATAATTTTGTCACGCATATTATTATTCACAATTTTTGGTCCTTTGATAATACATAACTGACTTAGCCTTTTCACACGCTTAAGCATACTTAAACATGAATAGTTAACAATTAAAGATATCTACTATAAATTTTTCATATTAAGCGATTTTTTAATGGTTATTTAAATACCGCTAATAATATTTGGGTCTGTTGAATATTTAACAATGAATTGTTTGAATTTACGATATCCTTCAAGGTCAAAGTTCGTAGAACATTCATTCATAAAGCCATGTAAATAATGGGATTGGATTATGTTCACCTTGTTTTTATCTGTGATCGCTAATTTAAATGCAGTGATATCAAAATGCCTTTCTTTAATTGGACAAATTACGTTTACTGTAAAGGTAGGTTCAATATCTAGAGAATGTCTAATTTGAGAGCCATAAAATAGAAACGCATTCTGAATAATCCCCTCATAATGACGGTCTGAAATTCGCCAAATTATCGATGCACCAACACTGAAGCCAATTAACTGCACATTATAATTGGTATTCAATAACACTTGGTGAAGTTTTTCAGTGTAAGCCTCTAAACCAACATGTTCAGTAAAGTATTGATATGCTTGTTGTTCATCTGCAAACGTCATTTTTTTACCATTGTAGGGATCAACAATAATCGAACTGAATGGCAGCGCATCGACAAATTTTTCTAGGGCACCTGTTCGACCAAAAATATCAGATAACACAATATGTTTATTAAACACGGGGCTATCAACCTCTATGATTTTTGAAGTATTTATCTAAAAGCACTTTTTATCTATTATACAAAAACAATTTACTTTCAATGCATTTAAGTTCCGCATTTAATGGTTTTTTCACCTGCGTGGTAAACATTATTTACAGCAACATAGACACCCGAAACTACTGCTGACGTTGGCATCGAAATAATCGAAAAAAACTCATCATTCCAAGCATAGAAGCTAGTATCGCCTTCCATTAAATTAACCACTTTAAGTGTTTTTGATCGGTAGACAGACCACATTTATATTTAGGTACATCTGCCACTTCAGGCACTACAACACAAGCTGAAGTAAACAGGCAAATACATATTATCAATAGTATGCGCATAGCAATCCCTTGTAATTTATGGGAAAATAAATTCACTAACTAAGCTGGATTAAGCAATTTTAATTACGATTAATGAAACACCATTTTTATTAGTTTTCTGGCTTGGTATCCGGAATATTCTCTTTTATTTGAGTAAATTCATCAAAGTGTTTAATAAAAATATCTACTAGCTCTGGCTGAAATTTCTTCCCTCGTTGTTCCTGCAAAAATTGTAAAATATCTTTGTTGTCCCATTGTTTTTGGTAAACACGCTTTGTACCTAAGGAATCAAATACATCTGCTATCGCCATGATCCTAGCTTCAAGCGGAATATTTTCTCCCTCTAAACCATCGGGGTAACCAGTACCATCCCAATTTTCATGATGATATTTTGCCATTCGCGCTGCAATACGTGAAATTTTCTCTTTCGAACGTTCAAGTAAATCACTCCCGACGACGGTATGGCTTTTCATTAATTGCCATTCTTGTTCATTAAGTTGATCTGGCTTTTGTAAAATATTATTAGGTATCGCCACTTTACCAATATCATGTAATGGTGCTGCTATTTTAATCGCGGCTACAAGCTTATCTTCTAAACCAAGTTTCGTTGCCACTAGTGCACAAATCTCAGCCACCCTTTTAACATGTGCACTTGCTTTCTGTGACTTACGTTCAATCGCTTCACCTACAATGCATAACAACTCTTTCTGAGTGAGTTCTAATTCATGTTGTTTTGTTAAGCTTTCTAATATCAACGCAACATTCGTGGCAAATAATTCAGCTAAGTTTGAACGAAAGTGCTCAGCATCATCTTCAAATTCAATGTACAAAACAGAAGATGCGTTAGATGACGTTTCATAGTACCCAACAAAACATTGATTTTCATAAAAATGCTTCTTCTCATCAAACGCTTTTTTGATCAAGTTTTTCACTGAATCATCAATGTCAGAGTTTTCTAAGCAGTCAGATTCGACAACATATTTTCCTGTGCAAGCAATGATCAAGTTAGTGTTTTCGTGATCAAGCTCACGTTGACTACGAGCTATGTATAAAGCAGAACTTTCAATATCCATTAAGGTTAACAAGTGATTTAGCGCAGCAGAGCCAAAAGGTTTGAATTGATTAATTCGTAATAAATCATGAGTAGATAAAATTAGTTGTTTAAAGGCATCTAAACTACGTTGGATTGTCATGATATCGCGATAAGCACGAATACCTGCATACACAGAAGTTGTCATTTTACCTGCGGTAAAATCAGTTTTTTCTTTGTAATCGTTTATATCAAACTCTTTAATTACTTTTGCTTCTGGAGCCGTACCCGCTTGGCCAGTTCGTAATATTAACCGAATCGCTTGATTACGTTTTTCTTTGCGTATCCATTCAACTAACTCTAAACCTGCATGGTCAGTTTCCATCACAACATCCACAAACGCCATACAAAAGCTATCATCATTTGCTAATACTTGTTTGGCCTCTGCAGAAGAATAAGCAGAGACAATATCTAACTTTCTTCCTTCAATATGCGCGTCACTTAACACAAGGCGGGTAATTTGATGAACAGATTCATCGTCATCAACCACAAGGATGCGCCAAAAACGCTCTTTTTTTGGCGCTGACTCAGCGGAGCTTTCTTCTATTTCTTCCTTAAAAATAAATTTAGACATTTGCTTCTCATCTACTCCGTTAGCGTTAACTTTTTTAAATATAAGTGTAGATCATATTTACGTTAAACTTATGAAAAATTGAAGATATTTATTTGTTACCTTAAAACATTACCTGACATTACCCTTTATTAGCAACGATAATTTTAAGGTATATAAAATCACACACTTAATTTTCTTTTTAATACAACTTTCATCTTAAAAGGCAATAGAGCCTGAATATTCGTAAAAACAATGATACTCTTAGCCTGCTTATAACCACACATTGCACAGCCATAACAGATCAATATATTTGAATGAGACTAATAGCTACATTTTTTGTTGACATGTAAAGTCAGTCGCCTAATATAAACACATATCATTTAAAGAATATATTATACAAAATAACAAATGAACCTAGTTAATGTACTCAATGTCGTCCTCTCAGTCGTAGTGGTTTTAAAACCAATGCGGGGTTGATATTGTGTGTAAAAACTAACGAAATATTTTCATTAAACCCTCGCTCTGAAAAGACCGGGGGTTTTTTATTTCAGTATTTTAGGAAACAACTCTTAGTAAGGGAAAATTCAATGGCAACACAAACATTTACTGGTGCTGAAATGGTCGTTAAAGCACTATCGGCACTTAAGGTAAAATATGTATTTGGCTATCCTGGCGGCTCTGTTCTCGATATATATGATGCAATATTTCAACAAGAGGACGTTGAACATATTCTTGTGAGACATGAACAAGCTGCTACCCATATGGCCGACGGCTTTTCAAGAGCGACAGGAGAAGTAGGTTACGTACTTGCAACCTCTGGCCCAGGTGCAACTAACTGTGTTACAGGGATCGCAACCGCATATATGGATTCAATCCCGATGGTTGTACTAGCAGGTCAAGTACCGACAAGCTTAATCGGTGACGACGCATTCCAAGAAACTGATATTGTTGGCTGTTCCCGGCCAATAGTGAAACATAGTTTTAACTGTCGCGACCTTGCAGAAATTCCTAATGTTATTGCTAAAGCCCATTATATTGCTAAATCTGGCCGCCCTGGCCCTGTTGTTGTTGAATTACCGAAAGATATTTTAATCCCGCAAAATAAGGCAGCTTTTAACATCGAAACTGATGTCAAACTACGTTCTTATAATCCAACTAAAAAAGGCCACCCTAAACAGATTAAAAAGGCGATAACAGCCATCACAGAAGCAAAACGTTTAGTGGTTTATTCTGGTGGCGGCATTGTATTAGCAGACGCATCAGAGCAACTTACCCGTTTAGTTGAAACGTTAAATGCTCCTTGTACTAATACCCTTATGGGGCTCGGTGGAATATCTGGCGTTCACAAAAACTTTATTGGTATGTTAGGTATGCATGGTAGCTTAGAAGCTAACAAAGCCATGGCAAATGCAGACGTAATTTTAGCCCTTGGCGCTAGGTTTGATGATCGAGTTACTAACAATGTAAAAAAATTCTGCCCTGACGCAAAAATTGTACATGTTGATATTGACCCCACATCAATTTCTAAAACTATTAATGCACACATCCCCGTAGTTGGATTAATTGATATTGTGTTAGCACAATTACAGGAAGAGTTGGAGAATATAAACTTTACTCCTGAATCGACTTCGAATGAGCAATGGTGGCAACAAATTAATGAATGGCGTTCGTTAAGTAGTATTAGCTATCAACAAAATAACGATAAAATTAAGCCTCAAAGAGTAATAGAAGCGGTTTATGAAATCACCAACGGTGAAGCTTACCTTTGCTCTGATGTTGGCCAACACCAAATGTTTGCCGCACAGTACTACCCTTTTGCCAAGCCAAGACAATGGATTAATTCTGGTGGCTTAGGCACGATGGGTTTTGGTTTGCCTGCTGCAATGGGGGTTAAATTAGCCTTTCCTGACAGTCATGTTGTTTGTATTACAGGTGATGGTTCTATTCAAATGAACATTCAAGAACTTTCAACCTGCCTTCAATACCAATTACCTGTAGTAATAGTTTCGCTAAACAATCGCTCTTTAGGTATGGTAAGGCAGTGGCAAGATATGATTTATGGTGGTCGTCACTCTTCTTCGTATATGGAATCATTACCTGATTTTGTTAAATTAGCAGAATCGTACGGTCATGTAGGCATACAAATTAATCAACTTACAGAGCTTGATGAAAAATTACGCGAGGCATTCTCAATAAAAAACCGATTAGTCTTTGTTGATATTTTAGTTGATGAACTAGAACATGTTTACCCGATGCAAATAAAACAAGGTGCTATTGATGAAATGTGGTTAAAGAAAGGAGTAAAAGCATAATGCGTCGTATTCTTGCAATATTATTGGAAAATGAACCTGGGTCTCTTTCACGCATTGTGGGCTTATTTTCACAACGCGCTTTCAACATTGAAAGCCTAACCGTTGCGCCTACTGAGGATCAAAGCCTATCAAGGATCACAATCACTACGCGTGGTGATGATCGAGTATTAGAGCAAATTGTTAAGCAGGTTAACAAACTAATTGACGTGATTAAAATTACTGACCTTACTGATCGAGAGCATGTTGAACGTGAAATTTTACTGATCAAAGTGCTTGCAATGAATGAAAAATCACGCACGGAAGTGAAACGGATCACCGATATTTTCAGAGGTTCAATTGTTGATATAGGTAAACAGGTGTATACCATTCAGCTGACAGGTGACGACAAAAAGGTTAATGCTTTTGTAAAAACTCTCGCCAACGAAACAGAAATTATTGAATCGGTAAGATCAGGAACAGTAGGTATTGCTCGGGGTGAAAAAGCACTAAAAATTTAGTGCTTCTTTTATTATCAGTAATTTTTTTAAAGCTAGGTGTTACTTACCTAGCTTTTTTAGTTGCGCGATCAAACCATCACTTGCATCTTCTACAAGATCAAGTACATATTTAAAGCCTCGCGCACCACCGTAATATGGATCAGGCACTTCAGTATCTTGAAAGTTATTTGCAAACTCTAAAAATAAATGAATTTTATCGTGATAACCAAGCGGCGCTACTTTCTTTAAATCTTTTATATTTTGTTCATCCATCGCCAAAATAATATCAAATTCCGTGAAATCTTCGATTTCTACCTTTCTCGCTCGTATTTTATCAAAGTCATAACCGCGCTCTATGCCGATTTTTTGCGCTCTATGATCAGGCTTTTCACGGGCATGCGAACCAATAGTACCTGCAGAATCAATACTAAGATCTAATTTATTACGTTCAGCTTTATGCCTAAATACAGCTTCAGCTGTCGGAGAGCGGCATATATTACCCATGCAAACAAATAAGATACGTTTTATATCCTTATTCACGATATTTTCATTCATTTATTTTTCCAATGTTTGTCCAAGTAGTAAACAACCCTTATTCGCGTTTTTAGCTTCAAGCACTACGAAATTTTAATCAATTACCCTAACGTAAAAGCATTTATTTAGCGAGTACAAATTATGATGAATAACCACATGCAAATTAAAACACACATAATAACAATACTTCCATGGTAAGTAGATATAATTACTAGTATTTTCTGGTTAATAATTACCAATCTTTAAATTATTTGCTACAGTTAATTTAGATTAGATTAACATCACTAACGATTAATGAAAAAAATTGCTTCCTACGCCTCGTTAGCACTGACACGAATATTTATACTATTTATAGCGTTTAGCTTATTAATAATATTTTATCAATCGAGCAGTAATCTTAGCCAATTAACGAAAAAACAACCAAGCGATACTACCGACGTAAACTATAAATATTGGATAGATAGTTCAAATATTATTGATAACAAGAACATTCTCGATAATATCTCGCTATTCAAGCAAACAACACCTGCTGAAATTCCTTTTGCCCTTAAAGATCAAACCTACTGGGTATTAGTGGATATCAAAAACACACAATCACATCACGTTTCTCTAGTGCTTTTTGCAGATAATAAGCTGCTTGATGTTTTTAAAGTATACCCAATAAAAAACAATACAATACAAAAAAACTTAACTTTACAGCACTTACCTTTTCATCAAATTTATCCACACATAAACATTGAACTAACACCTCGTAATGAACAAAGCTATTTACTACAAATTCGTACAGATGGCCCGCCTAATGTACCTATTCTATTAATATCGCAATCCACTTTTGATTTACACATTCTAACAGCTCAATTTTTATATGGCGCTTTTATTGGCATTGCGTTGTTAATGATTTTATACAATTTAGTCTTGTTTTTTGCAGTCAAAGATAAAGTGTATTTGTTTTACATTGGTTACTTGTTGTCAGCCTTTTTAATTATGTCAAGTATCACGGGTTTCGGTTATATCTTATTTGATGACTTCTTTAATCAACAAATCGATAAATATCTTATACCGCTACACTTCCTTCTTGTACTGTTTTTACTGTTTTTTACCTTATTTTTTCTGCGATATGATAAGCAACAAAGCATCACGTATCGCATTGCTATTACTGTCTGTTTCTGTTTAGTTGTCGCTATATTCGCAACCTTGACACTTGATAAAGTAGCGCAAGCAACTGTATTTTTTTCTATTCAGCCTCTCGTATTTATATTGGCTATTTACCTACTAATAAAACGTATAAGGGGAAACCTTTCTTGGGCAAAATATTACCTTGCTTCATGGATACCACTACTCATAGGTGCGGCAATTCAACCTGCTGTACTGCTCAATATTATTGATTATTCTTTTCTCACCAGTAACGCATTTTTAATCGCTATTATTGCCGAAGTATCTTTGATGGCTTTTGCCCTTGCAGAAAGAATGCGCCGTAATGAGCAAGATAAAATAACAAATATTGCTTATCATCTATCAAGTGGTATCCCCAGAAAATCAAACCTTGAAACCTGTATCAATAACCTTGTTCAACAGAAATACAATGACTTTAGTGTTTGTATAGTTAAACCTGAGCATATTGAAAAAGTAGCGCTTTATATTAATGACGAAATGAATACACAGTTGTTTAAACAGTTATACGGTAAACTTTCTTCGCTCTTTCAATACAACGACGCGATAATTCCGATTACAGATAAGCAAGAAAAGATATGTTTAATAAACCATACTTGTTTTGCCTTGATTATTGATCATCATGTTGATGAACAGCCTGCTGAAATGCTATTTGAATCAATACAACAGGTAGTACAGGAAAATTTTCACATCACCCAAGTAAAGCTGCCGTTAACTGCAGTTATTGGCTTAGCACGCTTCCCTGTAGATGGTGATAAAAGCCACCTGTTGCTCAACCGTGCGCTCATTGCAACGGCAAATGCGGAAAATAATGTACTAAAGTGGAGTCATTATGAAAACGATGTTAAAGATACAACGCAGTATTTGTTTAAGCTCACTAGCGATTTAAAACAAGCAATTAAGAATAATACCTTGATGCTTTACCACCAGCCTCAAGTAGACTTAAGAACGTTACGTGTTTGCAGTAGTGAATGCTTGTTACGGTGGCAACATGCAAAAGAAGGCTTTATACCACCAAATGTGTTTATCCCCATTGCTGAAGATATGGGCTTAATTCATGAAGTCACTTTTTGGGTAATTCAACAAGCATTGCATCACCAAAAACAACTAATGGATGAATATGGCTTCAACCATTTAGTTTCCATTAATATTAGCGGCAAAGATATTTCATCTAAGCACTTTTTAGCCAGAGCATTAGATATAATAGAAGCATCAGGAGTTGCAAGTGATAAAATTATTTTTGAGTTAACAGAGTCCGCAAGTTTTACTAATAACGCACACACGATGCGAGTCATTGAGCAACTTACCGACCTCGGCATTACTATCAGTATTGATGACTTTGGTACGGGTTACTCGTCTATGTCTCAAATCAGCCATCTACCCTTTCAAGAACTTAAAGTTGATCGTCAATTTGTTGAAAATATTAATCAAGACAAAAAGCGCTTAGTCATTGCTGAGGCAACAGTTAAGATGGCGAAAGGTTTAGGATTAGAGGTTGTTGCAGAAGGTATTAACAGTGAAGAAGATGAGGCAACCTTAAGAAAGTTTGGCTGTGATATAGGGCAAGGATATTACTATGCTAAGCCAATGCCGCTTGAAGAGTACAAGCAATGGTTAACTTCGTTAGTACAAGGGAGAGTCAAAACACCTTTAAAAGGCGAATATATACCCGTTGAAAAATGACCGCAATCAAGACTGAATGAGCTGATTGCGGTATTATGGTTATCTATTAACCTCTACGTTTGTCCACGGCTTCGTTTAGCTGTGCGAGTAACGTTTCTGTATCTGACCAACCAATACATGCGTCAGTAATAGATTGACCGTAAACGTTAGCTTTACCGTCAACTAAATCTTGTCTGCCTTCAACCAAGTGACTTTCAACCATGACGCCAAAAATATCATTATTACCTTTAGCCAATTGTTCACTAACATCTCGACAAACAACCATCTGATTTTCAAATTTTTTGCTCGAGTTACCATGACTAAAATCAATCATAATTTTAGTATTCAAGTTTGACGAGGCTAATTGGTCAGTTACTTGTTTAACGCTTTCTGCATCATAGTTGGGTGCTTTACCGCCACGTAAAATAATATGACAATCAGGGTTACCTGTTGTTTGAACGATTGCTGAATGTCCAAATTTAGTGACTGATAAAAAGTGATGTGACGCAGCGGCAGATCCAATCGCATCTATGGCAATTTTAATGGTACCGTCAGTACCATTTTTAAAACCAACCGGACAAGACAAACCAGATGAAAGCTCTCGATGTACTTGGCTTTCAGTCGTTCGAGCACCAATCGCCCCCCAACACATAAAATCGGCCATATACTGAGGCGTGATCATATCTAAAAACTCACCTGCAGTAGGTAAACCAAGATCATTTAAATCAGCTAATAACTTTCTGCCAATACGCAAACCATCATTTAGCTTAAAACTGTTATCTAAATAAGGATCATTTATAAGCCCTTTCCAACCAACCGTAGTACGTGGCTTTTCAAAATAAACACGCATCACAATTTCAAGGTTATCTTGGTATTTTTCTCTTAACTTAACCAAGCGTTTGCCATATTCAATTGCAGCCTCTGGATCATGGATTGAACATGGCCCAATAACCACTAATAACCTATCGTCTTGATGGTTAAAAATTTTACTGATAGCTGCTCTACCACTAAACACTGTTTCAGACGCTTTTTCTGAACCAGGAAATCGCTCCAGTAACGCCACTGGAGGTAACAATTCTTTAATTTTTTCGATGCGCACATCGTCTGTTTGGTAGAACATATTATTTCTCTTTATTTACTACTATGATTTTGTTTTGTACGTCTAGACACCTAGATAAGAATCCCGTCGGCTAATTTAACAGCGTTATATCAACAATACCAACATAAAATCGGAAAAAAACGATATAATTAAGAACTAGAATAAAAATTCACGTAATTGTTTACACAACGGTAAGGATATTTACTTTATATGCTCAATAATACGCTGCCATTAATCGACCTTCATCGTCATCTAGACGGAAATATCCGCCCAAGCACCATTTGGCAACTTGCACAGCAACATAACATTTCATTACCGGTATCAACAATTGAACACTTTATGCCGTTGGTACAAATACAAGAATCCGAACCTGACTTATTGGCCTTTTTGAAGAAATTAGATTGGGGTGTAGCCGTGTTAGCTACTTTAGAAGATTGCCAACGTGTCGCCTATGAAAATATAGAAGATTTAGTCTCAGCGGGTATTGATTATGCTGAATTAAGATTTTCACCCTATTACATGGCAATGAATCACCAATTACCCATAGAAGGCGTAATAGAGGCGGTCGCTGATGGCGTAAATCAAGCTAAAAAACTCCACAACGTTGAGGCAAACCTCATTGGTATTTTAAGTAGAACCTTTGGTCAACAAAAGTGTATGGATGAATTAAGTGGTATTTTAACGCACAAAGACAAGTTCGTTGCGGTTGATTTAGCCGGTGATGAATATAACTACCCTGGCGATATGTTTACTGAACATTTTAATAAGATTAAACAAACTGATTTACAAGTGACTGTACATGCTGGCGAAGCTGCAGGTAGTGAAAGTATTTGGCAAGCTATAAAAGAACTTGGCGCAAGCCGGATCGGGCATGGTGTCGCTTGCCAGCACGATAATAAATTGCTTGAATATATGATCGCACACAATATTGCCATCGAATCATGTCTAACCTCAAATTACCAAACGGGTACTATTACCAACCTAGCTAACCACCCTTTGCCAGTATTTCTAGACAAAGGTTTGTTGGTAACACTTAATACCGATGATCCAGCAGTTGAAAATACTGAACTAATCAAGGAATATAAGCTAGCAAGTTCGTTATTTAATTTGCAAGAAAAACACATTACACAATTACAACAAAATAGTGTGGATGCTAGTTTTTTATCAACCTCGGCACGCCAAGCGTTGTTAAATAAAACGGCATTTAATCATTTACAACAGAAGGAATAACTTATGGCAGAGATTGCATTGGCTTTATTTGCAGGTGCGCTAGTCGGTTTAATTTTTTCAGTGATCAAACTTCCACTTCCAGCACCTCCGGTAATTTCAGGAATCGCAGGAATTGTTGGTATATATTTAGGCGGTACACTTTATCACTGGATCATCGAACGATTTTTTAGCTAAAATAGACTTTCACTAACAATATTCAGTAAAAAATCCTTGATAGGGGTGTGTTATATCAATTGAACCACCTGCTTGAAACTTACTGAGATAAATTTTTATTTAAAGGTATATCTCATGACAACTCCTCACATTGAAGCCAACCCTGGTGACTTTGCAAAAACCGTGTTAATGCCCGGGGACCCACTAAGAGCAAAGTTTATCGCTGAAAATTTTCTTGAAAATGCAAAATGTATTACCCGAGTGCGAAATATGCTTGGTTATACTGGCACTTATAAAGGCCAAGAAATTTCGGTAATGGGCTCAGGCATGGGGATCCCATCTATTTCAATTTACGCGACTGAGCTTTATAAAGACTTTGGCGTTGAAAATATCATACGTATTGGCTCATGTGGTGCAGTGCGTGACGACATAAAAGTGCGTGACGTTATTATCGGCATGGCTGCAAGCACAGACTCGAATGTTAATCGCCAGCGTTTTAATCACTGTGATTTTGCTGCATGTGCTGACTTTTCACTCTTACAAAACGTAGTTAATACTGCTGAAAAACTTGGTAAGCCCGTACATGTTGGTAATGTTTTCACCGCCGATTTATTTTACACACCACAACCTGAAATGTTTAAAACCATGGAAAACATGGGAGTGTTAGCGGTTGAAATGGAAGCCGCTGGTTTATATGGTGTTGCTGCTGAATACGGTAAAAAAGCCTTAGCAGTGTTTACCGTCAGTGATCATATTAAAACAGGTGAACAAACAACGGCAGATGAACGTGAAAACACTTTTAAAGACATGATGGAATTAACGTTAGAGAGTGTCTTGTAATCTTCCTCTGACAATAGTCATAAAAAATCCGGTACATACCGGATTTTTTATGATAACAAGCAGACTAAAACTGATAGCCTATTTCTACTCCCCAAAACCTTGGCTCATTGACAAAGGCGGTTAAATTGAGAAAATCTAATGCGCCATCAGCAACAATTTTATCGGTAATATTTCGGCCTACAATGGCAATATCTAAACCATCATCGTTATTAAAACCTAATCGTAAGCCGCCTATCCACCGAGCATCAGCATAAAATTCTGTGGCCTCATAAAGGAAAATATTTGATTTACTTCTATAGTTCCAATCTGTTTGTGCGTAGTAGTAACCATAATCTACCGGAAATTCATAATTAATATTAATATTCGCTAACCACTTAGGTGATCTAGGCAACGGGTTACCGTCAACAAATACGGTAACTACAGGGCCAAACGGTCCATCAACGGTATTTGCCACTTCATCAGGACTATTACAGGTAGGTGTAGATGCGCAACGTTCGGCTTTCAACGATTTATCTTGAATTTCTGTTTTGTTGTAGCTTAAATTTGTACTAATACGTAACTGATCAGTTAGCATTGCTTCAAAAGAAGTTTCAATGCCTGCGCCATAGGTATTGTCAGCATTTAACAGCGAATTAGTGTTTGCTTCGCCACCTGTGGCAGTTAATTGATGATCTTCAATATCATAGGTATAAGCCGTAATATACCATCTTGCATTACCATTGAATAAATTAGCTTTAAGCCCTGCTTCATAAGACGTTAATGTTTCAGTATCAGCTTCACTTGGAAATCCAAATCGCCCGATGGTAACAGGGCCTCTTGAAGCGTTACCGATACGCGCAAAGGCAGTCCAATCATCATCTATCGTATAACGAGCGGCAAGGTCCCAATTAATGTAATCATCCTCTTTATCAATTTCAAAAGTTACATTTGAAGTACCGCCTTCACGGATGTCTAACTCTTTTTCATCATCGGTATAACGTAAACCTAGCGTAAATGCCCATTTATTATTTGGTTTGTATTCAACTTGCCCAAACAACGCATACGAGGTGGTTAATTGATCAATTTGATAAAAGTTAGTGGTATTTCCCTCGGTATCTAAATCTTTATAATCAGCGGTATAATCTTCACGGAAATAAAATGCACCTACTTGATAATAAATATCTTCTACATCACCTGAAAGCCTCAGCTCTTGGGTAAATTGCTCATGATCTGAAAGGCCATCACCAGAAGCGACATTAAACCATAATTGCTTACCTAATTGGTTTGGTATGCCAGAAAAGTCGGTTACACCACCATCAATATCAGCATAGCTCCAGCTTTCTAATGTGTCGTAGCCGGTGATACTGGTTAAGGTTACGTTATCAAAATCATGTTCAATTTCTAAACTGCCACCTTGATGATCTAATTCAAAGCCTGATGTACTGTCATGATATATTTCAGACTCATCAAAGCTATCTCTTAAACCAGACTTACCCTGTTCAAAAGCATTGGCATAAAAGATTTGTGGCATGTCACCATCTTGATCAAAGCCATGTATTTTTAATAGCGCGCGTGTGTCACTACCATTGTCATATAAAAATTGGATGCGGTAAGCAAACTCTTCATAGCCTCCTACTTCATCCCCTGTTGTTAGGTTATCTACCCACTCGTCTCGCTCTTGATGCTTAAAAGATGCCCTAGCCGCCCAAGTATCTGACAATTCAAAGTTTTTACCTGCTTCTAAAAACATCGTTCCACGGCTACCATAACCACCCCGAACATACCCTTCATTGGTAAAATCAGGCGCAACGGTGTCAATCTTAACAATGCCAGCGGTAGTATTTCTGCCAAACACAGTACCTTGTGGACCATTGAGCACCTCAACGCGTTCGATATCAAATAAAGGAATACTTTTTAACACAGGGTTTTCTAAAACGATATTGTCTAAAATCATAGAGACTGGCTGATTTGCATTTACATCAAAATCAGTATTACCTAAACCTCGAATATAAAACCTAGGTGACTGTCTACCGTTTGAAGATTCAATTTGTAAACTCGGCACACGGCCAGCTAATGCTCGTACATTTTCACCAGAGCCTAAATAGTCATTAATACTTTCAGCTGACATGGCGGTGACCGTAGCAGGTACATCTTTAACTGTTTCAACACGTTTACGAGCGGTTACTTCAATCACTTCAAGACCGACAACTTTCTCTGTTTGATCATTATTTTCTTCTGCGGTTACCGATGTAGTTAGCAAAAATGTAGAACTACACAATGCCAATTGCACACTACGGCTAAGCGCGCTTTGTCCGAACATTTTCATATTGTTCTCTCCCAAGACTCTTATCTTTTAATATATTATTCATACTAGGGACTTTAAGCGCTGCTATTCAATATTGATTAAACTGCATGGAGCTTTGACGTATATTTACAGAAAATATGCAACCTACAGTTCAACATAGTCTAATAGAACACTCCTAGTGCCATGAATTATAGCCAATATTTTAGATTTCGCTTATTCACTTAACAGTTAATTGTGAAAAGAAACTATCGCCATAATCAAGTGCAGGCAAAGAAAACATTTCGGCAAGTGTTTGACCAAGATCAGCAAAACTATTTCTCTGGCCTAAATTCACATTACCAATATGATGATGGTAAGCGAGCATAGGCACAAATTCTCTTGTGTGATCTGAGCCTGGCCACGTAGGATCACATCCATGATCAGCAGTCATGAAAAGTACGTCATCATTAGACATGGCATTAATAATATCAGGTAATCGCTTATCAAATGCCTCGAGTGCAGCCGCATAACCTAATGGATCGCGACGGTGACCATAATCTTGATCAAAGTTGACTAGATTGGTAAATATAATACTCTTATCTTTTGCTGTGCCTAAATGTGAAATCGTTGCATCTATTAATGCGTCAATACCGGTAGCTTTGGTTTTTTCTGAAATCCCTTGATGAGCAAAAATATCAGCAATTTTACCAACACTGATCACATGACCGCCTGCTTCAACCATTTTATCTAACACTGTTGGGGAAGGAGGTAAAACAGAGTAATCTCGACGATTACCAGTGCGGACAAAATCTTCCGCGCTATTACCAACAAAAGGACGCGCTATCACACGACCAATATTATAATCATCGAGTAAAGAACGCACCATTTCACAATAAGTGTATAAGTTATCCAAACCAAAATGTTCTTCATGTGCTGCTACTTGAAATACACTATCTGCAGAGGTGTAACAAATAGGTAAGCCCGTTTTAATATGTTCTTCACCTAAACGAGCGATAATTTCTGTACCTGATGCATGGCAGTTACCAAGCATACCAGCATAGCCGGTTGCTTCGTTAATGATTTGCATTAGCTCTTTAGGGAAAGCATTTTCTTTATCCGTGAAGTAACCCCAATCAAACAAAACCGGTACACCTGCCATTTCCCAATGACCACTAGGAGTATCTTTTCCGCTGCTCAATTCTGCAGCATAGCCAAACGCGCCTTTTTTTATTGGATATTGTTCTGCGGGGAAGCGTTCACTTCCCGCTGAGAAGCTGGCTTCAATAAGCCCCATACTTGCAAGATTGGGTAAATTAATTTTATGCCTTGTCATTTCAAAATGTTTTTCGGCTAAATGAGCAAAAGTATTGGCACCAATATCACCAAATTTTTCAGCATCAGGCGCATGCCCTATACCAAAACTATCTAAAACTAATATAATTGCTCGCGCCATTTGCACACCTTTTTATCATCAAAAAATGAATTTTTCATGACCATTTAGTCAAGTTATGGTAATTTACCATTATTAAGTCTTTAGTTATAGTAAAAGAAATTAGCAATATTGAATTACTGGCTACATATTAACCTGTACCGAACGTTCAACAGCTATTCTTCCATGTTATTTACAGGCGGCCAAGATTGCTAACCAATAAAACCACTATTATTGCCATATCAGGGGCTTCTGCTTCTGGTAAGTCGCTATTTGCGCAAACTATTTATCAAGAGTTGTTCCCTGAACTGGGTAAAAACGGTATCGCTATTATTAAAGAAGATGCGTACTACAAAAATCAAGATCACATTCCATTACCGCAAAGAATTGAAACTAATTACGATCATCCTAATGCTTTCGAGCATACTTTGCTCGCTGAACAGTTACGAATGTTACAACAAGGTAAAGATATAGAGTGCCCAGTATATTGCTATAAAACGCACACGCGTTTAACAGATACGATGACAATTCCCGCATCACCGATTATTTTGGTTGAAGGTATCTTGCTTTTTGCTGATCAAAACCTTCGAGAGTGTTTTGATCTAAAAATATACATGGATACACCATTAGATATTTGTTTGTTACGAAGAATAAAGCGTGACATAGAAGAACGAGACCGTGATATAGATTCTATCACTCAACAATATGAACAAACAGTGAGACCAATGTATCATCAATTTATCGCTCCTTCCAAATCTTGGGCTGACATTATTGTCAACAAAGGCGGTAAAAATAGAATGGCCATTGAAGTCATAAAAGCAAAAATTAGACAATTAATACAACAATAATAATAGAGGATATTTCATGGGGGCGTTACACGGGGTCATAGGTATTGTTTTGCTGTTAGTAGCAGCATACGCGTTAAGTAGCCATAAGAAGTCAATTAATTTTCGAACCGTTGGTTTTGCATTTTTACTACAGTTAATACTTGGCGCTTTCGTGCTATATATTCCATTCGGTAAAGATGTACTCGAATCAATGACCAACGGCGTACAAAACGTCATTGATAGCGCTAAGGCTGGCATTAACTTTATATTTGGTGGTCTAGGCACTGATAAAATGTTTAGCAACGGTGTAGGCTTTGTGTTTGCCGTGCGAGTATTGCCGGTCATTATTTTCTTCTCATCGTTAATTGCCGTACTTTATCACCTTAATATTATGCAATGGATCATTCGCATTATTGGTGGTGGTCTGCAAAAACTACTTGGCACAAGTAAACCTGAATCTCTGTCTGCTACAGCAAACATTTTTGTTGGGCAAACAGAAGCCCCTTTAGTCGTTCGACCTTACATTGCATCAATGACTCAATCAGAATTATTTGCCATTATGGTCGGCGGATTAGCATCAGTTGCGGGTTCAATATTAGCCGGCTATGCAGGACTCGGTGTTGAACTAAAATATCTTATAGCGGCGTCGTTTATGGCTGCACCTGGTGGCTTGTTAATGGCAAAAATTATTTTACCGGAAACCGAAGCTGATAAAATTCAAGCAAATAACTTATCTATTTCAGAGCAAGAAATTAAACCGGTGAATGTGATAGATGCAGCGGCAACAGGCGCAGCATCAGGCATGAAATTAGCTGTTAATGTTGGTGCAATGCTATTGGCTTTTATCGCGCTCATCGCGCTTTTAAACATGTTAGTCGGCGGAGTTGGCAACCTATTTGGTATCGAAAACTTAACCATTGAATGGTTACTTGGCTACGTATTTGCTCCATTCGCTTTTGTTATTGGTGTTCCCGCAGAAGAAATGCTGCAAGCGGGTAGTTTTATAGGGCAAAAAGTGGTTGTTAATGAGTTTTTTGCTTATGTAAATTTTGTTGAAATCAAAGATACTTTAACACCTTCTACCCAAGCGATTATCACTTTTGCATTATGCGGTTTTGCTAATTTATCTTCGATTGCTATCTTACTTGGTGGTATAGGTTCAATGGCACCTTCGCGTCGTCCTGATATTGCTCGTCTTGGTATGAAAGCAATGATGGCAGCAACACTAGCTAATTTAATGAGTGCTGCAATTGCAGGTGTATTTCTTAGCCTTTAGGAGAATAACATGACAGAGCAACAACAAACCGCTTTACTTGCCCTTTCTCTCGTTGATCTAACCAGTTTACGAGGCGATGAATCACAGCAAGAAATTATTGAACTATGTGAACAAGCAGCGACAAAACATGGAGATACTGCCGCTATTTGTATTTATCCTCAGTATATTTCCATTGCGAAACAACATTTAGCCAAAACAAATAAACAGATAAAAATTGCAACCGTCACTAACTTTCCTCATGGCGGTAGTGATGTGAACCAAGCAGTGAAAGAAACAGCAGAAGCTGTTTCACTTGGTGCTGATGAAGTTGACGTTGTGTTCCCTTACAATGCTTTAATTGCTGGTGATGAAAATGTTGGCTATGAATTAGTAAACGCATGTAAACAAGCTTGTGGTAAGCAGGTTACCTTAAAAGTAATTATTGAGTCTGGAAAATTAAAAACAGATTCTTTAATTCAACGGGCAAGTGAAATAGCGATTGACGCTGGCGCTGATTTCATCAAAACCTCAACGGGTAAAGTTGACATAAATGCTACCCCACAAGCTGCAAAAATCATGCTATCTGTTATTGAAAACGTAAACCCAAATGTTGGCTTTAAAGCTGCTGGTGGTGTTAAAACCTTGGAAGATGCCACCGAGTACTTAACTTTAGTTATGGATACTTTAGGGGCTTCATGGCTTGATCAAACTCATTTTCGTTTCGGCGCTAGCGGGTTATTAAAAAACCTAATCGCCACTATTGAAGACGAATCACAGCAAACAAGTAATGAGCGCTATTAACCTGTTATGGCACAACTATATTTTTACTATTCAACGATGAATGCTGGAAAATCTACACATTTACTGCAATCTTCATACAACTACCGCGAGCGCGGTATGAATACCCTGCTTTATACTGCAGACATCGATAACCGTTTCTCGACGGGACAAATCTCTTCACGTCTTGGTTTACATGCTGATGCTAATTTATTTTCGGCTGAAACAGATATCGCTCAACAAGTAACACAGCAACATGAGTTAACCCCTGTTAGTTGTGTATTGGTCGATGAAGCACAGTTTTTAACGGAACAACAAGTAAAGCAACTTACTGATATTGTTGATATGTTAAAAATACCGGTCTTAGCTTATGGCATTAGAACTGATTTTCTCGGTAAAACGTTTGTAGGCAGTGCCGCACTTTTGGCATGGGCAGACAAATTGATCGAACTAAAAACCATTTGTCATTGTGGCAAAAAAGCAAATTTTGTCGTCAGAACAGATGACCAAGGCAATGCTGTAACATCAGGTGCTCAAATTGAAGTGGGTGGCAACGAACGCTATGAATCGCTTTGTCGAAAACATTTTAAAGCGCTTGTTTGGTAATTAACTAAACAGAGTACGAAATACCAATAACACTGTACAAAAGGAAACGAAATGACCGTTTATATTAGTAATCATCCACTACTAAAACATAAAGTATCATTAGCACGCGAAGCTAACCTGTCATCAAAGTCTTTTCGTGAATTAACTAACGAAATATCTACTATGCTGATGGTAGAAGCGACACAAAACTTTCAAGTACAAAGCACACCTTTAGCTTGTTGGTCTGGCAATATTTCCACCCCATTATTAGCCGAAAAGCAACCAACATTAGTACCTATTCTACGTGCTGGACTTGGTATGTTAGAAGGAGCCTTAACTATTTTACCTTGCGCGAAAGTCAGTATTATTGGCTTAAAACGCAATGATGACGATATTTCTACCGATAAAGCTGGAACCGTGCATATCGGTATTGAAAGTTATTATGAAAATATAGTCAGTGATATTGCAGAACGACACGCCATTGTGATTGATCCTATGTTAGCCACAGGCGGTTCAGCAATAACGTGTATTAATTTACTAAAATCTTCAGGTTGTGAAAAAATTACTGCATTATTTATGGTTGCGGCGCCAGAAGGTATTAGCGCATTAGAGAAAGCCCACCCTGATATTGATGTGTATATTGCTGCATGCGATGAAAAGCTCAACGAACAAGGCTATATCTTACCGGGTCTAGGTGACGCCGGTGATAAAATATTTGGTACTTATTAAGAACAAGCAGTAACTTCAACCAATAGTAAGCATTACGCTTTTTGTGGTTTTACCAACAACTTTGTTCACTAAGTTTCATGTTGCCTTAATGAAAGGTAAGTTTAGGTAAACAATACAGTAAATCTAGAATGAAATAACCATGAACCTTATTCAATTTAGCTAGAGCGTGTTGATATTTGCTGTTTGAGTTTTGTTCAAGGTAAACGCCTTCTGATCGCGCGACTTGGATTCTTGCATAGTCATTCTATGGTTAATTCAAGTAACAAAGAGCAGGAGGCGTTTAGTTGAACCCTTCGTGCTGTATCTGTTTGTCATTTCTACTGTGTTAACGCTTGACTGGAGTAGAATAACTACACGGCGCAAGTGTTGCTTTGTATAAAAACCAAACAAAATGCGGCAAAAGTAAACATGAAAGATCAACACGCTCTAATAAGGGACGACAGTACTAAATAACGATAATATTGTTGTTTATACCAATTCGCATAAAGATTAAATTTACTGTGAACAATATTCAACACAACTATCATCTTATGGTATTATTTCGCGCTAATGAATACTAACCATCAAATACATTACCCATGAAGATTATCTCTTTCAATATAAATGGTTTACGAGCCAGACTTCACCAATTACAAGCCGTAATCGATAAACATCAACCTGACATCATTGGCCTACAAGAAATCAAAGTACACGACGACGCCTTCCCTCTTGCCGATGTTGAAGCGATGGGTTATCACGTATACTTCCACGGTCAAAAAGCACATTACGGTGTTGCAATGCTATGTAAAAAACCAGCTGATGTTGTGACTAAAGGCTTCCCCACCGATACTGAAGACTCTCAAAAGCGTATGATCATGGTAACGACGACCAATGAGCGTGGTGAAAAAGTAACGGTATTAAATGGTTACTTTCCGCAAGGAGATAATATTGCACATGAAACTAAATTTCCTTATAAACGCCAGTTTTATAAAGACTTAATGGTCTATTTAAATGAACATCACACACCCGATGAAAACCTCGTAGTGATGGGTGATATTAATATTTCACCGATTGATTTAGATATTGGTATTGGTGAACCCAATAAAAAACGTTGGTTAAAAACGGGTAAATGTAGTTTTCAACCAGAAGAGCGCCAATGGCTTTCAACGCTAATAAATTGGGGGTTTAAAGACACGTTTAGAGAATTACACCCATCGACCAGTGAAAAATACTCATGGTTTGATTATCGTTCTCGTGGTTTTGATGATAATCGAGGGCTACGAATTGACGTTGTGTTAGCCACAGAAAGCTTAGCCAAACAATGTGTTGAATCTGACATTGATTATGAATTACGTGGTATTGAAAAGCCTTCTGATCATGCACCTATCTGGTCTACATTTACATGATAAATGCGCAATATCGCTGCCCTATTTGCCAATCAAGTTTAATGTTAAAAGAGCACACGTATCGTTGTGCTCAGTCTCATTGTTTTGACAAAGCAAAGGAAGGATACGTTAACTTATTGCCGGTCCAATTTAAACATTCGAAACAACCTGGCGACAATAAGGCAATGGTAAATGCTAGGCGTGCCTTTTTATTACAGGGATATTATCAACCGCTTGCCGACAAATTGATATCAATATTAGATGCACTTAGCCTTAATAATGGTGTCATTTTAGATGCCGGCTGTGGAGAAGGCTTTTATACAGGGCAGTTTAAGCAAAGCTGTCAGACGGTGTATGGTATTGATATTGCCAAAGAAGCCGTAAAGAAAGCGGCAAAAAAATATACTGATTGTCATTTTTCGGTGGCCACGTTGTCACAACTACCTTTTGATGATCAACATATCAATGCTATTGTTTCTATTTATGCTCCCATATTACCTGCAGAATTTAATCGTATTTTATCAGACAACGGTTATTTAATAACTGTGACACCTGGCGGAAACCATTTATTGTCGCTCAAACAAAAAATTTATCAACGCGCATTGCAACATGACGAAGACAAAATAACAGTTGATAATATGACGTTAGATACACAGGAACAGCTGAGCTATACCATGACGATACGTTCAGGTGATGATTTGCTAAACTTACTATCAATGACACCCTTTGCCTTTAAAGCGACTGAAGAAGTAAAACAAAAATTAAAACAAGAAAGTAACTTTGAATGTCAGGCTGATTTTCTTATTCGCATTTATAAAAAAACCGCTTGAACAGCGGTTTTAATTTTCCATTAATGCTTCGCGTGCCGATAACTAATATTCAGCAACTGTGCTAAATCAACGTACCGAGGTTTTTGCACGCAAAGTTTTATGTCTCCGCCGCTTTGATTAATTTTAGCAACTCCTTCTTTATACCAATTCGCTAATGCGGGCGGCAAAAATTTATCTGCTTTTATCCCTAGCATAACTAAAGCTTGTAACGGAACGCTTAGCATAAACACAGTATAAACCACAGATTGTGGTAAAGAAGCAACGCCACCAAAATAAAGTTGCATGACTAAAGTAAATAAAGCCACGCCAGGCAAATATTTACACACAAGACGCGCCATTTTGATAGCATGATACTCAGCAAAGTATTCTGCTAGTTCTCTACGATCAGGCCAGAGTAACATATACTTGCGACCTAACTTTACAATTTCTACAACATTCATATTCATAGGCCATACATTATAACAACTGTTACTTACAAGATAGCACAAACTCGAAGGTAGTTTAAATTTTAATCTTAATAAAAATATGCAAATTAACAATAAAAGCTTCGTTAAAACGCTTTGCTGCTAAAATAACTCTATTTCAAAATACATCATAATATTTACCTTAATTTAGCAGATATAACCACTAAAAATAACGATAATTCTACAAGATCATTATGAACTAACTTTTTTACTAGATTACAAGCTTTATTTAAGTTTATTATTTCTAGTTAAAAAACAACCAAGACATTAAAGACTTAAAATACAGTTAGTTACAAACATAACCATAGTTTGCACACAAAGATATCCACATCTTTTGTGGATATAACTAATATTGTAAATCAGTTATTCATAGAATTACTGCGTTCAAATCCCCACTTAAACAAACTATTCAATCGTTTAACAAAACAATTCCGATAAAACTTACCTTAATATTAATTAACTATCTTTAAACTAGTAATATTCTTCATTCAAAAAAGATTTGATCCTAGAGTTTAACTTAATGGCGAGTTATAGTATTACCTTTGAATTTATCAGGCTTAGCATATGGCAACACTAACGTTAAAGCGATTAAACGACACGTTCACTATCCATAGTTTTCCAGCCAATAGCGAAATACCCTCCGAAGTGTTTAAACAACACATGTATTTTATCGCAAAAACTAATGATGAGGTATCGGTGGTTGCTCCTAGTACACTTATGTTGTTAAGCGAAGATAGTGAACCTGACTGGCAAGCACTTGAAGTTGTTGGTCCATTAGATTTTTCATTAACGGGGATACTTTCAAAAATTTCAACCATATTAGCGAATAAGAAAATCAGTATTTTCGCCATTTCTACCTTTGATACCGATTATGTCTTAGTCAAAAGCAATAAAATTGACAGCGCTATAACGGCATTAACCAACAATAATTATCAAGTGATTTAATATGACAACTTTATATGGCATAAAAAACTGCGACACCGTAAAAAAAGCACGAAAATGGCTTGATGAGCATAATATTACCTATCAATTCCACGATTTTCGTACTGACGGTCTAGATAACAATCAGTTACAACAATTTGTTGCTATGTCTTCATGGGATTTATTACTCAATAAACGTAGCACAACGTTCCGAAATTTAGACGAACATATAAAAACTAATCTTTCAGATACCGTAGCCTCAGAACAAGTATTATTACAGCCAACGTTATTAAAGCGCCCTTTGTTGCTTATTGACGACCAATTACATCTAGGTTTTAAGGCAGAAAATTATCAAGAGATTTTTGCCTAATGACGACAACTAACACGCCGGTTTTAACTCTCGCCGCAGATTTGATCTCTCGTCCATCGGTTACTCCTGAAGATGCAGGTTGTCAGCAGGTGATGTCTGAACGCCTAGAAAAATTAGGTTTTCTAACCGAATCAATGGTATTTGAAGACACCACGAATATGTGGTGTCTTAAAGGCGATACTGGGCCAGTATTTTGCTTTGCTGGTCATACTGATGTGGTACCAGCTGGTCATTTAGCAAGCTGGGATACTCCGCCTTTTGAACCCACTTTCAAAGATGGTTATTTATTCGGACGCGGCGCCGCTGATATGAAAGGTAGTTTAGCGGCTATGGTAGTAGCAACAGAAAAGTTTGTTGCAGAACATCCACATCATAAAGGCTCTATCGCTTTTTTAATTACCAGTGATGAAGAAGGTCCATTTATCAATGGTACTACACGAGTAATAGACACTTTAGAAGCAAGAAATGAAAAAATCGATTATTGCATAGTTGGTGAACCTTCTAGCACAAATGAAGTGGGAGATATTGTTAAAAACGGCCGTCGTGGTTCAATTTCAGGTGAATTAAAAGTAATCGGTAAACAAGGTCACGTTGCCTACCCTCAACATGTTGAAAATCCTATTCATCTTGCAATGCCAGCTTTAGCTGCACTGAGTCAAACACATTGGGATACGGGTAATGAGTATTTTCCTGAAACAAGTTTTCAATTATCAAATATTCAATCTGGCACTGGCGCAACAAACGTTGTTCCTGGTCATTTAACCGCATGGTTTAATTTACGCTATAGCACAGAGTTAACCGATGAAAAAATCGTCAGTAAGATCGACGCGATTTTAACTGAGCATCAGTTAAACTATGAAATTAAATGGACATTTAATGGTAAGCCTTTCATCACAGAACCTGGCACCCTCGTGGATGCAGCGTCAAGCGCTATTCAAACCGTAAAAGGCTTTAACACGACGTTATCTACATCAGGCGGCACTTCTGACGGAAGATTCATTGCGCCAACCGGTGCGCAAGTTGTTGAACTTGGACCTTGTAATGCAACGATCCATCAAGTGAATGAAAGTGTAAAATGTGCTGACCTTGAAGAGTTAGTTGATATTTACTATCACACTCTCGTAAACGTACTCAGTTAAGGCAATACATAATCATGGCTGATCAAACCTTTCTAACAGGTACAAGCGATGCACATATTCATTATTTGTCAGATAATAAGGGAATACACCACGATATGCTTTTCCCTTGGTCAAATTTAGTTGATGCTGCGAAAACAGTGGGTTTTCAATTATCTATCGCAAGTGGTTTTCGAGATTTTGATCGCCAGTTGAATATTTGGAATAAAAAGATGAAGGGAGAATTGCCTGTTTTCGATTTACAACAACAGCAAGTAAACCTAACTAAGTTATCAACTGAAGAAAAAGTACATGCTGTCATGACATTTTCAGCGCTTCCTGGTGCTAGTCGTCACCATTGGGGAACAGATATTGATGTTTATGACCCATCATTGCTTAGCAACGGGCAGCAATTATCACTTGAAGCATGGGAGTATGAGGAATATGGTCCATTTGCTAAACTAACGAAATGGCTTAATGAAAATGCGCAAAATTATGGTTTCTATTTTCCATATCAATGCTATCAAGGGGGAGTTGCTCATGAGCCTTGGCACTTATCGTTTGCCCCATTAGCAACTCAGTTCCTAACAGAATTAACGCCAGAAATATTAGCTAACACTCTTCACAAACATGAAATTGAGGGAAAAGCTTTTATTCTTGATCAAATAGAGCAATTAATGGAACGCTACGTATACAACGTTCAAGGGGTATCACATGGATAACTGGTTAATCATTACAATTTTTATTGTTGTTGCGCTGATATTTATTGGTAACTTTAGCACTGTGCGTAGAAACGCAAAAACACCACTACGTAAAAAAAACTTAAATGATCTTGATGAAACACTTCCTCGGTCAAATAAAAAGCCTCATAAAATGGACTCATTCAACAAGAAGTAGTTGTATTGTATAGGGTGAATTTTTTATACGTTTAGTGTCGCAGGCAACGATTCATCATCTCTTAGCGTCAGCACTTCTACCCCATTAGCGGTGACAAGTACCGTATGTTCCCATTGTGCAGATAACTTTTTATCCCGAGTGACAACGGTCCAGCCATCTTTTTTTTCTTTCGTTTTATGAGTGCCTTGGTTAATCATAGGCTCTATTGTGAATGTCATGCCTGTTTTTAATTTAATTCCCATTCCAGGCTTACCAACATGAAGCACTTGTGGTGGTTCATGCATCTCACGTCCAATACCATGTCCACAATACTCTCGAACGACGCTAAAGCCGTGACGCTGTGCGTATGATTGAATAGCATGTCCTACATCACCTAAGGTAGCGCCAGGCTTTACCATAGAAATACCTTGCCACATCGCTTGATAAGTTACTTTAGACAATTGCTTTGCTCTTGGTTTAACATCACCAATTAAATACATTTTACTACTGTCAGCAACAAAGCCATTTTTTTCTAGGGTAATATCAATATTAACTATATCGCCAGATTTTAATCGTTTATTTTCACTTGGAATTCCATGACAAACAACCTCATTTACTGACGAGTTTAATACATATTTATAACCATACTGACCTTTGCTCGCTGGACGAGCATTAAGTGTATTAACAATAAAATCTTCAACAAAATCATTAATCGCTAACGTTGTAACATCAACAGCTATAAAGGTATCGAGTTGTTTAAAAACCTTTGCTAATAATCGGCCTGATTCTCTCATTAATTCGATTTCAGCGGTTGATTTAATAATAATATTGTTATTCACCGATAAGCCTTACTGAGATGACTTGACCTGAGCGCATCTCTCGTTCAATGATTTGTTCATAGCTTAGCGTTGGATTTTGCTCTGCGAGTCGCCCTATTTTTAGCCAAAATTCAGCCTGAGAATTAATAGAACGTTCCATAACACTACTGGTTTTTCTAACTTCATCATGTAATTGTTCTGAAATTTTAACAATACCCATTTAATATCTAACCCAAAAAAATACGTTTCATATACATATTGCTATAATACATATATACATTCAACATTATTGGTATAATTTATTGAAAAAAAATGGTGGCAAAAATTGCCACCATTTTATTCACTCAAAAGGGAAAGCTACTGCACTATCCGCAGCTAGGACGAAGGGTTGAACGTTGATAAATTGCTTGAGCTGTTGGTAAGTTTTTCGATAAATCATTTATCCGTGTTTGATTTGACGGATGCGTTGATAAAAATTCGGGGGGTGAACCTTTAGATTGCTTCGCCATATTCTGCCACAATGAAATGGCTGCTGACGGTTTAAAGCCTGATTGCGCCATTAGCTTTTGACCAACGATATCTGCTTCGCTCTCATGCATACGACTATATGGCATTAATATGCCATATTGCGCAATGCCTAAACCAACCATCAGCCAAGTTTCTTTATTTTCCACCTCTTGCTGCGATAAAACGGCACCACCAACAGCTGCCCCCGCTTGAACCAGTTGATTTGACGATAATCGCTCATTAGAGTGACGCTCAGTGACATGAGCAATTTCATGACCAATAATTGCAGCAAGTTGATCTTGACCTTGGGCAACGTTAAGAATCCCCGTATATACACCTATTTTACCGCCTGGTAAGGCAAAGGCATTTACTTGTTCAGAATCAAACACAACGACTTCCCAATCGCCAGAATGGGCTTGTTTTGATACATTTTTTGTCACTGCTTTTGCAACACATTGCACATAATTATTGGTTGCAATATCTTGGCTAATTTTCTCTTTCTCTTTTAATTCCTCAAAAGAAGTAGCCCCCATCTTGTTCAATTCACTGTCTGAAAATAACGTAATTTGATTACGGCCTGTTGAGGATTTAGCACAACCACTCACAGCCACAATCGTTGCTATTATTAATAATGTTGATTTCATATCAGCCCTTTAATTAAAATCCATAGCTTCATAATAAGCAAACATCGGCATGATCTAAACCATTTAACATAATTTAATTATAAATAAGCTAGTTTAACTGTCTATAAAGAGACAAGGATGACTATTGCTTTATCAGTGTATTTTGACCTTTGCTGACACCGTGAACATCTTTTTTATCAAAACCTAGCGTTACATGAAAATCTTTTGCAGCCAAACGCAAGGTTTGTCGCATAAAGTCACCATCGTTAGAAGAAGCAACGACAAAATAACTGGTGTTATTGCCTTGACTCACTCTACCTAAGCCTTCTAGTGTGATACGCACGGTTCGGCCAAGAGTGACTTCCTCTTTTTTCATTAATTGATATTCTTGTGGCGCAACCAATGTCACATGAAAAGCATTACCGTCTCGGTTCGCTTGATTCATACGGTATTGTTTAAACTCATCACCGAGTATTGTTTTTAATTGTGCCAAAAACTTTTCAACTTCTGTACGCTCTACTTTAGCACCAATGTAGGTTAGCCCGTTGCTGTCAGACATTTCACTGACCGTAGAAATAATCACTTTTGTGAGATCATCTTTATACTTTTCATCATCTAACGATTTTAGCGCTTTAGCATGACCAGGCCTTACTTCGACTTGTTGTTGAGGTTGTATTGAAAGCTGCTTGTATTCGGTAGAAAATGCAAAAGCAACTTGTGTTATTGAAGATGCCCAAAAGGCAATGAATATAAGTTTTTTACTGTGTAATGCCATTTCTTTCTTTATACTTAACGTTGAGTGTGATCTTTATTCTACGAGTAAGTAAGGCAATAATGAAGTATTGGTTTAGTCCTGAAGTATTTAATAGCATTGCAATTACGTTATCAACCTTCCGTTGGAAGTTGTTAGGCTGGAGTGTTTTTGCTTTTGTTTTATATTTTGTATTACAACGACAAATTACTAACTTAACACCTGAATCATTGATTTGGCTAGCGCTATTTATATTGTTTTCCGCCCTTCAAGCGCTAGTGCTGTCTGCATTTATCTTTTTCTTTCAAGTGTTACCATCATCAAAAGTACAAGATAAAAAATGGCGACAGTTTTATCAAAAAATAGAGTGGTGTGAAGCTGCCATTTTTGGTTTTATTTTACCAGCACCAAGTTTACTGTTTCTGTATGCCTTTTTTACCGTTTAGATATGACGTTGCTTTTGGGCATAAATGCCTAAAACAGCAAAAATTATGACCACTGTTGGGACAATATAAACAGTAGGTATGCTACTGAGCTGTTCAGCAAGTAACGCAGTAAGCCAAACCGTTAACAAACCATAGCCAAATGCACATACCACAATAAAGACTAATGTACGCACAACAAAGTGTTGCTTTCTTATCATATGTTTTAATGCGCCATTAATATCATTGCCAAACAACACGAGTATCGTCGCTATTATGGCTAACGCGGCTTGATATTGATAAGGACGAAACCATTGCCCTAATGATGTAAGTAATTCGATCATAACACTACCTTATGCTCTGCAAGTAATGCGAGTAGATCGTCTTCGGTTAAAACCTTTACTCCCAACGATTGGGCTTTTGTTAGCTTTGAACCTGCTTTTACTCCAGCAACTAAGTAATCTGTTTTAGCAGAAACACTGCCCGCAACTTTCGCCCCTAACGACTGTAAATATGCTTTGGCATCATTACGACCCATTTTATTTAACGTACCCGTGATCACATAGGTAAGATCAGTTAACGGTTGTTGCTCTTCTGTTTTAGCAACAATATCTGGCCATGTCATGATCTGCTCTAGCGCTTCAACAACGTCGACATTGTGTGATTGTGCAAAAAATTGAACAATATTTTTAGCCACAACCTTACCAACATCTGGAACAGCTTGTAATGCTTCTTCATCAGCAGTTTTAATCGCTTCAAACGTTAAAAAATGCTGTGCCAAATTTGCCGCCGTTGTTTCACCTACTTCACGTATTCCAAGCGCATAAACAAATTTTGCTAACGTTGTATGTTTTGCTTTTTCTATCGCTTGTACAAGATTCTGAGCAGATTTTTTCCCCATACGTTCCATGGTACTGATATCAAGCTCAGATAAACTAAACAAGTCAGCAGGCGTTTGAATTAATTTTTCATCAACAAGCTGCTCAACTAACTTATCGCCTAAACCATCTATATCTAGTGCTTTGCGCGAAGAAAAATGCTTGATTGCTTCTTTTCGTTGTGCACCGCAAATCAAGCCACCAGTACAGCGTAATACGGCCTCTCCTTCTAGTCTTAGTACATCTGACTGACACACAGGACAAATTGTTGGAAATTCAACGTCTTTGGCATTATCAGGGCGTTTATCTAATACTACACTGACAATCTGAGGGATCACATCACCTGCGCGTCTAATGATGACCGTGTCTTTTACTTTAATGCCAAGCCGGTCTATTTCATCTTGATTATGTAATGTGGCGTTGCTAACGGTTACCCCACCAACAAACACAGGCTTTAACCGAGCAACAGGGGTGATAGCGCCAGTTCTTCCCACCTGAAATTCTACTTCTTCCAGTGTGGTTAATTCTTCTTGGGCAGGAAATTTATACGCGGTGGCCCAACGAGGTGCACGCGCCACAAAACCCAGTGTTTGTTGATGACCGATATCATCCACCTTAAATACAGTGCCATCTATTTCATAATCAAGCACAGAACGCTGATTAAGAATGTGCTGATAAAAATGATCAACCTGCGATGTATCTTCAAGTAATCGAACTTCTGGACAAACAGGTAAACCAAGCTGTTTAACTTGTTGTAAGCGCTGATAGTGGCTTGTGGCAAGCCAGTCCTCGTTATTTTGACCGATGATATCTTCAGAAACGAACCCTAGTCCATACGCATAAAAAGCTAGATTTCGTTTAGCTGCAATTTTAGAGTCAAGTTGGCGTAAACTTCCGGCTGCTGCATTACGAGGATTAGCAAACGTTTTCTCACCTTTCTTCACCGCTGTTTCATTGAGCTTCTCAAAGCTCGCCTTTGGCATAAACACTTCACCACGAACCTCTAATACCTTAGGAAAAATAGCTCCATGAAGCTTCAAGGGGATCGATTTAATCGTTTTTATGTTTTCGGTGATATTCTCGCCTACGGCTCCATCTCCTCGAGTTGCCGCTTGTACTAATAATCCATTTTCATAACGTAAACTTACCGCAAGGCCATCCAATTTAGGTTCAGCACAAAATGATATTGCCTCATGCGTATTCAATCGGTCTTGAATCCGTTTAACAAACGCCTGCCACTCTTCAGCCGAAAAAACATTATCTAATGACAACATCGGTATTTGATGTGTAACTTGCGTAAAGGCTTTTAACGGCTCACCGCCAACACGTTGACTTGGCGAATCACTTTGCTTTAAACGAGGGTATTGCGCTTCAAGTTCTATTAACTCACGCATCAGCCGATCATATTCTGCATCAGGAACACTTGGCCCGTCCATCACGTAATATTCATGGTTATATTGGTTAAGTAAACGATGAAGTTCTGCTACTTTTTCTGATGCTTGTTGTTCTGTCATAATATCTTCGGTTAAAAAAATAAGCCTCAATTGAGGCTTAATATGTTGATTAGGTATGTATAAAACTATGCGGAAGCGATTCGATGTTTGCGTTCAAACTCTCGAATTTTGCTCATGTAATGCTGTTCAGTTTGCTTGGTCATGACACTGCGCTTATCGTCTAGTAATTGAGCATTAAATTCCACTGCTAAATGTTTTGCAGCATTCATTAAGTGTTCAAATACTTCAAATGGATCACCGGCATTTGGTAAGGTCATAAATAATGTGATCCCTTGGGTAGTGAAACTTTCCATATTATCAAGGTCAAACGTTCCAGGGTTCATCATATTTGCTAGGCTAAAGGTGACTTTTCCGTTGCCTGCATTATCTTCATGGCGATGGAAAATATCCATTTCGCCAAAACGTAATCCTAGCGTAAGTAACGTAGGTAACAACGCGGCACCTGATATATGATTATCTTCTGGCATAACCACTGACACAACAATCACTTCTGGATCGATGTCTGGTTTTTGTTCTCGATGTCGTGCTTTCTCGCTTTTTGCTGACGAAGCTTTTTCTTCAAATTCATCACCAAAATTGATTTCCATTTGATCACGTTTTACTTTGCCTTTAGGGGCCTTTTCGCTACTACGTTTTGGTTTACGTCTACTTACAGGCTCTTGATAAACGGGCTCTGTTGCGGTGATGATCTCTTCTTCCACTTCTGGTTGCGTTTCACTCGCATGTGCTTGTGGTGGCGGACTTGTTAATGGAGGTTGTTCAGTAATATCAGACAAGTCCCCTAAAGAAGGTTCTAATGATGGTGAGTTCGCATTCGGTTTATCAACATCTTTTGGTATTGGCTCTTCATCATAATCTGGTGCTGGCGCCGGTGCTGTAGGTACTTCATCTTCGCTTAACGTACTTTCATTTACCACACGTACTTTGCCAATACCATCTTGATCAAACCCTTGACTATCAAAACTGTGTTCAGTTGGAGTCACTGACTCAGGCTTTGCTTTAAGTTTATATGGGTTTTTATTTTTTCTAATCGTCCAAAAGCCATGTACAAATATGGCTGCTATGACAATAGCACTGATAATAATTAATACGTTTCTAAAATTATCTTCCATCTTTTAGCCTGTTTATGATACTTCGGCCATAGCAATTGCTTCTTCAACATCAACAGATACCATACGAGATACGCCCGGTTCAAACATGGTTACTCCTGTTAAGTGAGAAGCCATTTCCATGGCAATTTTATTGTGACTAATATAAATAAATTGTACGCTATTCGACATTTCACGCACTAAATTACAAAACCTTTCTACATTTGCATCATCAAGTGGTGCATCTACTTCATCCAGCATACAAAACGGTGCAGGATTAAGTCTAAAAATCGCGAACACTAATGATAAAGCGGTTAACGCTTTTTCACCACCCGATAATAAGTGAATCGTACTATTCTTTTTACCTGGAGGTCTAGCCATAATTGTTACGCCAGTCTCCAATAAATCATCGCCGGTTAATGCTAAATATGCATCGCCACCACCAAATACCTTTGGAAATAACGTTTGTAAGTCGTGGTTGACCTTATCAAAGGTTGTTTTAAATTTCAGACGACTTTCTTTATCTATTTTTTCTATTGCTGATTCTAACGTTGAAATAGCCTGATTTAAATCCTGATCTTGTTGATCTAGGTAGTTTTTTCGCGTTAATTGACTTTCATACTCGTCAATTGCTGCTAAATTAATCGCTCCAAGTCGTTGAATGTCATTTTGAACCTTTATTAACTTAGCCTGCCATAGAGATTCATTTGCACTATCTGATAAAGACTGTGCAATATCTGTGGCATTTTTACCAATTTCATCAAGCTGTTCAAGTGCATTTTCTGCTTTTATTGAAAAACTTTCAGCACTTAATTGTAATTGAGATAACGCGTGTTTGTGCTGTTCGATTTGTTCGACGGTTTTTGACGCATTTTGTTCCATTTGTTGAAAAATAACTTGTTGTGTTGCAATCACTTTATGCTGTTGTTCAATTTCGTTATCTAACGCGCTCGATGAAGATAACCATCGCTGTAAGTTTTCATTTAATTCAATTAACTTTTCTTCAGGTAAGCTTTCATCGTTATTCATTGCTTTTTGCTGCGCAGATGCATTATCAATCGTTGTTTGATACCGAGAAATATTTTGCTGTGCGAGTTGGCTCTCGTGTTTACTTCTCTCAAGCAATATTTGTTGTTGGTGAATGTTTTCTTTTAGCAATTGGTGTTGCTGATTTATATCAGTTAACGCAGCGTTGTGTTGTTCAATTTTTGTTTCAAGTAACGCCATTGTTGCAACGAGTTCATTGTTCGCGACATTATGGTCAACATGCTGCTCTTTTTCCCATGTTATAAGGTCAACTTTCTGCTTGTTAATCGTTTGTGTTATTGACTGTTGCTCGCGTTGTATATGTGCTTGTTGCTTTTCAATATGCTTATATTTTTGTTGCCAAGTTGCATTAAATTGTGTTGCTTCTAATAACTGCTGTTGATGACTAATTAATTGTTTCGATACTTCTTCTTGCGTTTTTTCTACGTTGTCAATTTGTGCATAAATTCCCTGAAGAAGCGTTTCAGAGTCTTTTAGTTGCTGTATTGATTGTTGGTAAGATTGTTCAAGTTGTTGCTTTTCATTGGTTAAAAGTAAGACGTTATCTGAACGCGTTAATTGACCTTTTCGAATAAAGCTATTTCCTAACCAAACCCCTTGAGGGCAAATAACAGATTGCTGTTGCTTCAACTTTTCTCGCTTAGCAAAACAAGCTGTTTCATCAGTAGCAATCAAGACGTTATAAAATAGGCTTCGTGGCAAAACTTCACTCGACACTTTGCTTGCCAGTGTCGCTTGAATTTGATGAGTGGAAATTTCTTCTACTTGGTTATCTTCACTTGATAAGTAAAGAAAGCAAGCGTCTAATGTGTTTAGTTTTTCCATTTCCGCTTCATGCCATGGCAAATCGAAAACATGTGCTTGTAGCATTTGTTCAAGCACCATTTCTACAGCCAATTCCCAACCAGGTTTAACTTGCAATAAGTCTTGAACTCTACACATTTCACTTTTTAGTGAAGGGGAAAACGTGGACAATTGTGCTTGTTGCCAATTTTCTTGTTGACTCAGCTTTTTGGTTATTTCGTCTACTCGTTGTTGCTGACTCCGGCAATCACCACGAAGCTTGGAAATGGTTTCAGCATGTTGTTGCTGTGTTAATAACGTGGCTTTGAGATCAGCGTTAAGCTCGCGTAGTTGTTGTTCTTTTTCAGTAATAACCTGCCGGATCTGTTGTTCATCAAACAACGACTCCTTCATTAAAGCCGATTTTTCAAGCGCTAACGTTTCATGTTGTTCATTGACTTTATTTAACTGTCGTTGTTGTTGTTCAAGTTCAGATACAAACACTGATTGTTGTTTTTCAAAATGATTTTTAACTTGCACGCTGTCACGATAAGCCAGATTACGTTGTTGTAGCTCTAATTGATATTGTTGGAGTTGTGTTGTTTTGTCGTGGTGTTGTTGCTCACATTCAACAATTTGTGCCTCAATGCTGTTAATATGTTTTGTATATTTTTCAAACTTTTGTTGCGTCTCCACGTAATACTGCTGCTCATGCAACAGCATTTTCTGTGCTTTTTCCATCTGAGCTTTCAACACATCAACGTTTTCTCTACGCTGTTTTTGTTGAGCCTTTTCATGCGTGATTTGTTGCTCAGCTCTCGCAATATCATTAGTCAACACAATTTTATCTTGTTGGCAGTGTTGAATTTGACTATTCGCTGTTTGAATTTGCTGTTTTGCGTTAGTTAACAGGAGAGCATCAGCTTGTTGTGTTTGTTTTAACTCAGCTATTCTATCGTTAACCTTTTGTATTTCTTGTTGCTTTAACTTCGAACGATGTTCAAAGCTCTGCCAACGTAACACAGCTAATTCAGCTTTTAATTGTCGCTCTTCAGCTTTAAACGTTTTAAAACGTTTTGCTCCTTCGGCTTGAATATGCAGCTTTTCAATTTGTTGCGTCAGTTCCAATCGAATGTCGGTTAAGCGATCTAAGTTTTCGCGGGTGTGTCGAATGCGGTTTTCAGTTTCTCTGCGTCTTTCTTTGTATTTCGAAATACCCGCCGCTTCTTCAATAAACACTCTTAATTCTTGCGGTTTAGATTCAATAAGACGAGAAATGGTCCCCTGTTCAATAATCGCATAACTTCTTGGTCCTAAGCCTGTTCCCAGAAAAATATCAGTGATATCTTTCCTACGACACTTAGCACCATTTAAGTAATAGGTATTTTGCGAATCACGATTGACAACACGACGAATAGACACTTGGTTGCGATCAGCCATCGAGCCTTGAAAGCGATCAGCCATGTTGTCAAACATGAGTTCAACACTGGCTTGGCCTATAGGCTTTCTACTTGCAGCACCATTAAAAATCACATCGGTCATAGCATCGCCACGTAAGTGCTTTGCGGAACTTTCGCCTAACACCCAGCGAACAGCATCAATAATATTCGACTTACCGCAGCCGTTCGGACCAACAATTGCGGTCATTTGTTGTTCAAATGGCACTTTTGTTGGATCAACAAAAGATTTAAACCCCGCCAATTTGATATATTTTAACCGCATTTACGCTTGTAGCCCGCATGATATATTGCTTTTATAAACTGACTCTACCAGAAAATATCGCCTTTAGCACCTGTGTTTCCTTCTCTGTTCCAACTTTGCTAGGTATACTATTTTTATTTCAGAAAAGTAAAGGTTAATAATGCAGCAAAACCACTCTTCTCCCTTAGCTTATAGCGGCGCCGGCTATTTATTACTTGGTTTTTCTTTAATCAGAATGAAAGGCGTTAAACGATTTGTATTTATACCGTTATCAGTCAACTTGTGTTTATTCGCCGTTGCGTTCAGTTATTTATTTACAAAACTTGATGAATGGATGCTAGCATTCGAGTCTTGGCTTCCTGAGTTTTTACAATGGCTAACCTGGATAGTACAACCACTTACTTTACTGTTTCTTTTAGTGTTCTTTTCTTTTATTTTTAGTTCTGTTGCTAATTGGCTTGCAGCGCCGTTTAATGGGCTGTTAGCGGAAAAGCTCGAAGCAAAGCTTACCAATAAAATGCCCCCACCTGGTTCAGTGTTTGATATTGTTAAAGATATACCACGTACATTTTCAAGGGAATGGTGTAAATTCCGTTATTATTTACCACGTGCTGTTGGCTTTTTTATCTTGAGCTTTATTCCTATCATTGGGCAAATCATGTGGTTTTTATTTGTTGCATGGATGATGGCGATTCAATACAAAGATTATGCTTTTGATAATCATAAAGTACCCTTTGAAGCGATGAAGCATGCATTAGCAGAGCGTAAAGGGTTAAGTTATAGCTTTGGTGTTACCACAGCGGTATGTTCGATGATACCTTTTGTTAACTTAGTTATTATGCCAGTAGCCATTTGTGGTGCAACTGCCCTATGGGTGGATCATTACCGCGATAACTTTGCTGATTAACTGTTAACACGTATTGAATGACAGCTTTATTACTAGCATAAAAAAGCCCAGCTGTTCAGGCTGGGCTAACATTGATAGGCTATACATGTTTAATTATTTGCATGTGTTATCAAATACCATCGTGTCGTTCTATTATATTTTTAGTCGATATTGTGTTTCTGATATACATTCAAAAAACTTTAAATTTTCCAGAGTTGATTGCGGATCAACTAAGAGATATATTCCAGATGTTGTTACCTTATTGTCCTCATAGTCAATTGTTACTTTTACTCCATTTTCTTGTATATCCAAAAACATAGTATTTATTTTATTATTATCCAAACCGTCGATTAACACAGTACGATTCTCAGAAACAGTTATAATGCTCGGTAATGTATTTGCTTTGATTAAACACATACTTGATAAAATGAACATTCCTAAAAAGACACATATCATTACAATAAAGAACTGAAAATATTCAGCCTTATTAGGTAAAAAATTAAAAAGAAGTACCATAAAGCCTGCTATGATAGATGCATAGTAAATTTTGTAAGGTACTTGTTCTAATAAATTTTTTCTTATTAATGTAACCAATTCTTTTTCCATATAAAACTCATATTACTTTTAACGTTTCAAGATATACCTATATATAAGGTGACCTGTGAGGCATTCCCCTAAATTTTCAAAAAGCCCTTCTGTTTCAAGGTCTTCTTCTGGGTTAATCAGTTTAAACTTACCATAAGGATAAAACTTCTGACGTTTATTATTTTCAACTCGAACGTCTGTAATATCTTCTTTTAACTTCAAAAATATATAAAAAGCTTCAGGCCTATGCTTCCCGTCAATAAATACAGATTTATCATAATTTACAACAATCGTTTTGGGTGTTTTTCTCACCTGCACTAAATAAATAAATGAGTATATAAATGTACCGATAAAGCTTAAAAAGATCATAATTATTCTACCGTAGTATTCTGGTTTACGCGGTCCAAAATTATAAAAAATTAAAAGAGTTACCGCCATTAACACACACACATAAAACATGTGGTGGGGAACTTGGTCAAATATTATTGTTCGTTTAAAGGTTATCGCCATTTTACATTCCTTTACTTAATTCCTTTATTTAATCCGATTAAGTCAATCGAATAAAGTTAATATTTTTCTTCAAACTTTGTTCTTAGAAATACATCATACGCAGTGTACTTTTGATCGCTAATAAATAAACTAAACGATGCCGCAATAAAATTTCCTTCAACCATTTTGCTTATATTTTTTGGCGTTAAGCCAAGGTGTGCATCTATAGACGCTAGACTAATCATTTCATCGTGTGTTGAAATACCATCGCCGTTGTCTTTCCATAAATACAGTTGATTATACTCTTCATCTTGATAAGAGATTTGATTATCTTTGTTAGAATCTAGCATCATCAAACCTTCTAAGTCAGAAGCCCCACTTTTAGATGTAAGCCACGAAAGTGAGATTTCCTTAATATTATCAAAAGTGCCAGAGCCATTCACGTCATATAGTAAAACTGCTTCACTTTTGTCAAACCACGCAACCCTCTCTGCTATTTGGTCGGTATCAATATCAATAAATACCTGACTGTTTTTTAGAGCTAACAGTTCAAGTCCGTTATTTTTCATATCGATAATGATCGGTGGTATAAATGCTTCACATCTAATGCTGTATTTTTCAAACCTGCAGCTATGCCACTCCCAAGTTTCATTATCTCTATAATGGCCTTCATACATGGCCGTGTTATACATTGATGCAAGCTCGTTCGCAATATAATCTGTGCCCCACTCAAGGGTAACCAATACAGGTAGAGTAATAAGCGCACCTGTAATTGAAGGGCCCGCGGTTATAGTAATACCTAAAGCAATGAGTAACCCAGTAGACTCTGAAAGAGCCAACGCCATTTCATCATTGTATATGTGATGTGCTATTTGCCCACCACCATTAAGCATAGTTGTATATACATTTAATTTTGTAATAAAAGCATTAAGCTTGTATATCTCATTACTAATCGCAGCTTTACCAGCTGTGGTAATGCCATAGTTACTTTGGAGATCACCTAAAGCTAACAATAATTGAGATTTTACTGAAATTAGTGCGAGTGTAATATCTGCTACAAGCTCACCATCAAGCATATTATGTAACAGTACTTGATCAATGACATTTTCTTCTTTTTCTAATGCCGTTAAACCGGGCGTATTAAAATACACATAAGAACTGATAATAGTATTTCTACTTTCGAGGTTTATCCTGCAAAGGGGCTCTGATGAAACATAATCAGGCCCATGAACATAGATACTTTTACATGTGACCAGTGGAGCAGCCTCAACATCATTAGAGATTGAGCACCCAAAACCCAAAACCCAAAACCCAAAACAATTACCGCTAATATTTTCACTTTCATCATTAAAATCCTTTTTTATTATTCCATGTAAATATAATTATTACAGAGTACCCCCCCACTTGATATTGTCAACATTTTTATACTTAACACCTTGTTTATCTTTAATAATAACTCTGTTACATCACTCAACCCTAACGTTGAATTAGAACTAACAGTTTTGGTTCATTATTCAAAAAACATTAGGCATAAAAAAGCCCAGCTGTTTAGGCTGGGCTCAAATGTTAACTAAAAATACACTTTATTTGTTAAAGTTAAAGCCTATTTTCAAACAACTTATAGATTCTGCGATACTCATCTAACCATGAACTCGGTTGTACAAAGCCATGGGGCTCTACCGGATAAATCGCCGTTTCAAAGTCTTGCTTTTCTAATTCAATTAAACGCTGTACTAAACGCACTGTATCTTCAAAAAACACGTTATCGTCTACCATAGGCGCATTAATTAACAGGGGCTTTTCTAACCCCTCAGCAAAATAAATGGGCGAGCTACGTTCATACGCAATTGCGTCATCTTCTGGCGTGTTTAAAATATTAGCCGTATAACCGTGATTATAATACGCCCAATCAGACACTAATCTTAATGCTGAACCAGATTCAAATAAATCAGGCTCTTTAAACATCGCCATTAAGGTAAGAAAACCACCATAAGAGCCGCCATACGTACCAATTCTTCTACGATCAACGTTGGCATTTTCAATTAACCATTCAACGCCATCACGCATATCTTCTACTTCTGGTTTACCCATATGACGATAAATTGCAGTTCGCCAATCTCGACCATAACCTTTAGATGCACGGTAATCCATATCGATCACAACGTAACCTTGTTGTACTAACATGCTATGGAACATAAATTCACGAAAATAGCCTGACCAACCTAAATGCGCATTTTGTAAATAACCTGCACCATGAGAGAACATAACCGCTTTATTTTTCTGTGCAGTTTTATCAAAATTTTTCGGTAAATATACGCGTGAATATACAGGTTCACTTTGATATGACGACGGCACAGCAACAACGCTTGGCGCTACCCACGGCATTGATAAGAACTGTTTTGATACCGTGTTAGTAATTCGCTCTGCTTTACTGCTTGAATCAATCGTTTTAACGTACAATTCAGGAGGCATGGTAACCTCAGAATGTTGGATTAATAATTTTTTACCATCTGGGCTTAATGCATAGTCGTTCATACCACCAAGATCAGTTAAGGCGGTTAATTTGCCTGAATCAACAGCGACTTGGTAAATTTCATAAATACCAGGATGTTTTTTATTGGCTTTAAAAATAAAATGGCGTTTATCGTTAGTTAAGCTTACATTGCTTACTTCAAATCGACCTTGCGTTAATTTTTTAGCTTTCCCTTTTAAACGTTTAACATAAAGATGAGAGAAGCCACTTTCTTCAGAAAGATAGTAAAGTTTATCTTCTAACCAACCAAATTCATTAAACGACCAGTTTACCCATGCCTCATCATGAAGCCGATGCTGCGACACTAATGTATTTTCTAATAAGTCTACAGTAGTTAGCCAACGATCTTTATTGTCCCAAGCTTCAAGTAGCACTGCAACTTGTTGACCGTTTTCATGCCATTTGATTGGGTTACTTGCGCGCATCACATGAATATTACGCGGAGACTTTTCACTTTGATACGTTTTGCCTAAACGCTGATGATTTTCTTGTTTTACGCTAGCAAGCACATCTTCGTTATACCCAGGAAGTGTTTCAAAACTTAGAGGGAATTGTTGCCCGGTTTTTAAATCAAGCAGAAAAACGTCTTCTTGGTATTTACGATTATTCGCTACGCGTGAACGTACTTTTTTCGCTTCTATGTCGCCATTATCCGTAATGTAATTCGGCATGATATCCGTTGAAGCACGAGAAGGTTTGCTTTCCGCTACGCTAACAATAAGCTTTTCACCTGTTGGCGATAAACTCGCATGAACGATGCGTTTGCCTTTACCTAAAAAAAACTCTGTCTTCGTTAAGGTAGCGTTTTTAGCTTTTAATTGCTCTTTTTGCTCATCTCGCAATGCTTTATTACGTTGTTGTAAGGCGACATAACCAATTAGCTTACGCTGTTCTTTGGCTAGATATGACGACGGTTGTTCTTCTTTAGATTTATCTTTTACCACTAAGCTAGCAAGTTCTCTAATAGTTTGGCTAGCAAGGTCATGTTCGAAGAATTTATTATTTACTCGGTAAGCAACATTTCCATTTGTAAGAAACATTGGAGAGCGCTCTACCGCAGATGTATAAGTAAGTTGAGTTACTTTACCCGTAGCCAATGTTTTAACAAATACATTGCCTTCAAAGATATAAGCTTCACGTTTACCCAGCTGGTCTTTTACTGCAAATCTATCTTTTACTTGATGGTATTCTGTTAAATTAACTTTTGCTCCGTTGCCCGATTGCTGTAACGATTTACGGAACAAGTCTCGAATGGGGTTACCTTCACGTTTTTGTTGATAGTAAACGGTATTGCTATCATCTCCCCAGTACCAACCTTCGGGACTTCTACCCATCCAATCAGGATCTGACATAATTTTTTCTAACGTTAATTCAATTTCACCTGACGCTAGCGTTTTTTTTGTGACGTTTTTTGTCGGTGTTAAATTTTCGATAGGTGCTGAAGTAGGCTTTTCTTTCGCAAAACTGGCTTGTTGTTCTGTCATCGATGGTTGTTCGACAACGTTTGGTTCATTCAACACAGATTCTGCCGTTTGTTCATTGGTCGTGGCTACACAACCGAACAAAACAACACTAACTGCACTTAAAAGTAAGATGTTATTTTTCATAGTAAATACTTAAGTTTTGTTAAAATAATTATTCAATGATTTTCCCTAGTGTGACGTAAAAAGCAAACGCTTGGCAACCAGAACAGGTTAACCTGTTTATTTTTAGCGCTGAATGTTTTCTTCATGTTGTAACATTACGCTCACTTAATTTAACAAAAGCATTTAAATTACCTAAGCTAAGCCTCGAAAAAACAACAGTAGCTAACTTTGGCTAACAATAATAATTAAAAATGTTATAATCGCGCGCCAAAATCCTATGTTAGATAAATTGGCTTGCGTCTTATCGAACATAGGCACTTTAGTATTAAATAGGCAACACATGATCCCATTACCTAAAACAACCTTGTTTGATTACCCAAAGTATTGGGCTGAGTGTTATGGCACATCAACATTTTTACCCACTACTCGGAAAGAAATGGATGAGCTTGGTTGGGACAGTTGCGATATTATTTTAATTACCGGTGATGCTTATGTTGATCATCCAAGTTTTGGTATGGCTGTTATTGGCAGAATGTTAGAAGCTCAAGGCTTTCGCGTTGGAATTATTGCGCAACCGGAATGGCAATCAAAAGACGCTTTTATGGCACTTGGCAAGCCAAACCTATATTTCGGTGTTACCGCCGGCAATATGGACTCAATGATCAATCGTTATACCGCAGAAAAACGCTTACGCCATGATGACGCTTACACGCCAAATAATGAGGGTGGTAAACGCCCCGATAGAGCAGTTTTAGTTTACTCACAGCGGTGTAAAGAAGCATTCAAAGATGTACCTGTGATTATTGGCGGCATAGAAGCAAGTTTGCGCCGTATCGCGCATTACGATTATTGGTCAGAAAAAGTACGTCGTTCAATATTATTTGATGCCAAAGCAGATTTACTGGTGTATGGCAATGCCGAGCGCCCGCTAGTTGAATTAAGTCACAGAATAGCTAAAGGTGAGCCTGTTGAAACGCTAACAGACATCAGGGGAACAGCATTTTTAGCTAAGCAAGCATTACCCGGATGGCATGGTATAGATTCAAGAGCAATAGATAAACCAGGTAAGATTGATCCTATCGCAAGCCCCTATCAAGAAATTAATGAAACTAGCTGTGCCACTGAACAAGAAAAAACTGTGGACGAAAAGTCAAACACGCAAGTTGTTAATATAGTTGAATTTAAAAGCGATAAACATAAAAACAAGAGCTGGAAAAACAAAACTAAACCGTGGCTTACCACTTACATCAATTTGCCCACTTTTGAGCAAGTTAAAGATAATAAAATGCTTTATGCGCATGCCTCACGTATTTTCCATCAAGAAGTCAATCCTGGTTCTGCTAAACCATTAGTACAGCGTCATGGCGATCGTATTATTTGGCTTAATCCGCCTGCATATCCGTTGAGTGAAGAAGAGATGGACGGTGTTTTCGGTTTACCCTATCAGCGTGTACCACACCCAAATTATGGTGATGCTAAAATTCCAGCCTACGACATGATCAAAACTTCCGTTAACATTATGCGTGGTTGTTTTGGTGGCTGTACGTTCTGCAGTATCACTGAACACGAGGGGCGTATTATTCAATCGCGTTCTGAGCAATCTATTCTGGATGAAATTGAAGATATAAAAGAAAAAGTACCTGGCTTTACCGGTGTCATCAGTGACCTTGGTGGACCGACGGCTAATATGTATAAGCTACGCTGTAAAAGCCCTAAAGCAGAAGCTACCTGCCGAAAACCTAGCTGTGTTTGGCCAACCATTTGTGGGCATTTAGATACCGATCATACCCCGACGATCAATCTTTACCGTAAAGCGCGTAAAATCAAAGGTATTAAAAAGGTATTGATAGCCTCTGGTGTTCGTTACGATCTAGCCGTTGAAGACCCTGACTATGTTAAAGAGCTTGCTGAGCACCACGTTGGTGGTTATCTAAAAATTGCCCCAGAACATACTGAAGATGGCCCATTAAATAAAATGATGAAGCCTGGCATGGGGAGCTATCATGCATTCAAGACATTGTTTGATAAGTATTCAAAAGCCGCTGGCAAAAAACAATATCTTATCCCCTATTTTATCTCAGCCCACCCTGGCACCACAGATATGGACATGGTGAACTTAGCACTTTGGCTCAAAGAAAATGATTTTAAATTAGATCAAGTACAAAACTTTTATCCATCTCCACTAGCAAACGCAACAACGTTGTACCATACAGAAATAGATTCGTTAAGAAACGTCAAAAAAAGCAGTGACTCTGTAGTTGTGCCTAAAGGTGGTCGTCAACGCCGTTTGCACAAAGCAATTTTACGTTACCATGATCCAAATAACTGGCCGATTATCCGTGAAGCACTTACAAAAATGGGCTTAGCTCGCAAGTTGATTGGCACAAAGTCAGGCTGCTTAGTGCCGCCAGAAGGTAGACAAGAAGGCAATTATCAGCATTATAAGAAAGCGGGTAAAGGCAAAAATAATGCTCATGGCTATAAAAAAGGTGAAGGTATTAATAAACGCACGAAAGCGGGCAAAGGTAAACAAGGCTTGACTCGTTTCAGCAATAACCAGTTTTCGAGTAATAACTCATCCAAAAACAGGTAAGCGGTTCCCTCCTCTGTAACCATAATGGTAAACAACAGCTAAAGCTTAGTTATTTTAGCTGTTGTTTTCACATCAATTCCCTGTCTAAACACAACACTAAACTCATCCGTGTTATTACTTAACATTAACTATATAACGGCTAAATTATCAGTATTTATAATTTAACCTACTAGTTAGTTGCTGTATAATCGCGCGCAATTTCTTTACTTCATTTACGCTCGTTAGGAGTCTGTTATTTTAGTCGCCAATAACATCACGCAGCAGTTCGCTGCAAAACCATTATTTGAAAACATCTCACAAAAATTTGGCAACGGTAACCGCTATGGTCTGATCGGTGCCAACGGCTGTGGTAAATCTACCTTTATGAAAATACTTGGCAGTGATTTAGAACCTACCAGCGGTAATGTTAGCCTTGATCAAAATGACCGTATTGGTAAATTACGACAAGATCAATTTGGTTTTGAAGAATACTCCGTTGTTGATACCGTTATTTTCGGACACACCGAATTATGGCAAGTAAAAGAAGAACGAGACCGTATTTACGCATTACCAGAAATGAGTGAAGAAGATGGTATGCGTGTGGGCGACCTTGAATCTTTGTATGCCGAAATGGATGGTTACAGTGCAGAAAGCCGTGCCGGTGAATTACTACTCGGTGTTGGCATACCTGTTGAACAACATTACGGCAAAATGAGTGAAGTAGCCCCTGGTTGGAAATTACGGGTACTTCTCGCACAAGCGCTGTTCTCAGACCCTGATATTTTATTGCTTGATGAACCAACCAACAACTTGGATATTCACACAATACAATGGTTAGAAGACACCCTGAACGAACGTGATTCAACCATGATTATTATTTCGCATGACCGCCACTTTTTAAACTCAGTTTGCACACATATGGCTGATCTAGATTACGGCGAACTTCGCGTTTATCCTGGCAATTATGACGAATATATGCTGGCAGCTACACAAGCTCGCGCTCGTTTACTTTCTGATAATGCAAAAAAACAAGCACAAATATCAGACTTAAAAGCCTTTGTTGCGCGTTTTTCTGCCAACGCATCTAAAGCTAAACAGGCAACGTCTCGTGCTAAACAAATTGATAAAATTCAACTTGATGAAGTAAAAGCGTCAAGTCGCGTTAATCCATTCATTCGTTTTGAACAAGAGAAAAAGTTATTCCGTAATGTGTTAGAAGTTGAGCAACTGAATGTGAGCTTCGACGATAACCATGTATTACAAAATATCAATTTAATGGCAGAAGTCGGCGAACGAATTGCTGTAATTGGTGAAAATGGCGTCGGTAAAACCACCTTTTTACGTACACTGATGAATGAAATTCAGCCTGATAGCGGTGAAGTAAAGTGGTCAGAAAATCATAATATTGGCTATTATGCGCAAGATCACGCACATGAATTTGAAGCAGACATGAATTTATTTGATTGGATGAGCCAATGGCGCAAAGAAGGTGACGACGAACAATCAATTCGTGGAGCGTTAGGCCGCATGTTATTTTCAGCTGATGATATAAAAAAATCAGTAAAAGTATTATCGGGTGGTGAGCAAGGTAGAATGCTTTTTGGCAAATTAATGATGCAAAACCCGAACATTTTGGTAATGGATGAACCTACCAACCATTTAGATATGGAATCGATCGAATCATTAAATATGGCCTTAGAACAATTTGAAGGTTCATTGATCTTTGTATCGCATGACCGAGAGTTTGTTTCTAGTCTGGCAACTCGTATCATTGAAATAAAAGACGAAGGCGTTATTGATTTTGCCGGTAGTTATGATGAATATTTAGCAAGTCAAACAAGCTAAACACAGACATTAAGTGTCCTTTAAATCTTATAAGGGCACTTAATGTCTAGTGACCCCCTTGATTCACACATTTACTTAAGATGTAAACGTGGTTACTCTTTGCAATAATACATGCACTCAACGCCCACGATTACTTGCCCGATGTAATGTTTGAGTAGTTTATGTAATTGATGAGGTTCAGCTTTTTCTTTTGATGTAGTACCTTCTTTCCACGTTCATCAATGATATAAACATATAAAATTGTGCCTGTAGATCGATGCCACAACAAAATGAAGAAGTAGTATATTTCATAGAGCTTTCTCTTTTATGTTTAATCGCCTTTAAGTTTAGCCAAACGCTAGCCTTCGGGGAAAAGTCTCAATTAGAGCGTGTTGATCTTTCAAGTTTGTTTTTGCAGTAATTTGTTTGGTATTTATACAAGGCAGAGCTTGTGTCGTGTAGTTATTCTACTCAAATCAAGCGATAACATAGTAGAAATGCCAAATAGGTGCTGACCGAAGGGTTCAACTAAACGCCTCCTGCTCTTTGTTACTTGAATTAACCATAGAATGACTATGCAAGAATCCAAGTGCCACGATCAGAAGGCGTTTACCTTGAACAAAAATCAAACAGCAAAGTTCAACACGCTCTAGTATCAAGTTAACAAAGTAAGACAAATAAAGCTTGCCTTTGCCACTGCGTGCCATATTCTAGCTGACTTTATTTAGCTGGTTAACAGCGCTTTATATTGCTAGTACTACTACAGTCGTACGACTGTCATGTGTTTGTCGTTTCTCAACGACTAAGATTAGGTTATAGTTTGGGCATAATGAAGGTGGTTTAGGATAAAGTTTATGTTTGTGAAGTCCCTAAGGCAAAAGCACAATTGGTCTCAGCAACAACTCGCTCAACTGAGTGGTTTAAATATTCGTACAATTCAACGTGTTGAAAAAGGTGAAAGTGTTGGGCTTGAAACATTGAAATCTTTGGCTGCAGTATTTGAAATTGATGTAAATGTGTTAAAAAATAACGATAGTGAGCCCAATAGCACTCAAATAAATAAAGACACCTTGATTGACTTAGAAAATAGGGAAAAAATAGCCAAAGCTGAAGTAAAGTCAAAAAAGGAATTTTATATTTTAGCCTTGTTTTTGTTCGGGATTTTTACCTTTTTCTTTTTACCAAATTATAATCAAGGCGAAAACCTTGGTGCTCTTATCAGCACCGCTATCTGCTTCGCTATGATCATCGGAGCCCATGCTATTACAGTCTTCCAACCTTTTAGTGAAAAGTGGGAAAAGAAAAAAATTAAACAAACAATGGATAGCTACGAAAAAGAAAGTAAACTTTAGCTAAATATGAGCTATTGTTTGAAAGCGTTACAAAAGAGAATAAGAAGTGACGTATTACGCTTAGCTGGCGCTCGTTATTCGCTATTATAGCTAAGCTAATCCGCCTTTTATTCAGGCTACATGAACTCCCCTTTGTCAAACAATAGCAGTCTCTGACAACAAGAAGCCCTGACAGCTGCTCTACATTCGGCGTTTATTAATGTACTTAGGCACATAGCAGCCTGTCAGATTTATTCAAACCCAATGGGAAAGGTTTCAGATGAAATTGTGACTACGCCACTTAATGTGAATAAATTTCTAGTTGTTTTATATATTTATCTGGATCATTATATTGATTAATTAGCCCCATAATTTTTTCAACATCATATTTATCAGCAAATGATGTTGAAAAAGCCAAATAAGAATTGATTAATCGTGCTTCTTCTGGATGAGGAATGACTTTTAAGGTATTTTCTAGGTTTAATTCTTCAATTAATGAACTGGCAATTAAAGCATCCATTACGACAAAATCAACACGCTGGTATTGAAGCATCTTCAAACCATCAGTGATCCTCACTACTTCTATCAGGCTGTTTTTTTGATCGGTAAATAATTGCTCAACGTTTTCACCGTGATTCATTGACCTTACTTTAACTATTTGGGCATCTTTAATGTCGTCCCAAGAGGCGATCTCACGGGTATCTTGTCGATGCTGTAATATAACACTACCAGAGAAAACCACTAATGGAGCTTTAGGAAAAGTAAGGTAATTTGCACGCTCCTCAGTGAATAATGCAGGCATTAACGCATCGACTTTTCCTGATTTTACTTGTTGTAATGCTCTACCCCATGGCATAACTGTAATATCAATATTAATCCCTGTTCTAACACTAAATTGCTCGAACATCGTAACGAATTGTCCCGCTAAACCCCCGTTCTCACCAATATACACAAGTGGTCGTATTTCAGGTGCCGCAATAGAAATATGTTTTGGAAGCGGCACTATAGGTTTTTGTTCACTAAATCCCCACACACTGGTACTAGTAGCACTTAGCAAAGTAGCGAGAACGACAGCTTTTATGAACGAAAATATAATAATCATTCCTTCCCAGTAAAATTTACTTTTTAGTACATCATAGTAAAAAATAAAAGCAAGTGTTGCGTGATCAGATCAACGCTCTGACTGCGGGTAAATAAGTATTCGAGACTGGTACTTCTACACCATTGTTTAACAGTAAAATCAATTTTCTTCCTTCTTTTCGCGTACCTATTATGGCTTTTTCAGCGACCCACCAAGAGCGATGTGTTTGTAACCCTGGGTAATCTTCGAGCATGGTTAATGCGTCTTTAAAGCGCATTAATAATAAATGCTTACCCTTTTCTGTGTATACGTTCAAGTAATGATCGTCCATTTGTAAGCAAACTAGATCGCCTTTAACACTTAATGGTAATTGATTGATAAACTTTTTTACTAAGGGGGATTGTTGTTCATTATCATTTTTTTGCTGATTTGCAAGTTCAGCTGTTTGTTGTCCAATGACTGCTTTTTGATCTTGATACAAATTATGCACCGTCAAAATAAAGGTGATCAAACCACCAATGAATAAACCGGTAATAAAATGTTGTGGTATTGACGCTAAATAAGATGATGTTGTGTCAAAAAACATTAAGATGATAAACGGTACGACAAATGCCATTACGACAGTCGCAACAAACGTAGAAATGCTAACTCTTAACCAATATTTGTTTATATTCTTATGAAGGTACCGAGGGAGAATTTCGTCACCATAGGAAATGACTGGACTATAAATAACAAAACCACAAAAACACACAACTAACCAGAATAGCCAAGAATAGGCTAGGCTTATTTCATCCATTCCAAATGGCCTCAAAAAAGCAAGAAAGCTACTAAATACCATCAAAAATACTAAATCTTTAATGGCACTTTTAAGATCATATGACTTTATTAGCTTATGATTTTTAATGTGTATTTCACGATTCGCCAAATCGTTTTCTTCCTTTTATGTTTAATTCACGTAGTAATTGTCATGCTAAACGAATGTTTACTCGTTGTTAATTAACTTTCATTTTAACGTCTTTTTAGACACAAGTAATACACAAATCTTAAATTAACATTCTGGAGAGAAAATGAAAATTAAACTAACAATTGCCACAACATTATTGACTTTATCAGCAAATGTTTTTAGCCACTCTTTGCAATTAGAAATTCGAGAAGTCAAAAGTAATCAAGGTAAAATATTGGCGCAACTGTTTAAGGGTGAATCAAATTATCAAGCTAATAAGCCAATGATGGCTCAACAATCAATGGCGAAAGAAGGCACGCTGATACTCACCTTTAGCAACTTAGAAAATGGTGAATATGCCATTCGTTATTTTCACGATGAAAATAGCGATAACCAATTAGCGACTAACTTAATTGGCATTCCAACAGAAGGCTACGGTTACTCAAATAATGCAAAAGGAAATTTCGGCCCAGCCAAGTATCAGGATATGAAAGTGAGTATTGTCGATAGTGATGTAATCACCCACTCTACAGTCATCTACTAAGGGGTTAACAATGGAACGACGCCAAGCATTAAAGTCTTTAGTTGTGGGAGCAGCCACAACCATGCTACCAACAACAGAGTCTATTGCAGCGTTTATGCTACAAGAAAAAGACTCGCTCGCTGAAAATAAAGCTTTGTTTGATAAAGCACTGCTTAACAACCCAAAACTTATCGGCTTTCAGGGTACCCATCAGGAATTCTCTAAAACACGATTAACCATAGAAGGTACAATTCCCAAAGATATTAAAGGCAACTTTTATCGCAATGGTGCTGCATTATTTGAACGGGGCCAACAACGATATCAGCATTTGTTTGAAGGCGATGGCATGATCCAAGATTTTCATTTTAACAATGGAGAAATTTATCATCGAGGAAAATTCGTAAAGACTCGTAAATATCAACAAGAGCAACAAGCGGGTAAATTTCTATATTCTGGGCCAGATAGCCGAGTAACTAATGGCTTGCCCGTTTCTACGCCTGAAACAATAAATACCGCAAACACAAATATTATTCCCGTTAATGGTGAAATATGGGCGTTATGGGAAGCAGGCTCACCTGTTGCGATTTCAAAAGAAGATCTTAGCACTTTAGAATACGTTAACTTAGGAAAAAATAGCGATTACGGCAATACTCTAAAAGGTTTGGCATTTTCAGCGCATCCAAAAATTGAAGCTAATGGTGATATCTGGAATTTCGGTATGTCACATACCGGTCACATTGTGCTTTATCAGTTAAATGCCAAAGGCATTACTCGCAATGTTAATTTAATAAAAACTAGCTATCGCGGTGGTATGTTGCATGACTTCCTGATAACCCATAAACATATTTTACTTATTTTACCCTCATTAGAAAAAAACAATACAACATCAGGCTTTTTCAATGCAATTGAATTTAACGATGCATTACCCATGCAGGTTTTAGTCGTCGATAAAGCTACCTTAACGTTAAAGAAACGTTTTGACCTACCATCAGGGTTTGCTTTTCATTATGGAAATGCTTGGGAGGAAAGCGATGGCAGCATTCACTTTGATGCCAGTTTGTATTCAAGTGTTGATGTTTTACATCACATGAATACGCTAATGAAAGGCTTAAACCCAAAATCTTTAAGTACTGCTAAAACAACATTGTTTACTTTAAAGCCCAATGGCACAGTGCAGCATGACTACATCGGGGAAAATAGCGAATTTCCACGTATTAATGAGACAAAGGTTGGTTTGAGAAACCATGAGCTTTATACCATTGGCTCAACAGAAACAATGCTTTGGAATGATACTGTTTCTAACTACCACGTTTCAAATGGAAAGATTCAGCAATATATTTACGGTAAAGATTTTCTAGTAGAAGAACATATTGCCGTTAGCCCAACAAATAAAGAAGGTGAAGGTTATTTACTAGGTACAGCCTTACATGTACCGTCTAAAAGAACCTGTTTAAATATTTTTGATGTGAAAGAGCTATCAAATGGCCCTGTTTGTCGAGCTTGGCTACCCTACCATATACCATTAGGATTTCATGGTAATTTTGTAGCCACCACCTAACCCTTACATCAGCAGTCGGTGTTAAGTTACACCGATTGTAAATTTTATACTCTAAAATGTTTAAATTGAGGTATGTTGTCTGTGATTTCAAACCATGGTGCTTTATTTGCGACATAAATATGTGCGTTAGGCTTTATCGTTTCAATATGATCAAACGCTGCGAGTGCCACTTCAATGGTATTATCTGAGCGATTAAATGCTGATTCGAAGATCAGACTTGACCCACAACATTTGCAGAATTTTCTTACACTGTTATTATCGGCAACGTAGCTTTGAAGCAACGCTTCACCACGAGTAAAAGTAATATGGTTAAGGCTAACCTCTGCAAAAGTAGAAAATGCCGCACCATGAAATTTACGACACATAGTACAATGACAATGAGCCACAGCCGACATAAACTCTTGCACAAAAAAAGTTATTTTCCCACACAAACAGCTAGCCGTATTTGCCATACTTAACCTACTTGTCGATTAAACATATCGCCGGCATTTTCGTTAGACATTTCGATGACCGTTACCGAAACCTCCATACCATCGACAGTCCACTTACTCGTTAATTCATTATACAACACGCGAGCAATCAAGGTTTTTAATGAATCGTCATCATAACTAACAATCATATTACAAATATAATTATGAACCGGCTGATAATCAGGTATCGCTACATGCACTGGCTTTATATCTTTACCTAATATTGTACGGCGTTTGTACCAGTCTTTTTCTATGATTTCGAACTTCCTTGCCATTTTCATACCTCATGACTTTAAAAAATACTTAAGTGATGAGAGGTTGTTCCTCAACCTTCATCATCACGATCAATGTCATTATAAGACTTTACACGGCTATGTTTCAATATAGGTAAATCACCAACATCTTTTTCAAAGTTAACTTTTCTTACTTTTTTGGGTGGTAATTTTTTAACTGCGGCTTTTTCTTGTTTCGGCTTATTGACTTTATTTTTTGCATTACTCGCTTTTTTCGGTTTTAGACCAGAAAATTTAACGTTAATACCTTCAACTGTTGAAAAGGTAAATGACTGTTGTAAAAAAGCTTCTATATTTTTAAAACTTAACCAATCTTTCGGTCCAACAAATGAAATGGCATCACCTTTATTACCAGCGCGGCCAGTTCGCCCTATTCGGTGAACAAATTCTTCAGTATGTTTAGGTAAATCAAAATTAATGACGTGAGAAACATTGGTTAAGTCTAAGCCTCTTGAGGCAAGATCTGTAGTGATCAATATTTTATGCTGCCCTTTAGCAAAACTTTCCATAATTTGGTTACGCTTGCTTTGCGATAACTCGCCGCTTAAGGCAACAGTATTGTGTCCTTGCTGTTCTAATTCGGTCGCTAACCTTTCCGTATCTGAACGTGTCGCAGTAAATATAATCAACTGTTGTGATATTTCTTTCGAGAGAAAGTGCGTTAACAATACTTGTTTTTGGTCAAGGTTATCCGCTAAGTAAAAGCGTTTATTAATATCTTTATGCTCAGTATGGGCAGCGCCTATTGCAACTCGTTTAGGTTTATTTAAAAGCTTTAAAGCAAATTCATTTACTTGTGCGTGATCTAATGTTGCTGAAAACATTAATGTTTGACGCTTTCGATGATCGGCGCGATCATTGATAAGATTTAATTCTTTTGAGAAACCTAAATCAAGCATACGATCAGCTTCATCAAGAATTAACATTTCTAAACCATTTAAATAAAAATGTCCTTTGGTTAAATGATCCGTTAAACGGCCTGGCGTAGCGACAACAAAATGCGGATCTTTCTCTAATACCTTTACTTGGTCATTAAAATTTTCACCACCAAGGATCAACGCTGCTTTAAACGCACTACCACTTGTAAATAAGCGAAGCTGATTGAAAACTTGCTTCGCCAACTCGCGTGTTGGCGTCAATATCACCACTCTTGGATCTTTTTTTGAAAGCGCACGCATTTTAGAAATTCTATGCATTGCAGGCAATATAAACGCTAGTGTTTTTCCTGAGCCCGTTTTGCTTGAGGCTATTAAATCATGCCCCTGCATTGCTAACGGTATTGCTTGGTGTTGAATATCTGTTGGTTGTTCAAAACCTAAATGCTCTATTGTAGACATTAAACGTTTGTCAAAACCAAAGTCATTAAAATGCAAAATTATTACCTTATATATTACAATACTTATACGATTACCTAGTCATTATAACTCGTTACAAATGCATATGCTTTCGCTATTTAACTTTTGTGATGATCGATTACTATAAAAAACAAACAATAATAAGGACAATCAATGAAATATACCTTCCTACCTCTGCTGACTTTACTTCTGACAACTCAAATTTTTGCGCAAGAAAATGGTGCGTTAAAACCAATTAACCACTTATTTGATGCAATGCGTGAACATGATGGTGATAAGTTATTGGCGCAATTTACGAAAGGCGCTCACCTGGAAAGAGTTACAATCGAAAACGTTGTAACACACTCTGCACTACCAAAGTTTGCGCAGTTTGTTGATACATCGGAGAAATATTTGGATGAAAAATTATTATCAATTTCTATCCATGTTAGCGATAACCTCGCGAGTATTTGGACCCCTTATGCTTTTTATATTGATGGTAAATTAAGTCATTGCGGTGTAAATAGTTTTCAACTAATTCACACCGATAAACAATGGAAAATACAATACCTCATTGATAATACCCATTCTGGTGATTGTAATATTTTTATCAACAAACATAAAAAAACGAGTGATTAACACTCGTTTTTTATGCGTTATTAAATTTTATTGCGCGTTTGTAATAGTAATTTCGTTAATTTTATTCGCTTCAATTTCTGACTCAGTAAATCGTAACGGCCTAAGCTGCGGCTCCATTGAATAAAGCTGAGTTTGATCAGCACTATGTTCAGTACCGTAAGCTCTAGATTGCGAGTACGTTAATAAACCTTTCGCTTTAGGTCCTTCATCCGTAAAGTTTACTACGGTCATCCAGCTACTACCGTATCCAATATGATAACCACCAGCTTCTGTACTTAAGATTGAAGTATTGTCTTGTGTTTCATAACCATGATTTGGTAATAACGTACCATTATTTGCCGTATGACGACGGTTATTAAAGACATTAAAACCACCTTCAATATTATGCGCTCCACCCCAAGGATATTTAACACCTGACGCTTGTCCGTTAGGTAAGCTACGCTCAACAAACTGCACCTGACCAAGCGTTGCATCTAAGGCGATTCCTGCTTGTTGTACTTTTTCAATCGCCGTGGCAAAGTGCGCTAAAATAGTGGTATTTGAAGCAAGTGTATTTGGTGTATTTATGGGGTCTTCTACATTAAAAGGCACAGACCACTGAGGGCTAGTCGAAAATTGAAATGCAAACTCTCTAAACAAGTGAGCTGCACTACTGTTTAAGTTCATTGTGCCATCCCATGCCGATAAAGCACCACAACCTGCGCTAATATCCGTGCCATTTACTGGTGTACTACCTTGCTCGGTACATGCAGCTAATAGATCCGTTAATACCGCTTCACCTAAATAATTACGATTACCAAGCAATGCATTTTCTACTTCCTCGATTGTAAATAATCCATCGTCTCCAGCTGCATCAGCTAAAAGCTTATGCGCCATTCTTGAACGTAAAGACTGTTGATTTCCTACTTGGCCGTATAATGGAGAAACCCCCGTGATAGGAGATTCAGCATTAGTAAGCCAAAAACTATCGTTAGAGTTTTGTACGTAGTCACTTCCTTCATATTTTGGCGCGTTATCGTACGGTACAGCCCCTTCATAAACAAATGCTGAAATATGACCAGGTAAAACTGTAAATCCTGCAAGCTGTTTAGCGCCAATCAGTAATGGGTTAGTTGTTAGCTCATGAATAGCGGTATCAGATAGGTTAGGCACGGTTGAATCATCAATATAAAAGACATTGCCTTCTTTATCAGCTGACATCGTATTATTAAAAATAACGCCATCATGTGACTTAAAGGCCTGCTTAAATTCATCCATGTTGCTAGCAACATTCATCGCTAGCCAATGATCAACAATATCAAAATTTCCTAAATTAGCGTCTTTAATTGCATAGGCACCACTTGCTGACCATTCAAAGTTACCTGGTACAACGATCATCGGGCCTTGAACCGTTGAGTAACTTTTCTTCGCTAACTTAATCGTTTGACCTGGCGCAACAGCAACATCAATCACAAGCTCTTGCTCTTCAATTGCTCGAGGAGCACCATCAATGACTTGATTGTTACCAGGTAGAGATCCATCTAAGGTCAATTGATAAACCACAAAATGCTCTGCGGTCGAAAAAGTATGAGTCCATGCAACATTATCATTAAAGCCAATATTCACTACGCCTGGCATACCAGATAAAGAGCCTCCCATAACATTCATATGCTCAGGAATAATGCTATGAAACTGCCAAAATCTTAAGTTCCCCGTATGTGGAAAATGAGGATTAGCCAATACCATACCTTTACCATTTTCTGTTTTATCTTTCCCTAAACCCCAACCATTAGAACCTAAATCTAATGGATTACGCTCTGGCATTTTCACCTTTGGTGCATACTTGATTGAACTTGCAGAAGCATTCGCTGCTTTAGGGTAAGGTAAATAGCTTTCTCCAGGAGGTGCAGCTAAAAACATTGGGCCTAAAAAGTTTGCAGCACCGGGTAATAATGCAACACCTAAAGAATAAGTTAGTACATCTATGTTGGTGATAGGTTGTAACCAAGGCTGCCCAGCACAGCTTAAATCAACGTCGTCGGTGTTATCACTTAAATATTTGTTATAACCAGCGGCATAGCCAGTTAACAGCGCGCGGCTATTTTCTGACATACCATTAAAGTGTTGCTCTGCCTGTTTTCTAATGCCAAGAGCAAGGTAACCAAAGTCATTGATAAGATGTTCTGAATCACCAGAACCAGGATTTAAATCGGGTCCGAAATACATTGAACGCTGTGAATTATATTTCACGACTTGGTCTGCAAGTATACAAATATTATCTTTAGCGTATGCATAACCTACCCCGTAAGCCAAGCTTTCTAAATTGTCGGCTTTAACGTGCGGTACACCGTAGTCTGTCCATCGTATATTTGCTGACAACATACCTTCAGGCGCAAACGTAGGTAAAGGTGCCTTAGTTGTTGGTGGTGTAGGTGTTTCTGGTTCCGCAGGTGCTAATTGGTTAACACTTTCATATTTATAATCGTTGCCACAGGCTGAAACTAAACTTGCTATACCTATAGCGATGGCAGGCTTTAATGCCTTTTTAATGGTAACTTTCACGATCTAACTCCCCAGCTAATATCCGTTTTAATTTGTTATATTTTTAATCTGATCGTACCAGTATTTAGCACAATAAATAAAAATGAACAACCTAGGAATATCTTAGAACAGCTTGATATATTTGCGAATAATGTTTTTTCCTCGTTGCAGGCGTACTAAAAACAAGCAACACACTGGTTTACCTGTTTTTACTAAATTTTTTTGCAAAAAAAGCGCCATTAAAGGCGCTTAAGTGATTATAAACAACATTAACTATTCGCTTTTCGTACTTCAATTACTGCTAATGCCATATCTATTCTTGTTAATACCTTTTCCTGAGGTAACAAAGCAAGTGTCACATCTAACGAAGGAGAATTACCAGCACCAGTTGCGGCTACACGCAATGGCATACCTACTTTACCCATGCCTAATTCAAGCTCTTCTGCTGTTGCATTAATTGCTTGTTGAATAGCTTCTGGTGTCCAATCAGACACTAACGATAACTTTTCTCTAACAAGTTGTAATGGTTGTTCCGCTACAGGTCGCAAATGCTTTTTCGCGGCAGTAGCGTCAAACTCGGTAAAATCTTGATAAAAGTAACGTGATATTTCTGCCATTTCTTTTAGCGTTTTTACGCGATCTGCTTGCACCTTAACAATTTCACTTAATGCAGGCCCACTTTCTGTTGAAATACCTTGCTCTTTCATGTGCCAAGCTAAATGTTCGGCAACATATTCTGGATCAAGTGATTTCATATAGTGCTGATTTACCCAAATCAATTTATCAGTGTTAAAGGCTGAAGGTGCCCTATTGCAACCAGTTAAATCAAACAATTCGATCATTTCTTCACGAGAAAAAATCTCTTGATCACCATGAGACCAACCTAAACGCACTAAATAATTCAGTAATGCTTCAGGTAAATACCCATCATCACGATATTGCATCACAGAAACCGCACCATGACGTTTTGACAAACGTTTGCCATCGTCTCCTAATATCATGGGAATGTGGGCATATTCTGGTAATGGGGCGCCTAACGCTTTTAATATATTAATTTGACGAGGCGTATTGTTCACATGATCGTCACCACGAACGACATGTGTAACCCCCATATCCCAATCATCAACAACAACCGTTAAATTATACGTTGGTGACCCATCTGAACGCGCAATAATTAAATCGTCAAGTTCTTCGTTTGAAATGACGATATCGCCTTTAACTAAGTCATTAATCACAACGCTACCGTCAAGAGGGTTCTTAAAGCGAATGACAAATGGCTTATCCTCTGGGTAATCGGTTCTTTCACGCCATATACCGTTATATTTTTCTTTCTCACCTTTAGCGCGAGCTTCTTCACGCATTGCTTCAACTTCTTCTGCTGTTGAGTAACAACGATATGCATTACCTGAAACAATCAGTTGTTGAATGACTTCTTTATAACGATCAAAACGCTCAGTTTGAAAGTACGGGCCCTTAGTCCAAGACAAATTCAGCCAGTTCATACCATCCATAATGGCATCTACAGATTCTTGAGTAGAGCGCTCTAAATCAGTATCTTCAATACGAAGAATAAATTCACCGCCGTTCTTCTGTGCATATAACCAACTATAAAGGGCAGTGCGGGCACCACCGACATGTAAATACCCTGTAGGGCTAGGTGCAAATCGAGTTGTTAGGCTCATATCAATCTCACTAAAACAGAAAACGGTTTTATTTAAACAAAACCAGGATAAAATAATAATGATATTTTAACAGGCTATTCCGATGGTTAACACCTTTGAACACTGCAGATAAATGAAAAAGGTGATAAAACACCCAGTCTGATGAAATATTCTTCATTTGGTTTAAATTTAACAAAAAAACTAAAAAAATTAACGTGATTGTATTGACAGTAAATACGATCTCCCTATAATACGCCACCACAGAGACGGACGGTTAGCTCAGTTGGGAGAGCACCGCCCTTACAAGGCGGGGGTCACTGGTTCAAGCCCAGTACCGTCCACCACTTCTTTTGAAGTTTGGCGTTTCTGTTAGATATAATTAGGACGATTAGCTCAGTTGGGAGAGCACCGCCCTTACAAGGCGGGGGTCACTGGTTCAAGCCCAGTATCGTCCACCACTTCTTTAATTATATCTGTTCCTATTAGGACGATTAGCTCAGTTGGGAGAGCACCGCCCTTACAAGGCGGGGGTCACTGGTTCAAGCCCAGTATCGTCCACCAATTTCTTTATGTTTTGATTTCAGTTAATTATAGCGGTGCAAGCACCTTCTACCTTTTACCACCCGAGCCGAATCACAAGTTCAAACCCAGTACTGCCCACCACTTTTTTATGTTTTGATTTCAGTTAATTATAGCGGTGCAAGCACCTTCTACCTTTTACCACCCATGCCGAATCACAAGTTCAAGCCCAGTATCGTCCACCAATTTCTTTATGTTTTGATTTCAGTTAATTATAGCGGTGCGAGCACCTTCTACCTTTTACCACCCACGCCAAATCACAAGTTCAAACCCAGTACTGCCCACCACTTTTTTATGTTTTGATTTCAGTTAATTATAGCGGTGCGAGCACCTTCTACTTTTTACCACCCGAGCCGAATCACAAGTTCAAACCCAGTACTGTCCACCAATTTATTTATGTTTTGATTTCAGTTAATTATAGCGGTGCAAGCACCTTCTACCTTTTACCACCCATGCCTAATGTCTAGTTCAAAGAAAATACTATATCTATTATTTACCTTTTATTTTGTCATTAAATGCTATGGCATCGACAGTTTAAGATTTAAAATATATTTATAGAATTGATACAATTCCAATACTTCAATGTTTGAGAGTGCTACCGTGGCAAACAACAATGCATTAAACCGTCAGCGATTAGATAAGCGAATATCACAAGCATTAAACATTTCCCGTAAAGACGTTAAACGCTTACTTGCAAAACAAGAGATAAGTGTTGATGGAGTAACAACTCAAAATGCAGACGAAATTGTTAACAAATTTTCAAAAATTATTGTAAAAACACAACTATTACCTTTTGAAGAAGCTTATTACCTAATGTTAAATAAGCCTAAAGGTGTGGTATCAGCTACAAAAGACGATAAGCACCAAACCGTTATTAACTTATTAAACTTTCCGTATAAAAACGAATTACATATAGTAGGAAGGTTAGACCTAAATAGCACAGGGCTTATATTATTAACCAATGACAGTCGATGGTCTGAACAAATAACCAACCCATCTGCTAAAGTGGAAAAACAGTACTTAGTGACTGTTGATAAACCTATAACGCAAGATTATGCAACAGCATTTGCCCAGGGCATGTATTTTGAGTATGAAAATGCAACAACATTACCTGCGCAGCTTGAAATACTGACGAGTTATAAAGCCTTGGTTATCATTCAAGAAGGAAAATATCATCAAATTAAGCGTATGTTCGGCCGTTTTCAAAACAAAGTTTTAAGCATACACCGCATTAGTGTTGGTCATATCACTCTTGATAAAAACCTTAAAGCTGGCGACTCAAGATCATTAAGCGTTGAAGAAATAAACAACAACTATAAAAATAATAATTTTGCAGGTAAATTCTAAGATTAAAGATTGACCATAAGCCATTTTATCAGTACATTACATCAAAACTATACGAAGTAAATCGTAATATTATTAGTCATTGCGGTTAGAATAAGGGTTAACCATGAGTAGAAGAAGACACGCAGAAGAAGCCAACGAAAGTGAAGTAGATATGACGCCAATGTTGGATATTGTATTTATATTATTGATTTTCTTTATCGTAACGACCTCTTTTGTTCGCGAAGAAGGTATTTTAGTAAATAGACCAAAAGCGCAAAATAACCCGCCTAATAACGCTACTCCTACCGTTGTTGTTCAAATTAGTGAAAATGGACAAATTAAATTTAACGGCAAACCAGTAGATATTGAACGATTAGGTGCACGTATAGAGAGCTTCTTAGCTGAAAACCTAACAAACAGTGCTGTTATTATTCCTGAATATGAAACAACACACGATATGGTTGTTCAAGTAATGGATCAGGTAAAACAATTTGATCAACTCGTTATTTCAATTGGTAAGTCTAAAAAATAGCGTAGCTCAACATAATTTCAAATAAAAAAAGCCCATATTTAACATGGGCTTTTTTTATATACATCTTAATAACTCATCGAAGAAATTAACTAAGAAAACACTGCTAGCCATGTAATTGCATTCCCGACTCCATGGACTACCCCCGGTACAATTATACTGTTGCTTTTATCTCTTAACCATTGAAACAAGAAACTTACTGCTACATAAATTGTAATTAAAATCAAAACAACATGGTATTCTTCTAATTTATAGAGCTCCCATAACCTTATTGAATGCAGTGGTGCAATAACAAAGATGAGCGTTGTAATTAATGATGACCCCCTTGCTGTAAAGTAGGCTGTCAATGAGGTAAATAATAACCCTCTATAAACAACTTCTTGGCCAACACCAATGATAAAACCCGTCATTAACCATAACATTATGTTACCTAGCGGCGTATTAAAGCTTTCTTTTAATTGTTCAAGCTCCAAAATAGCAAAAATTAATGCCGAGCTAAGTGATGCAACAATCATAAGAGGAATGTATGTTTTATGAATAAACAATAAACGGGCAAACGATTTATAAAGCACTAACAGTGCGACAATTACTACAGTAAGTTCAACCAATAACCTTGTTGGTTGATTAAAGTACCAATGCGTTGGATGTAATAGCCAAGGGTCAGGCTGTAAAAACAATCGAACAGGCCCTTCAAGTATCAATACTAACAATAATAGTACTATGCTAGCTTCACCTGTTTTTAATGCATTAATATTAATCATAGTCTTACCTAACGTTATATATTTTCTTAAGTACTCTATGCAACTCGCGTTCATCACTTTTTTCAGCAAGTTTGGCGTATTTTCTTGTCATTTCATCGTTTTCAATCAATCGATACAACTGAGCTAAACGAAGTGCAGCCCATTCATTTGAAGGAACACCTTTATAGCCATCTGATTCGGCAATAAAAATGAGCAATGAATTAATACCCTCTTGCACATTATAGTGACTAAAAACTGCGTTTCTTCCCAGCTGATATAATGAATTCAGATAGTATATTTGCTGTTCTTGACTGGACGCTGCCTGTTCAAAAACTTTGAATGCTTCTCTAAAGTTACTTTCCTCTTGGTATATCAAGCCGAGACGAAAAGTAAACTCGTTAACCTTAGGATACTTCGCTGACCATTTAATCAATTTAGATTTTAATTCATCTTTTTTATCTTGTTCACGCAATAACTTAATTTCAGCTAATGCACCTTGTACTGAATTCAATTGATAAATAGCTGCTACTTGTTCTGATGCAAGTTCTATATCACCACCAGCAATAGAAGGTGCTCCCAAATAAAATTTAAGTAATCCAATTCTATAAGCAATTTTATTAGGCTGAAACTCAACCGCTTTTTTTAAGCAAGACAATGATTTATTGGCATAACTCATTGCAGTAAAAATAGCATCTTCTGCTTGCCTTCCCATTATCCGGCCACAAAGAAAGTTTACTTCAGGGTTGTTGGGTTCCAACGATAGTGCTTTCTCTATGAGTGATTCCGCTTCGTCTAAATCAATAGCTAATGCGACAGATGCTTTTTTAAAGAGCGTGGCTAAGTCATCAGATGCTTGCAATGAATTTAACGACCAGCCTAAGTTCAACCATAAAAAAATGGCATATAATAACTTCAAAGTATTTCTCCTATTTAAACTTAGATAGAGGCTTTAACCTTAACGTTAAGCGTTGATTTGCCTAGTGTAAAAGGAACAATAAAATGGAACACTAGCAAGCACTAATGGCTTTACGTTAATAGCAAGAATATTTCGTGAATTAAACAACAGCTACTTGATATACATTTGACGAATCGTCAAATGACCTCAAGAATAGAGATCATAGAAACAAAAAAACGTAGCTTTAATTACGGTTCTTTTTAGTTAGTGTCTAAATCATGTTTCGCCCTGCTGGCGTGAAAGGATTCACTAATGTCGTGGTACCATGGATGGCAAAGAACGACCAAGTGAGAGTACTCCATGTATTTTGTCCATAAATAAAGGCCGTCTTACTAGACGACCTTTTTTTTGAATAGAAGCTTGATGATACCTTACTCTCACATGGGCGTTACTTATCACATGAGTCACACTTCCATCGGCGCTATTGCTTTTCACTACTGGACGTTTGTGACGAGTATGTGCGCATGGAGTCAGGTGATGCTAATGTTATTACCTTTAACTTTGATAATTGTTTCGAGCTAAACGCAAAAAACCTGTAGCTTGTCCTACGGGTTTCTCTTAATAGAAGCTTGATTCAGGCCCACGAATTCGCAGAGCTCATTCGGTTAAAATGGGCCAACATGAAACGGTTCATGTTGTCTGTTAACCTTTTTAACCCTACACTCGTGAGAGTACTCCATGTATTTTGTCCATAAAAAAAAGCCGTCTTACTAGACGGCCTTTTCTTTGGAATAGAAGCTTGATGATGTCCTACTCTCATATGGGCGTTACTTATCACATGAGGCACACTACCATCGACGCTATTGCATTTCACTACTGAGCTCAGCATGGGTATTTGCCCAT
>NZ_MKQD01000012.1 GCF_001913705.1 Thalassotalea sp. PP2-459 | reverse complement strand
TTTAACAAGGACGCTACAAGGATGTAGCTTATTAGAGAACGCAGGAGCACGTTCTCCTGAATAACCATTCTTTGCAATCAATGCCTTGCCTCTATCCCTTTTATTTCTCGCTGAATGACCGAATATTTATGCGAATTGGTATTATTGTATATTGGTAGGCCTATTTTAGCTGTCTATCAGTATATCAAGTTCATTAATCATTATTCGCATAGCGGAGAAAAATTTATTAGAATATTTGTTTTTTCAATAGTGTGATTTTCTATGTCTTTTCCTCCTTGTCCTCGTTGTACCTCAGAATATGTATATCAAGATCAAAACAATTTAATATGCCCAGAGTGTGCTTATGAATGGAATCCTTCTGAGCAGGCAGATGAAGACACTATTAAAGTGAAAGATGCAAATGGCACTTTGTTAAGTGAAGGCGATAAAATCACAGCAATAAAAGATTTAAAAATTAAAGGCAGTTCACAAGTGATAAAAATTGGCACTAAAGCTACCATTAAACAGATTAAAGATGCTAAAGATCATCAATTAGACTGTAAGGTCGACGGTGCCGGTGAAATGATGATAACTGCTAAGTTTGTTAAAAAGGCATAGCCCGTAAGTTGTTAGCATGAAATATTTTGCCTAGCGGCAAAGTGTTAAAAAAACGAGATTGATTAATAGAGATATGTAGATGTGCTAAATGTTTCTAGCTTGTTTTTATTTTTACTCTTGATTATGTGAGTATTGTACATTCACGACGCAATGATGACGTTAAGATGTCGTATTGATGACGTATCAAATAAAAGGCTTTCCTTCGATAATTATTTCAATATTTAGCGCGGAGGAACAGTAATGGAAATGAAATTAGATAACGTAAAACTAAAACAATACAGAGAAGCAAAAGCTTGGAGCCAATCTCATCTTGCCGAGGTTAGTGGTATTAGTTTAAGAACAATTCAGCGTATTGAAAAATCAGGTGTAGCCTCACCTGAGTCGGTTAAATCTTTATGTGCTACTTTTGATGTGCAACTAAATGAACTGTTAATGTGCAATGAACATCAAGAGCGAGTAGTACCATTTTCTTTAGCGACAATAAAATATAAAGTGGCTAAAACGGATATAAAAGCAACGCTTGTTTCATTTTGTATTGCATTCATTATAGCTTTTGTATTAACGAAGTAGGCACCAGTAATTCTATTGATATCGCTTTGAATTATACGATGTATCAATGCAGTAGGTATTAAAAGCATCATGGCTGCTGACAGTAAAGTTTAAAGAGTTATCAATCATGAAAAGGGTTTATACCAACGAACATAGTTTTCTTGTAACTAGAATGAAAGATCTCATTAGTGCCCAAGGTATCGTTGTATTTCTAAAGAATGAATATGCTCAAGGTGCTATGGGAGAAATAGCGCCATTAGATTGCTGGCCTGAACTCTGGGTGGTCAATGATGAAGATTATGAACGGGCGATTGGGCTCGTCAACGTGAACCAAAAGAATAAACATGCTGATGATTGGATCTGTAATAACTGCACAGAAAAAAATGACGCATCGTTTGATATTTGTTGGAATTGCCAACAAGAAAGTTTATAACACTGAGCTTAACAAACAATAATAATGGTTATGTAGGAGGGAAAAATGAAGTTTCTTAATTTCAAAGAAAAAATGGTGGTTTGTGTGTGTTGGCTAGCCACTTTATTGATGTGCGGCTCAGGCGTATATCAATTTACTCAGGACAGTTTATCAGCGCTGGAGCTAACCAATATTATCGGTGTTAGCTTAATGTTTTTTGGTCTTGGCTTAGCCCCCAAAATATTTTTTACGCCAATAAAACAGTTGTTTTCTACCACATATAAATTAGAGGCCTTAGTGAATGATAAACTACAGCAAGGCATTGTTATTAGCGGTCTTTCAATCTCGATGTTTGCGTTGTTTGCACAGATAATGTGATCAATACGTTGTCTTTAATTAACGAAACTAAGGTCTGTTATATTACTATGATGCAGTGAGATGATTGAAGCATTAGCACCAATAAATGAGCGTATTGCTCAGCAAATCCATCGTACTTTTCAGCGCTCTTATTTGATAGAGGCGCAATTAATTGGCGTCAGTGATTTTCCTCCGCTACAGCGTTCTATTGAAGATATTGCCCATTCTAAAACGTTATTTTATGGCTTTTTTGATAATAGTAACCTTGCGGCTGTTATTGAAGTTAGCTTTGCTAACAAACATTTAGCCATTGAAAGTTTAGTGGTTGATCCTGATCATTTTAGAAAAGGCATCGCTGGTAAATTACTGACGTTTATTCTAGCGCATTTTAGCTATCGCTCGGTAAGCGTGGAAACGGCTGTAGTGAATATTCCTGCGATAACGTTATATCAAAAGTTTGGCTTTGAAGAGCGTAAACGTTTTACGCCATCACATGGCATTGAAAAAATTGCCATGGCGTTAGCAGCACCTTAAACATCTGCGCTGTTATTACCTTGCTTTTGTAACGTTGCCTGTATTACATAACGCCATTGAGTATTAGGCGATAATGAATCAAATGGGTAGCAGGTGATTAAGGTCAGGGTGTCGTTATTGCTTGCAGCGGTAACGCTCATGTCTTGTTCGTGTACGATGCTAATATCGATGATTTGATAGGTAAACTTACCCCTGAGTGTTTCTACGGTTAAAGTATCATTAAAAGTCAGGTGTTCAAGTTGTGCAAAATGGGTATCACGATGACCGGCTATGACAGTATTACCCACCTCCCCTGGTAGCGGTGTGCTACTCATATGTCCAGGGCCAAAGGCTAGCGTTCTTCCTGTCACGCCTGCTAACAAGTAATAACGTTTTTTTTGCAAGGATATTTTAGCAACTGGATAAGTATCCGCCCATGACCACGGTGGCTGTTGTTTACCTGTTGATAATGTTGCGGTCCAAGCGTTTGCAATTAACCATTGTGCAAATATTGCTTTAGCGTGTATGTACATACTTGACGCAAAAAATAAAGTACTAATGAAACAGCAGGTAACAATTATTGCTTTGTGTTTGTTCATGGTTAGTGATTTCATCGGCGCGTGTTATTCAGTAAGGTGACACCCAAGGCGAGAGCTAAAAAGAATAAGGCTATCAATGCTTGTAATAAAGCGGGTGTTGCTGTTTGTGGCAGCATACCTTGTTGGCCTTTAGGTCGTTGGTTTTTGATGACTCGGTCTGAGCTTGGTACCTTTACAGATGGTGTTATATCTATTGCAATTAAGCTTGTCATTTCACTGACTAAATGGTGTTCCATCGCAGTCTCTAAAATTTGTTCATTGATTATGGCTGCATCTTTACCTTTATATTTATCTCTAGAAAGTTGGGCAATTTTCCGACGTGCCCATAAGGTAGATAAACCTGATTGTTGCCCACTGTGTTGTAGCGTAAGCGTTTGCTGCCAGTCTTGCTGGCGTAATACACCTGAAATGAGCATTTTATCTGGAGTTTGCTCGCTAAAGTAGCTGATCATGACAGGTTCCCCTTGATATAAATCAGGTAAATGACGAGGGTACATGTCTGCATCTTGACTCATTTTAGCGGTTAGGTTAGCTAATACTGGCTGTTTAAGTTTGCCAAAAAGTTGCTTCATTTTAGCTTGCACCGTGTTTACAGAATTTACATAGGTATAGGTTCCTTTACCCATCAAGGCTGCTTCAGTCATAAAGTAACTGTTAGGTGCAGAACCTATTCCTACGGTGAAAAGTCGGCTTTGATTTAAATGATTGTTGATATAGGTAAATAATTCGGCTTCATTACCTACTGCGCCATCAGTAATAAAAATAACTTGCCGTATTCTAGCTGGGTTGGGCCTTTGGTGGCCTAACGAAAGTTGCAGTGCCGACAGTATTTCGGTGCCCCCATTCGCATTTAATTGTTCAATATATTGCATGGCAGAATTTTTATATGCACGATTGGCGGGCATGGAATGTTGAAATACTTTATTGGCGGTACTGTTAAATGCTATGACATTAAAAGTATCAGTGGCTGCAAGATCTGAAATAGCCCATGCAAGTGCGTTTTTAGCTTGTTTAATTGAAGTGCCTGCCATAGAGCCAGAGGTATCAATTACGAAAACGACTTCTCGATTTAGCGGTGTAGCATTGTCGGTAAGTTGTGGCGGCATAAGCATTATCATACCGTAGTGACCATTTTCTGTTGTTTGGCTAAAATGCGCTGCTGTTGGTTGATGAGTAGGTTTTGCTTGCCATTGAAGTACGAAATCTTGGTTTGCAATCATATCTTGCTCTAGTTGCACTTTATATTGGCTAGATGTCACTTTATTCGTGATGATAGGATGTTGTTCGCTTTCAATGTTATTAAGTTCGAAACCGCTATTGAGAGTGATGTTCATGGCAACTTTATGCATGGGCGGTGCAGCTTCTTCTTGTGCATCAACAGTATTGTTATTGAAAGTTGGCTGAGTGATCCCCCAACCACTTTCATCAATAGATTTTTGTTCGCTGTTTAAAGGGGAAGCGGGTAAGTAGCGTTGGGTAACAGTAGTAGGAAATCGCAAGCTAAACATATTGTTTTCAAACGTTATCGCTTGTTGGTATTCAATAGTGACCTTTATTGTGTCACCGGGGCCTATGTTTGCAACATGATTGGTAAACAGGTTTGAGCGATTTTGTACTAATAGACTGGCTTTTTTCCCGTCAGATTTTGCTTGTTGATATAATTTTCTGGCTTTTTGTTTAGGCTGAATTTTTCCAACGATTGTGCGATGGCCAATGTCCATCGTTAAATGATCAACCGCAGCATTTTCGGGTAATGGAAAAACATAAATTCCGTTGACCCAATCATTTGTTGAGTTGGTAAATTGTTGCGTTACCACAGCCCGAGCAATAAGCCCTGTAACCGTAATATCTACCTTGGTATCTAATAAAGGTGAAAGCAAATACCCATGTTTGTTTTCTTGTTGTAGAAAAAAGCTTCCTTGTTGTACTTGCCCATATTGTTCTACTTGTAATAGTGGCTTGCTAGATGAAACTGTTTTATATGACAGATCAACATTAAATTGGCTCGTGGTCTCGGAATGTTTACCATTAAGATAAAATGAGGCGCTAAGCGCTATTGTGAGTATGACAAGTGTAATAATCAGTCGGGTATGCGTGTTCATGAGGTCCTCCATGTTTAATAGGTTGTATTAAACATGAAAGAAGTGGCTTATTTAGGGGAGAAAAAGGGCAATGTGATGAACAATTATGGCAAAAAAATGTAAAGGTATCGTTGCCGGCTTTTGTAGAGAGGCGCTTGTTTTATTTGATTAAAAATTTGCGCTGAGGCAGTTATCTACCTCAGCTTAACGTATTGGTGATTAGAATAAGTAGGTGACACTTGCGCGTATTGTTCGTGGTTCTATTGGATGAAAATGAACATCTTCTTCGCCTGTCTCGCTTTCTCCGGGTAAACGACTTTCATATAAATAATCAATATCATGATCATTACTGTCGAATAGATTTAATACTGAGACATTGAATTTCCAATCGGATAATAAGTATTGCGCATTCATATTCACAACACTGAATGTGTCTGATTGGTTGTGGTTGAAACTATCAAGTGTACGTTTACCAAAGTGTCTTAAACGCACGCTTGTGTTGAAGCTGTCATTGATGTGCCAACTTATACCTACACTTGCAACAAAAGGGAGTGAACCGTCAATGTAATTTCCTTCGCCAACGTCGTCTTCGGTAAAGCGTGATTTTGTCCATGCAAGTTCAACATCAGCGACAATTTCTGACGAAAGCCAATATAGCCCAGAAAATTCAGCACCATAACGCTTAGAAGCACGACTAGCTTCTGTATTACCGGCATCGCCAACAAACACTAGTTCAGAATCATTCTCTAACCACCAAAGTGAAAGAGAGGCGTTGTAGTTTTCATATTCTGCCACTCTTACTCCTACTTCTGCGCCTTGACCTTGCACCAGTAAATCTACGGTTTCTGCCGCTTCATTCGTTACAGGGTCAATACTTATTGTTGCCCCGCGAGCATCATTAGAGTGAAATGATTGTCCCCAGTTAGCGTAGGTTTGCCATTGTTCGTTAAATTGGTAACTCAGACCCGCTTTGAAATTGGTAATGCTGTCGCTGTTATCGCCACTATTTATCGTTAAGTCGCTGTTTACGTCTACATTCATGTAATCATGACGCACGCCTGCATTAACTGACAAGTTGTCGTTGATATCAGCATTGACTTGATAAAAGCCACTAACGGAATATTGTTCGACGGAATCAGTTCGTACAGTGGATAACCTTTTTCTGGCATTGGTTTTGTAAAGACCGACTTCGTTAATGTCATCAAATCTTACATCAAGACCTACACTATGGTGTATGTGAGTATTACCTTGTTGCTGATTAAAGAGTTTGACTACACTAGCACCAAATATTTTTCTATCGTCAACTTGCTCAAATTGGTCGCCATTGTTTTGATCGTCTAGAAAATACGTAAAATTGGAATAGAGGTTTAATGAGCTTTCAATAGCATATGCAGAAAGAGCCCATTGCTGGTTACGCCAATTCATTGAGAAACTATAGCGATCAGACTCACCACCTAAAGTATCGTCAATTGAGCCTAACTCATCAATTAACTGATTTTTGACAGCTCGAGTGGGGATTTGATCCGCAGCATTCCAGCTATTTTGGTAACCTAAAAATGTCAGGCTTAACGTACCATCAAGTATGTTTTGATGGTAACGAAGCATGACATTCTTTTTATTTATGTTTTCATCGATATCAGTCCAAGGGCCATCATACTGTTGCCATTCTGCACCAATAGCAAGGTTACCGTCGGTTGTTTTGATGTTTTGACCAATAACGCCTCGACGGTAGCTATCTTGGCCTAATTCTACTGTAACGAATGGGTTAATAAAGTCAGACTTTAACGCGAAATATGCTGATCCTGCGGTAGAAAAGTCGCCTTGTGCTGTTTGATATGGTCCTTTTTGGTAATGAATACTTTCAATGAATTCAGGGGTGATAAAATTTAAATCCGCATAACCTTGGCCATGACCATGTGTGCGCATATTAATGGGCATACCATCAATATAGGTACTGAAATCGGTACCGTGATCAAGGTTAAAACCTCGTAAGAAGTATTGATTGGCTTTACCAGAACCACTATGTTGAGTAACAACCATGCCGGGTACAAATTCTAATATTTCACCTGAGCGTAAAATAGGACGCCGTTCAATATCACCATAGCCAACCAAACCTTCTGAAGCTGACATGGTTTCGCCAATTAAGTTGGCTCGCTTACCCAAGACCACAAAGTGTTCGAGCCCTGAAACGTCTGCTAACACGTGAGTTGAAAGTGCCATTATAGAAATAGCAGAGAGTTGTTTTTTCATTTGAGATTACCGTGCAAAAAAAGGAGAATAGGAGACTGAAATGTTAGTGTGATAACATATCAAAACCCCACTAAGAAATTAACTCTTTGACGACAAGCCGTATGGTTTTTGTGTTATTTAGCAGGTCAACGCATAAAATGATTACTGACAGCTGTATATATGACTGTAAAGGAGAGGGCTTAAGTTACTTAGCCAAACAAAATCGCTTTCGTATGGTTGTGCCGCACCTCTCGTTGTTTAAACTGCCTCTTAAGGATAATATCATGAGGCCTTTTGTTGGTGTATTAGCGCCCCTAGACGGAGTTTCTCAGAACATTATTCAAATTGACCAACCTGATAACTACCAACATCTGCACCAAATGCTAAGGTAATTCTATTCCAGTTATTGATACTGCAGACCACAATACAGAGATCAACGATGGTTTTATCGTCAAAATTATTTCGCATCGTTTCAAGTAATGTTGAGCAATGTTCGTGAGAGTCTATTGTTGTTATTGCTTCACTCCACGCTAAGGCTGCACGCTCTTTTGCGGTGTAAAACGGTGAGTCTTTCCACGCAGTCAAACCAAAAATACGTTGTTCACTTTCTCCGTTAGCTCGTGCATCTTTAGTGTGCATATCAATACAGTAAGCACAGCGATTAAGTTGAGATACACGTATTTTTATTAGCTCTATCACTGTCTTACTAATATGCGGACTGGCATCTTTTGACGTTAAATATTGCTCTAGCCCAAGTTGTGCGGCTATTGCTTTTGGCGCGATTTGATAATAATGTAATTGTACTGGCATTGCCTTTTCCTTTATGTTGTAAAGATGAAAATCATAAGGCATGCGTGAGAATTAAGATTGTAAATTTTCGACATGTTTAGCAGTTTGTCGTTGAATTTGTGTCAATGTTTATCTTTGTTATACTGCTATGACTTAATTCACTTCACCTAATGTTATGACAACATTTAACAGGTCTCATTTTCAACGTTTTGCACCAACCTCTCAGTTAGCAAATTTAGTGCAATGCTATTGGCATGTAACATATGGGGAAGGGCAGTTAGCTATTGCCGATGAATATATGCACCCAGAAGGTGGCAGTGGTATTATTTTTAATTGTGCCGATCCAATCAAGATTGGCAATTTTTTGTTAAAGCAAGGCTGTACTATTGTTGGTCCTAACCGTAAATCTGTGCATTTTACCGGGCTGGGTAGAGTAGAAGCATTTGGTATTCGTTTTCACCCTGGAGCCGGACATCAGTTCTTTGGTTTACCGTTGACGGAGATTGAAAATACAACAATTGTACCTGATGATATTTCATTAACGAGATTATGTGATCACTTAATGAATGAGCTTATGATGAGTGCTTCGGTTGAGCAATGGATCACTGCTATTGAATATCATTTGTTTTCTCACCTTCTAACCATACAAAAACAAAATAAGTCATTGTCAGGTAAATTAGATAATCGGTTAGCGTTTGCGATAAACTGGATTGATGTGAATAATGGCTTGAAACCCATTTCTGCCTTAAATGATGAATTATGTTTAGGTCAACGTCAGCTTGATCGATTGTTTAAACAACACATGGGATTGGCGCCAAAGCAGTATAGCCGGCTTAGACAAAATCATTACGCGAGATATTTATTAAAAACGCAGCTGTTTGATCTGAGCCTTACTGATATTGGGTACTTGGCAGGATTCTATGATCAAGCACACTTTAATCATCAATTTAGAGAGGTTATTGGCATAACCCCTGGTCAATACAGAGATAAAATAATTGCTAAAAGCCGTCTTTACGCGACTAGAGCGTGTTGATCTTTCATGTTTACTTTTGCCGCAATTTGTTTGGTATTTATACAAGGCAACACTTTCGCTGTGTAGTTATTCTACTCCAGTCAAGCGTTAACACAATAGAAATGCCAAACAGATACAGCCCGAAGGGTTCAACTAAACACCTCCTGCTCTTTGTTACTTGAATTAACCATAGAATGACTATGCAATAATCCAAGTGCCGCGATCAGAAGGCGTTTAATTTGAACAAAACTTAAACAGCAAAGATCAACACGCTCTAATATCAATTGAAATAAATAATGGGTTACTTAGCGAGAGTTAATAGGGTTAGAAGCAAGGCATTGATTGCAAAGAATGGTCGCTCAGGAGAACGTGCTCCTGCGTTCTCTAATAAGCTAGATTACTGTAGCGTTCTTGTTAAAATCAATAACACAGCCTATTAGCCTTTTAAACTCGCCCTTGGGAACTCAGTTCCCTGATAATTTCTCTAAATAATCAAACCATAGAGTGACTGTGTTTACATTATTTAGCGTGTTTTAAGCGTGCTAATGAAGTGCTAAGTTGATCAAATCTTTAATTCAATTGGTATAATTATTGATGATGTAAGAAATCAATGAAATAAAAATGACTCAAGTGTTAGAAGATTACGCTATTTACTGTATTCAAATACTCAGGGCTGCTACGCTAATGTAGTACTTGTGTAGTTGCTGAACGTTTAAAAGTAATCATTCTAATCTTTTTAGGAGTGTTAATGTTGTTAAAATACCGTGCTGCCATCGTTGCTGTTGCTACATTATTTCTGTGTATATTGATTGTGTTTTTTTATTATAGCCAACAAAAAGATGAGCCATTACCGCCGATGACGGTAAAAGAAAAAAAAGCGAGATTTATTGCTCTCATTTTGCCTGCTGTTGATACCGTTTACGCTAAGCTACAGATGCGCTATGAAGATATTAAAACGATGATTGATAATGGGCAAAGTCATGATCGCATCGAAAAGCTCAAAGAAGAATACAAGGTTACTTCCGATGAAGCATTACTTACCGCGTTAAAGCCGCATCCAAAAAGTATTGCCATTGCGCAGGCGGCAATGGAAAGTTCATGGGCTACCTCCCGTTTTTTTCGCAAAGCGAACAATGTATTTGGAGTATGGTCGTTTAATGAAGACGAACCTCGTATAGCTGCATTGCAAAAACGCGGAGATAAAACCATCTGGGTAAAGAAATATTCAACCATTGAAGAGGCCGTTTTTGATTATTATCGCACGCTTGGCAGAGGTCGTGCATTTAGTGAATTTAGACAGTTAAATGCGACTACCGATGATCCACTTGCCTTAGTGACTAAGTTAGATCAATATTCAGAAAAAGGCAGCGAATATGGTGAAGAACTCGCCGACATTATTGAATATAATAACTTTGATCGTTTCGATGAACATTAATGATGATTTACTGTTGATCATATTTTAGCTGTTTTGGCTTTAACACTATAGGCAGCGAGCTAAGCTTCCACTATTTCTTTATCGCAACACACCGTGTCAATGAAGCCCACGTTGATAACAATTTCTCGTGAAAATGATCTTTAAACAGTTTTACCGCGTATGTTGGGTATAACTTGTTGTATAAGCTGAAAATGAAAAATAACGTTTTAACGATATTCTATGATGGCTATTGTCCGCTTTGCTGCGCTGAAATGAACCAATTAAAGCAATGTGATAAAAACAATGTGATTGAGTTAGTGAATTTACGCCATGACAACTTTTCATTAAATTACCCGCACATTAACACAAAGGTTGCTTTACGGGTTTTACACGGTGAATACCAAGGTAAAGTTTTGCAGGCATTAGACGTAACTTATCAAGCATGGAGGATGGTTGGAAAAGGGATTTATGTTGCACCACTTAAGTTCCCAGCGATAAAACAAATCGCTAATGTTAGTTATTTGGTTATAGCAAAATATCGACAACCTATCTCTTCATTTCTGCATCGTTACTTAGGAATAGGAAAAGCACATTGTGAAAATGGAACCTGTTACCCCACAAGCCGTATTAATTGTTGGCGCGAATAGTGAAATTGCTAAAGCAATAGCAAAGCTGTATATAAAGCAATCACCGCACCAGTTGATATTGATATCGAGAAATTTACAGTACTATCAAAGCGACCTTTATTATGATGCTAAATTAATTGAAGTAGAACAGTATAGAGAGAGTGATATACAAGCTGTAGTGGCGACACTAGGAAATTATGCGATCAAGCGTATATTTATTTGTCATGGCTTTTTACACAACGATCAATACACACCTGAAAAAAGGCTTGAAGATTTTTCATCTGAAAGCTTTGCCCAAGTGAGCTTAGTCAATACAATTACGCCCATGTTATGGCTTAAACATTTAACCGTTATTCTCAGCGGAAACATAGACTGTAAAATTGTTTTTTTTAGTGCTAGGGTAGGTAGTATAGGTGATAATAAACGAGGTGGTTGGTATAGCTATCGCAGCGCTAAAGCCGCGCTAAATATGCTTTTAAAATCAGCAGCGATCGAGTTAAAACGCCGAGCAAAAAATATAAAAATTATAGCCTTTCACCCTGGAACAACCGATTCTCCTTTGTCTAAACCTTTTCAAAAAAATGTGCCAAAAGGGAAGTTGTTTACGAGTATGTTTGTCGCACAACAATTGCTAACCATTATTGATGACTTAGCAATTGATGGCGAGTTAAGTTATCTGGATTGGCAAGGTGAGACTATTATCTGGTAGCTTATTGTTTGTGAATAACTGTTTAGTTAGTGATTGTAGTCTGATAATCGCCAACTCACTATTTCCAACCAATTTTCCATTGCGAGCTGTCTTTTAGTTCACGCCAATCAATCATATATTCATTGTGATTAATCACTGCTTGTATCACGCATTCAACCACGCGTTGATCTTCATCAAAACTGATGCTGACTACGCTAAAGTGTTTCTCTTTATTGTTAATATGTGTTTTAGTCCACTTGCTATGCAGTAACGATTTCGGTGCAATTTTATTCATGGGCGTCTAACTCGTAACGTTCGATTATACGATGAAATTTTTCGAGGGTTTGTTTGTCTTGATAATCAAAATTAAATCGATTGTGAAAGTATATGGTCATGACTAAATCTTTGTAACCCAAAAAACATGTATAGCCGTCAAGATCATGCCATGCGGATAAATTTTCAAGCCAATACTTGCCATCTTTATGCTCACCATGACTAATAATGTGATTAAAAACAAGTAGGTGTTTATTTAGTTTCATAGAGCCTCGTATTTACGTGCATAGAAGTAAAGCGTTAACGTTGTTTTATCATCAAACAACGTTAAAGGTAAGCCGTTTGATTAATGATAATTTATACCTGTTGAATAATACGGTTTTATACTCTTTTTGGATTATTAAAAAGAAAGTATTTATTTTTTTAAGGTTAACGATGTGTTTACTTACCACCAGAGGGCAGTAAATCGAGGAAAGGTTAGGGGAAGCCCCCTAACCTAAAAGAGATATCTAGGGTTTTAAAGTGTACTTAGCGGCTTTATCTTTAGCTGGAATGCTATTGATAATGAATTCTCGTACATCTTGATTTGATTGTTTTAAATCCTCATAACGTAGGTACATCATATGACCACTGCGATATCCTTTAAAAGACAGTCTATCTTTCATCTGACCGCTAGGGTCTAGCTGCCACATGGTGTACTTTGCGTCAAAATAATTTGTTGCGCCATCATAATAGCCTGATTGCACCATAACGTTTAAGTATGGATTTTGAGCCATTGCTTGACGTAAATTTTCACCGGAATTGTTGTTTGTTCTATCCCATGGGTGTACGTCGCCAAACATCGCGTATTTTAAATCTGTTTTATAGCCTAGCTCTTCTCGCAAATAATAATTTATTGCTGGCGTAAAGCTGTGTAACCATGAGGTTAATTCAGCACTATAGTCGGGGCGACTACCGCTGGCTTTTTTATCAATACCCAAGTAGCGTGAGTCTAAACGGCCAATCGTTTGCTTTTTATCTCGTAATAATGCTTTCCAGAAATAAGATGGGTTGATGTCCATATTATTATTAAGCACTTCTTCTACCGTTAAGCCTGAATATTTGGCAACTTGTTGCGCGATGTTTTGTTTCTCATTTGCGTCGATAAAGCCACCTTTGGCGAGTGCTGGAATATAATGGTTAATGGTAAATTGTTCAACTTCTGGCAAAAGTTCAAGTAAGTCTTTTTGTTGTAGCTCATTTGGTAATGCTTTGTGATACCAAGCAGCAGCGGCAAAGTATGGTAATCGATTTGCTGCTTTAACGGGACCGTCACGCTTGATACCAATGCCAGTCGGAGACACTAGAATTACGCCATTTAAATACATCCATTGGCGATTTTGTAATTCAAGCGCTAAACCTGAAACTCGGGTTGTACCGTAACTTTCACCAATGAGATATTTAGGTGAGCGCCAACGATTATTGCGACTAACAAACGTTTCAACCCATTGTGCTAAATATTTAATGTCTGCATTGACGCCAAAAAAAATTGATTTTTGTTTGTCGCGACTAGGTAACTTACCTTCATCGTTTGGTAAAACGCGAGAGAAGCCTGTATTTACAGGGTTAACAAACACAATATCCGCAACATCGAGTACCGAATAAGGGTTAGTTTTAACACCATAAGGCTGCAACGGATAACCTTCGTTATCAACATTTAATACTTTTGGGCCAGTATAAGCGACATGCATCCACACAGAAGCTGAGCCAGGGCCACCATTAAAAGAAATTAATAATGGGCGTGATGCCTGATCTTTTATATCACTGCGTTGATAGTAAGTATAAAACAGACTAGCCGTTGGATTGCCGTCTTTATCCCACACAGGCTGAGTGCCTGTTGTTGCAGTATAAGCGACTTTCTTACCGTTAATCTTTGTGCTGTGCTTGGTGACAACTACGTTGTCAGCCTCAAGTTGATTTTTTGAGGTGTTTTTTGCTTGTACAGGTTGTACTAAAAATAGTATCAACGATAAAACAGTTAATAAACGAACGTTCACAATGTGTCCTTATTGTTTTGATATGATATCAGCATACACAATCACTCATTTTTAACTATATTAATTAGTCAAATTGCGCAGTAATTGAGGCGAATAACAGAATGGCCATATGCTATTGTATGTATTGATCATTTATTCGTTAAGTAAGGCTTTAGCTTATCAATGGTAAGATGTTAATCTAGTAGGAACATCACTGGTACAATTGCCCTATGCGTAAAACAGATAAAAAAATTGAAAACCAACTTCGTATCGGTTTAACCGATGTTTGTAATAAAGCGTTAATAGATATTCATGGTTTTATGTGGTTAACGCATACCGTGAACTATGCTAATTTTCCACACAGCTTACAGATTGTTTGTGTGTTTGATACCAATGATAACTTGCAGAGTTATCAAGGTTCAGCGCAAAGTAAGTCACTAGAATCGCGTATTGAGATTGAGCTTATTAATCTTGGTATTAAGGTAAAAAACATCACTAAACATATATCATTCGATACAGAACAATCGTGTGAAGCTCAACATGGCGGCAATTGGGCGATTAGGTTAGCAAAACAATAACAAGTTAGGTGAGTTGATAATGAAGGAAGGCTAATGATGGAACAAAAGGTAAAAGATAAATTTGATTGGTACCCTGACGATATTTATACATTACTTATTGAAGTTCGCACAATGATTTTACAATTGGCATCAACGTTAGATTTAGAGGAAGTGACCGAGTCACTTAAATGGGGAGAGCCTAGTTATTCAGTGAAGTCAGGTAGCCCAATTCGAATGGATTGGAAAGAAAAAATACCAGAAAATTATTTCCTTTTTTTTAATTGCAATACTACATTAGTTGCAACTTTTCGTGAGCTATATCCTGATGAACTTGAGTTTCAAGGTAACCGGGCGATTGTTCTAAGTCGTTCATCACCTTTACCTAAAAACGTTATTTCTCATTGTCTTACATTAGCTTTAACTTATCAGCAGATAAAGCACCTTCCGTTATTGGGTCAATAGTAATTTTTACCTTTTAGTTAGCGTTAAGCGCGTTTTCCATACGTGACTAGCGCTGCACCGCCCAATACTAATAGTGAGGCGATAAACAGTTTTATCGTAATAGCGTCATTAACAAAAATAACGCCACCGATAGCTGCAACAATAGGCACAAGCAGTTGTACCACACCCGCTTGAATAGAAGTAAAGGAAGGTAATATGTTATACCAAAGTGCATAACCTATTGCTGAGGTAACAGCCCCCGAAATAATGGCTAAAATAATACCTTGAAAACTTAATGAAACTTCGGTGGTGATCAGGAACATAGAAACCAAAATAAGTGGAATAGTACAAGTAAAGTTTGCTGTTGTATTTTGAATAGGTGCTAGACCATCTAAGCCAGATTGCGTATATATTCCCCAAGTTATCCCTGAAATTGTCATCAATATTAAGCCGATTAATGACGGTTGTCCTAATTCGTCTGCCATTAAATAAACAAAGCCAATGAAGGCAATTAACAACCCTAACCATTCTAATAAACTAATTTTATGTCCTTTAATAAAAGAAAATAACACTAAAGTCACTTGAACAGCGCCAAAAAGTACAACAGCACCAATGCCTGTTTCTACCGTTAAGTAACCGTAAGAAAGGGTGATTGCGTATAAATATAAACTGATGCCACCTAACCAATTGTTTTTATTTACTGTTAATTTTGCTGGTTTATGGGTGAAAAGAAAAATTAACCACAGGGCGAATACGCCAGCAACAAGTCTAATATTGGTGTAGCTTGCTGGGTCAATATAGCCTTCTTTTACTGCGAGTCGGCATAACACTGAGTTTCCAGCAAAAGCTATTAAGGTTAATAATGTTAATGATACTAACGATAACAGAGATTTTTGCGATGAGTGTTTATGTCTTCTTTGTTTACCGTGGTTGCTATTCATGTATGAGGCTTTTGAGTAGAGCATATTATCAGCAGGCTATGTTAACGCATTTCGTCGCTTGTGTGTAACCCAAAACAATTACGTTACAAGGCTATATGTAACGTAATTGCTATCTTGGCTGCGGTAATATGATTGAGGTATTGATGATGTTAATTTTTTTTCAATTTAGAAATTTCGTCAGACAACTCGTTAACGAGTTGTTGATTCTTAGCGACCACTTGGTTTATTTCATCTGCACTGGTGCTGGCTTTTTGTGCTAAGTTTCTGACTTCATCTGCAACAACTGAAAACCCTCGTCCAGCATCGCCAGCTCGAGCCGCTTCAATTGCAGCATTTAACGCAAGTAGGTTCGTTTGTTCAGCAATGGCGTTAATAGTCTCTACCATTTTTGAAATGCTATTGCCTGAACTAATCAAACCATTTGTGACATCTTCACTTTTATTGACAACTTGCCGTCTATTGCTCACATCGTTTGCAAACATCACATATTTTCGAATATCGCCGTGTACGTCTTTAATAACGGCAAAAGTGGCGGCTAGGCCTATCATTTGGTTACTGCCTGATATCGCTAAATCAAATTCTTTAATTATTGTGTTGTCATCAGCAAGCTTTGTTAATTCATCAAGGTTGATTAAGGTATCTAAATTGGCTAGGCTTGCTCGCTCGTTTTCTTTACTGATGTTGGCAAATTTTTGTAGTAGATGATTGCTACTGAGCAGGCTTTTGCTTGCATCCCACTCAACAAAGAGAAGTGACTGACAAATAACATTGAACCGTGTTTCAAACTCTAATGCGGTTGTTTTTACTTTATCAATGTTGGCTAAAATGGCCATAAAACCGGTATGAGTATTATTTTCGTCTAAAATAGGGTTGCTGGTTACCGAAACCCAACTAGGATTGTCGTATTTGTCATGTACCTGAATTTCATCATAAAAGGCATTAGGTGCCTCGAGTTCCGCTGTTATTCTGGCCAATGTTGATTCGTCAGTGTAGTTGCCTGTAATTAATTCTCTAACCGTATGACCCAGTGCTTCTTTTTCTGAATAGCCTAACATTTGTGTAAAGCCTTCATTTGCATATTTTATTCGTCTGTCTTTATCCGTAATGAGTACAGCGTTACTGGTTTGATTCGCGACAACAGACAACATTGAGAATTCTTTTCGCTGTTCAACTTGTGCTGAAATATCACTAGCAAATTTTACTATTTTAATCACATTGCCAGAAGGATCTAATATTGGATTATAGGTTGCATGGATCCATACGGGGTCATTATGTTTGGTAAACCGTTGGTATTCTGCCGTTTGTATATTGCCATTACGTAATGAGTCCCAAAATTGGGTGTAACTTGATGAATTTGCTTCATTCGGATCAACAAAAATACGGTGATGCTTACCTTTGATTTCGGATAACTGGTATCCCATTAATGATAAGAAGTTTTCATTGGCATCAACAATTTCGCCGGTTAACGTAAATTCAATGACGGCTTGGGCTTTATGGATTGCATTAATTTGTGATTGGTTACTCGCATTCCTCATGACTTGCTCGGTAATATCTGAAGCAAATTTAATGATACGTTGTACTTTATTTTGATGGACGATTGGTGTGTAAGATGCTTGGATCCATACTTCTTTTTTAGATTTAGTAATACGTTTGAATTGATCTGTTTGCGATTTTCCTTGTCGCAGTTGTTGCCAAAACTGTTGATACTCACTACTCTGCGCGGTTTCTTGATCAATAAACATTGAATGGTGTTTATTAATTACTTCTTGTTTTTGATAGCCCATTAGTGTGAGAAAGTTATTATTTGCGTTTTTAATCTTTCCTTGTAAATCAAATTCAATGACTGCTTGGCATTTGTTTATGGCGGTAACAACATCATCATTTTGGTTTTTTAAAAAACTTAACACGTTTCGTATCTCAATCGGTCCCTGGTAAATATTAGTATAATAAACTTTTTAAAATCTGCTACTTAGCAGGTAAATTAGTTTCTAACTCCTTTGAACCCTGCTGTTTACACTACTGTTATTGTATTTTGCATGGATGGAATAATTTTAAAATAGTACCTTGTACTACAAAGTAAGTGTGTTATAGTTGTTTACTATGTAGTACAAGGTGTCGTGCTGTGCATAATACCTTGTACTCGGCGTGTGAATAGGAATATTAACAGTGAAAGATATAGTAGAACAAAAGAATGAAAAGTGGGATGTGCAGCTACGCAAAGGTACGCTCGAGCTAGTGATACTTGCGGCACTTAAGGCGCGAGAATTGTATGGGTTAGAGCTACTTAAACTATTGCATGGCTATGAAACGATGCAAATAACAGAAGGGACGCTTTATCCATTACTCGATCGTTTAAAACGCGATGGTGTAATACAAGCTACATGGCACCAAGAGGGAGATACGCGCCCGAGAAAATATTATCACTTAACGACTCAAGGCGAAGAAAAGCTAACTGCTTTAGCCAGTCGATGGCGTCAGTCAGTACAAGATATTGAGTCATTAATTGCACAACCTACTTTTGTAAATAAAGCGCAAGGAAAATAATATGTCTGAACGAGAATTGATTAACCAATATTTAAAGTCGTTATCTATTTATTTATCGCGGTTAGATAAAAGTGACGCAAACGATGTGATCCGCGAAATTGAAAGCCACCTTTATGATGCACTTGAATTACAACAGCAACAAGGTAAGCCTTCAAATGCACAAGTGATCCTTGACGGTTTTGGTGAACCCAGGCTTTTAGCTCAGCAATATGTTGAACACGTAGTAAATGGGGCACCACCACCAGAAGGTTTTAACGCGATACAAAAAGTAAAGCGGGGTGTGACAAAAAGCTTATTTTATACAATGGCCTTTGTTGGCTATGGTATTTCATTATTTTTAATCGTTGTTGGCTTGTGCAAATTAGTGATGCCTGAAGCGGTTGGCGTTTGGTCAGCTTCACAAGGTAATAGTATTACGATTACTATTTCAGAGCATAACTTTCCGCAGTCGCAAGAGGTGTTTGGTTATTGGCTTATTCCCATCGCGTTATTATCTGGTGGTTTTATCGCGGGTTTAACCACGAAAATTTTAGCAGCGTTAAAACGAATAATCACCTAACTACTGCTCTTAAGAAAAATATTTACGGGTCTGTTGATCACAGAGTAATGACTCTGTGATGCGGGTAAGTCGTGTCTGAAATTTACAATTTGGGGATTAAAAATAATCTTCGAACAAAGGAGTTTATATGTTCAATGTACTAAAAACGAATCTTAAACATTTTTTTATCACCTTCATTCTTGTGTTTTCACTGGTTGTAGCGATTGGTATATATCACGGAGCTGAAGCACATTTTAACGAAAATCGTCTGGCTTATACGCTGGATAAGGAAGGGCCTCATATTTTTATTGATGAGCAAACTCTGACGGTAAATTATGTTAGAGGAAGCAAAGAATCTGGCGGTTTTTATCGTGATAGCCAACAATATTCTGTCAATGAGGATATTAAAGCAATGGCATATTTCCCTTTAGAACAGCAGGAAATTCCAATTACGATAAACTCTCGTATTGAAGTACCACCAACTACCTATCAAGATAACAAACCAATGTTAGCAATTTCAGATATAGAAGGGGGTTATAAGGCGTTTCGTGATTTTTTGATTATTCACGGTGTTATTGATAGCTCTTTAACATGGACATTTGGCCAAGGGCATTTAGTGTTGGTAGGTGATTTCGTTGATCGCGGAAACTCGGTAACACAAGTTTTGTGGCTAATTTATAAATTAGAGCAAGAAGCGAAAAAGCAGGGTGGGCATGTACATTATATTCTAGGTAATCATGAAATAAAAAATTTACAGGCTAACTTCTATAGCGCATCACAAAAATATCTTTATATTGCTGCAATGTTAGGCAAAACACAGGCAGAGCTTTATGATGAAAGTTCGTTTATTGGTAAATGGCTTGCTAGTAAAAATAGCATAGAAAAAATTAATGGTTATTTGTTTGTTCATGGTGGCATACATCCTAAGTTGAGTGAATTTGATTATGATTTAGACCAGATAAATCAAATAGTCAGATCACATTATCGAAAACCTTTTCTTACGCGTTTAAATGCAGACGATGATGACTTTTTAGTGTCTAATAAAACGGGACCTTCTTGGTATCGAGGGTATTTTAAAGATGATTTAACGCAGCAAGAGGTGCAGCAAGGGTTAGATAAGTTTTCAGCAACAGCGGTGATCGTTGGCCACACGATTCAATGGCAAGTTCAAAAACTATATCGAGGTAAAGTTGTGGCAATTGATGTAAGGCATCCAAGCGATTATGAAACACACTTTCCATCTAGAAGTTCAGAAGGTCTGTTAATCAAAGATAGTTTATTTTATCGTTTATTAGCTGATGGTAGTAAAAAAGAACTTTAATACAAATGGTTAGTAGGGTTGTATTTTGAACATGGTCATTTACAATCCTATTAATTGATAACATTTATCGTTTTGAATAAATCGGTCAATGGGCATAATAGTCTTTCGTTATAAAGGTTTGGTCGTGTGATGGTAAGTACGATGCAAAAAAAGCATCAATGGGCGAATGCGTTTCTATGCATAGCAACATTTGTCGCATTGCAATTAATAAAGCCTATGACATTGATGACTATTTATCGAGAAGTGTATCAATTTAACCCTACACTTTATAGCGACTGGGCCTTGTATAAATTGGTATGGTCAACCATTCAGTCTGGCGCCATGAATGCACAAGTGACGATAGGAATATTGCTAGGTGAGCTAATGATGTTATTACCCGTTTACTTATTATACCGCTTTCTTTTTTCTGCTAACAAGCAACAGTCAACACCTTAATTTAGCCATTGATATACTTCGATGGCATTCCAACCAATTAAAAATGCAATGGCATAACTTAATAACGTACCCAATAACATATATTCTGTGAGCTTCATATCATGGTTTTTCGTGAGGTCGCCAAAGCGAAATATGGTTTTCGTAGCCACTAAAAAGCCAATACCAATAAATTGCCCGGTAAACATAAATGAAATCGCCAAACAGCGTTCAAGATAACCTATCCAAGCACCAGCTGAAATAAGTCCTGTGTTATTACTCTGAGCATTTTTATTGGTTTCTAATAATGTTTCCGTATGTCTTTTTAGCGCTAAAGAAATAATGATGGAAGCGGGTTTACATGCTACTAAATAGGCCATAACAATAATAATATTGGCTGCGGTTAATTGCTCTGTCGCAAATTGTAGCAACTGTAATAAAGTTATCTCATTTAAATAAGCTGAAATTAAACCAATAATGGCGAGGTGAATACCTTGGTCAAGTAAGAAATACCCGAGTGTATTTGGTCGGTATGACTTCCACAGATCAACGATAGCATGAGAAAGCGTAATGACGATGATGGCTATAATCGCTGGCATGAACGCTATGTTAAGGATGAAAAGAGCAAGCGTGTTTAATAGCGTATGTACTAAGCAATGCTTTTTAAGCCCGTTAGAGGCATAATGGTGCTGATTACGACAAGAAATCCAGTGTGTGGGTTGTAAATAAAAATCACCAATGAAGTGTGCCGTAAGTAATAAAAGCAATATTTCCATTATGTAAATTCCTTGTATTGTAAAACCTCTCGATGAATAAACTGCATGTAATCTCTGACAAGGTGCCCGCCAATATTCGCTAATCTGTTACTGATGTTTTGTCGTGAGGTGTTTGTTATTTTGGCTAGTTTCCTATGTTCAGTAAAGTCACTTTCAATGTATTGATACAATAGAACCGCTTGGGTTTTTGTTAATTTATTGAGCAAGTGGCTCAAAAATGTTGTGAGTAACTTTAATTGAGCTGTTGATGTAGTTTGTTCAACACTTAGCGATAAATCACCTTTAGGTGTTTTTGCTAACATTCTTCCAGATGCAATATAAACAGGGCCTGAAGAAGTATTGGGCTTGTCTTTATAGTTTTCATAACTGCCGTATGCCAAAGACAGTGTACATTGTATTGGTTTATCTACGTATTGAGCGATATGCAATGCAAGTTTGATTAATAGGGTACTTTTTAATGCATAAATAGGCTCAGGGTAATGTATTTGGAACTCATCGCCACGATATATTTCACCACTAGCTTGATAGGTTTTTTGTGACTCTATCAGTAAATCGTTTAAATGGTCTACAACTTGAGTATAAATCGACGTAGACATTTTACTTGAATTTACTAGGTCACCGGTCAGTACTGCGATCATTTACTACCTCACTTTGCCTATAAGGCAACTATATTGAGTTGCATGGTTGTTTGCAACTATATTTGATTGCCTATTGGTTTGCAACCAAATATAGTTGCTATTTAAAGCGTTATAATGACAAAACTAAACATTTAAAAGCATGGGAAGTGTTTTTATTTTTAAGATTTTGGTTTAGAATGATCGTTCATTCTAAGTTTAAGGTAAAACCATGCAACGAATTAGAACTCTTTTTTATGTTTTTTCGGTTGTTGTAACAACAGCCCTCTTTACAGGTTGTGGGCAAGAAGAACAGGCCCAATCAAATGCCGGCACAGTACAAGCAATACCTGTTGGTGTTGTTACCTTGAACAGTAAAACTGTCACGCTTACCAAAGAATTGCCTGGTCGTGTTGTGGCTTCGCAAATCGCTGAAATACGTCCGCAAGTAAACGGTATTATACAAAATAGGCTCTTTATCGAAGGTGCAGAAGTTGAAAAAGGGCAAGCACTCTATCAAATTGAATCTGCACTTTTTGAAGCACAAGTTGCCACAAGTGAAGCGGCAATTAAAAAAGCTGAGGCTAATATCGCGAATACTAAAGCAAGATTGCAGCGTTATAAAAACTTGCTGAATACTAAAGCGGTAAGTCAGCAAGAATACGACGAAGCCGATGCAGCTTTCAAAAGCGCTAATGCTGATTTATTAACCACAAAAGCACAGCTTAAAACGGCGCAAATTAATTTAAATTATAGCAAGGTGCTATCGCCCATCCGTGGCCAAATTGGCAAGTCTACTGTAACGGCAGGTGCTTTAGTAAATGCAAATCAATCTGTCGCATTAGCGACGGTTACTCAACTTGACCCTATTTATGTTGATTTAACACAATCAAGTAATGAATTGACACGGTTAAAGCAAGCGATTGCTAGCGGAAAATTATCCCGTGATGCTGATTTACACTCTTCAGTCGAGTTGTTATTAGAAGATGGTAGTACTTATGCGCATACGGGTACGTTAAAATTTTCAGAAGTCACCGTAGATCCTAGCACTGGCTCTGTCTCTTTACGTGCGGAATTCCCAAACCCAGATAAATTATTATTGCCGGGTATGTACGTGCGAGCTGTTATTGTTGAAGGAGTAAAGCAAAATGCGATATTGGCACCACAACGTGGTATTAGCCGAAATGCAAAAGGTCAACCTACCGCGCTCGTTGTGAGTAAAGAAAATACCGTTGAGCCACGTGTGTTAGTAGTAGATAGAACAATGGGGTCGAAATGGTTAGTCAGTGAAGGCTTGTCAGACGGTGATAAAGTTATTGTAGAAGGTTTACAGAAAGTACGTAGTGGTGCCCCTGTCAAACCTGTTCCAGCACAATCATCAAACAGCGCACCTTAGCGGAGAAGTAATATGTCACGCTTTTTTATCGACAGACCTATTTTTGCATGGGTACTTGCTATTGTGGTTATGCTTGCAGGTATTTTAGCCATTAAAAGTCTACCCATTGCACAATATCCATCGATTGCACCCCCAGCGATTAGCATACAAGCTATTTACCCAGGTGCATCAGCACGTACTCTAGAAGATACAGTAACGCAAGTTATTGAACAAAAGATGAAGGGCTTAGATGGTTTGCTATATATGTCATCAACGTCAGAGTCTAATGGTGCAGCAACACTTACCTTAACGTTTGATGCAGATACTGATCCAGATATTGCACAAGTTCAAGTGCAAAATAAGTTGTCGTTAGCAACACCTTTATTACCTGAGGAAGTACAACGGCAAGGTGTGACGGTTGCAAAATCAGCACGAAATTTCTTAATGGTGTTAGGTTTTGTATCTAAAGACGGCAGTATGAATAATATCGACATAGGCGACTATGTTGCATCCAATGTACAAGATATTATTTCACGCGTTAATGGTGTGGGTGAAGTTCAATTATTTGGCTCTCAGTATGCAATGCGTATTTGGCTTAAACCTGAAATGCTGCATAAATATCAATTGACACCAGGGGATATTAGCGCTGCAATTCAAGCGCAAAATGCGCAAGTATCGGCAGGGCAGTTAGGCGCGTTGCCTGCGGTTTCTGGACAACAGCTAAATGCAACTGTTACGGCGCAAAGCCGGTTACAAACCCCAGAACAGTTTCGTGATATTTTTGTTAAAACCAACACAGATGGTTCAGTGGTTCGTTTATCAGATGTAGCAACCGTGGAGCTTGGCGGTGAAAACTACGGTGTAGTGGCTCGTTTTAACGGTAACCCTGCTACAGGTTTAGGTATAAAACTTGCCAGTGGTGCCAATGCACTTGATACCGCCCAAGGGGTTAAAGATGCGTTGAACGAGTTAGCACCTTTTTTCCCAGAAGGGTTAGAAAGTGTCATTCCATATGACACCACGCCTTTTGTGTCATTATCGATCGAAAAAGTTGTGAGTACGCTGATTGAAGCGGTGGTCTTAGTTTTTCTAGTCATGTATCTTTTTCTACAAAACTTTCGTGCGACATTGATCCCGACAATTGCGGTGCCCGTGGTATTGTTAGGTACCTTTGCTATCTTGCAAGTCTTTGGCTATTCCATAAATACGCTAACCATGTTTGCCATGGTGCTTGCTATTGGTTTATTAGTTGATGATGCAATTGTTGTGGTAGAAAACGTAGAACGAGTGATGACAGAAGAAAAATTGTCACCTCTTGAAGCTACACGAAAGTCAATGGATGAAATTAAAGGGGCATTGGTTGGCATTGCCATGGTCCTATCTGCGGTGTTCATTCCTATGGCCTTTTTTGCTGGTTCAACTGGGGTAATTTATCGACAGTTTTCTATTACATTAGTCACTGCTATGAGTTTGTCTGTGCTAGTGGCGTTAATTTTAACCCCTGCATTATGTGCAACTATGTTAAAACCTAGTCATGTGCATAATAACTCCTCTTTAATTGGTCGATTTTTTACTGGGTTTAATAGAGGTTTTGATAAAACAAATCACGGTGCGCAAGGTTTTGTAAGCCGAATGATCAAACAAAGTAAACGTTACCTATTATGCTACGGTTTAATTGTTGGTGGCATGATTTATATATTCTCGCAATTACCTTCAGCATTTTTACCGAATGAAGATCAAGGTATTTTGTTTAATCAAGTTAGTTTACCTGCTGGTGCAACGACCGAACAAACGCTAGCCGTGGTAGAAAAAATGGAGCGCCATTTCTTAGAAGATCAATCTGAAGCGGTTAATTCAATTTTTAGTGTTGCAGGGTTTAGTTTTGCTGGTTCAGGCCAAAATGCTGCTATTGGTTTTGTAAACCTTAAACACTGGGATGAACGTCAACGCCCTGACTTGTCTGTAGGTGCGGTGGCTGGAAAAGCCATGGGGTATTTTTCTACAATCAAAGAAGCATTTGTTTTTGCATTCCCCCCCCCTGCGGTTGTTGAATTAGGGACAGCTAATGGTTTTACTTTGTTTTTGCAAGATCGTGTTGGGTTAGGCCATGAAAAATTGCTAGACGCAAGAAATATGCTTTTAGGTATGGCAGCAAAAAGTCCAATTTTAGCTGGTGTTCGTCCGAATGGGTTAGAAGACAAACCTGAGTTACAACTTGATATTGATTTAGCGAAAGCTGAAGCGTTAGGCGTTAAGCAAGCTGATATTAATAATACCTTATCTACTGCGTGGGGTGGTCGTTATGTTAATGACTTTATTGATCGCGGACGTGTAAAAAAAGTGTATTTACAAGGTGTTGCTGAAGCGCGAATGGTGCCAGAAGATATCAATCAATGGTATGTGCGTAACGATGAAGGTAAAATGGTACCTTTCACTGCGATTGCACGCTCATATTGGACCTACGGCTCACCACGATTAGAGCGATATAACGGGCTTTCAGCGATGGAAATACAAGGCTCTGCAGCTCCTGGTTATAGTACTGGGCAAGCAATGGATGAAATGGAACGATTAGTTGAACAACTACCGCCTGGTATCGCTTTTGAGTGGACAGGTATTTCATATGAAGAACGTTTGAGCGGTGGGCAAGCTCCATTGTTATATGCATTATCATTATTAGTGGTGTTTTTATGTTTAGCGGCACTATATGAAAGTTGGTCTGTGCCGGCTGCGGTTATGTTAATTGTACCATTAGGTGTGTTTGGTGCAGCAGTAGCTGCGTTCACAGCTAATTTATCAAACGATATTTATTTGCAAGTAGGTTTATTGACAACTATTGGGTTAGCATCCAAAAATGCGATTCTCATTGTTGAATTTGCTATTCATAAAATGGATGAAGGTATGCCTCTTGTGGAGGCCGCTATTAATGCGGTTCGATTGCGTTTAAGGCCTATTTTGATGACATCTATGGCATTTATATGCGGTGTTTTACCATTAGCAATAGCTTCTAGTGCCGGGTCTGGAGCGCAAAATGCTTTAGGTATTTCTGTCATTGGAGGAACCTTAGCATCTTCAATTTTAGTCGTTATTTTTGTACCGATGTTCTTTGTATTGGTAAGAAGAGTATTTCCAGGAAAGCATGTTGCGTAGGCTGCATTGCAAAATTTAACTATAGGTTTGTGATTTAAGTGATGCAGAACAATATGCATCACTTAAGCACTTAAAAGTGTGGAGTGGTTATGACCGCAAAAACTAAAAAGCATGCTGATCCTGCGTTAGCTGAAACCAGACGAAATCAAGTGTTATGTGCGGCAGCTGAATGTTTTAAACGAAAGGGGTATCATGGCGCAGGTATGGCTGAAATTTCAAAAACAGCCGGTATGAGCGCGGGTCATATTTATAATTATTTCGCGAGTAAAGAAGCGATTATTGAGTCAATTATTCAACGAGATATGGAAGAAATGATCTCATTGTTTCAAGAATTTGGCGATAAGCCAGGCGATCTCATCGCGATCTTGGTTGACAGTTTAGATGAAGCCGTTGAACGTCATACTAATGCTGAGAAGAGTAAGGCTTTACATTTAGAAATGTTATCGGAAGCGGCGCGCAATGATAAAATTGCAAGTTTATTACAACAGTCAGATACACATGCAAGACACGAAATGCGTAAGCTACTCGTTGGAAGTAGAGGTGCGTTAAAAAAGGCAACTGAGCGTGAAGTAGATGCACGCATAGAGGTAATGTTTTCTATGATTGGTGGGTTATTGTTGCGCAGAGTACTAAATCCTTCAATTGATAAAAAAGGTATTTTGCTTGCGTTACGTCCTGCGATGAAAACGCTGTTATTGCCATTTGAGGAAAAATAACCGACAGGTTGCGGGTAAAGCTGAAAAAGCGTTAATTTACTATTTTATTGCGGGTTATCATCCATGCGGCACATTTGGCAAAACTGCTGTAAACAGGCTTTTATTTCTGTCACGTCAAAACTATCAACCGCTTGTTGAAGATCAGCATTAAAATGACGTAAAGCTTCGCTTTGGTAATGTTCGGCTGTTTGTTGCAGTTTTTGAGAAAATTGTGAAATTTCATTCAAATTATTATTCTGCATCAATTGCTGGCAACTAGTTAAATAGGTTACTTGTAAGTGCTGTAATAATGATTTGCTAAATACATTATCACTTGATTTTTCTTTATCGGCTGATAACTCTTGATAAGGTAAATGTGTCTTTAACTCATTGATTAACTCTTGCTTTAGTACTGGTTTTCTTAAATATCCGGTAAAGTTTTCTCGGCGCTGACGCTCATAATCATCACGCATGACGGAAGCCGTTAGAGCAATAATTGGCAGTTTAGGGTGTGATTTATTAATAATATTTGCTGCTTGATAGCCATCCATTTCAGGCATTCTGATATCCATAATAATCAAATCAAATGTTTGATGTTTTACAGCGTTGACCGCTTCTAAACCATTACAAGCTTCATGTGTTTCAATTGCTAATGTTTTGCATATTTCGATTAATAGATGACGATTGTCAGGAATATCATCTACGAGTAATATTTTTGCTTTATCGAATACAATAGATTTATCAGCGGCTTTAACCGATGTTGATTGTTGATTATTATCAATCGCGCAAATATCGACTTTCCTTAAATAAACTGAAAAACACGACCCTTTATTTACTTGGCTTTGCACAGATATTTTGCCATTCATTAGCTCAGTTAATCTTTTGCTAATGGTTAGTCCTAAACCGGTTCCGCCATATTTTCTAACGCTTTGTCCTTCTTGCTGTTGAAAACTTTCAAAAATATGCTCGACTGTATCGGCAGGTATGCCAATGCCTGTGTCTATAACGTCAATTCTTAAATCAACCGTGCTATGAATGCTGTTTTCATTCTCAGCTGTGGCGCGCAATGTAATGCTGCCTGTATCGGTGAATTTTACAGCATTGCCTACGAGGTTAAATAAAATTTGCCGAATGCGAGTGGCATCAAGTAACAACGAATGCGGAATTTTTTCATCAACCTCAAGCATAAAGTCTAAGCCTTTTTGGCGCACATTCATGGTAAACACTTGGCTGATGTCTTCAAAAATATTATGTGGGTTGCATACGTCTTTTGAGATGCTTAGTTTACCTGCTTCAATTTTTGAAAGGTCTAAAATATCGTTGATTAACAGTAACAATGAGCTGCCAGCAGACTTGATGGTTTTAACAAAGCCTTTTAATTTATTGTCTTGAATTTGCTCATAGAGAAGCTCAGTAAAGCCAATGATAGCGTTCATTGGGGTGCGAATTTCATGGCTCATATTAGCAAGGAACTCTGATTTAGCTTTATTGGCATTTTCGGCGTTAGTTTTTGCTTGTTCTAACTCTCGCTCCATAACAACACGTTCGTTCAGATTTACAATAATATATAACAGGGCGTGTTTGTGTTGATACCGAATGGGAATAACAGAAAGTAACCCCTCGATAGTGTTGTTTTTTAACGTTGATATTGTCACTTGCTCATCATGGACATTCTCAATGTCACCTTGATAAAATTGATGACTAGAGAAGGCTCCAAGGTTATCTTCATCAATATTTAATTCATCAATCGCATGGTTATTTGCCATTAATAAAACGTTACTTTGCCTGTCTGCAACAAAAACAATGACGGGAATATTATCGATGACAACAGATAAGTTTCTTTCACTTTGTTTTAGTGATTGCTGTGTTTTTGTGCGCAACAGTACTTCTTGTTGTAATCGTCTGTTCCAAAGAAAAATAATGATAACTATTAGGCTCGCAATAATGAGAACAAGAAAAATAAGTTGGTAATTAGTGCGAATAATTGGTTCTTTGTTTCCCCAGTTATCAACTATTTGTTGTTTTTTTGCCGTGCTGATGCTTTTTAATGCTTTATTAATAATAGGCACCAGTGGTGCTAATTCTTCTTGAATGGTAAAACGTAATGGTAAGTTGTAAGTAGTTTTGCCGACAACACGTAAGCCACTGTAACCTTGCTCTGCGATTAAATAGTTTACTTGGGCTAGCGATGCAATAAAAACATCTGTTTTACCTGATGACAAATCATCAAGCCCTTGTGCCGCGTTATCCACTAATTGAAAGTTTTTATCAGGAAATCGGTCGATTAAATCTTGTGTACTGAAGTAGTCATTAATCAGGGTGATGTGCTTATTTAATATTTGGGTGATGTTATCAATATATTTTTCTTCATTTTGCATCACGATGACAAAAGGACTACTGATAATACTGTCTGTAAAAAGTAAATGTTCAAGCGGCTTGTAAGTATTAGCGGCGGTACCAATATCTGCCTTTTTTGTTAAGAGGAAGGTTTTACTTTCTTGCCAGCTTTCGGAGGGCAGCCGTTTAAATTTGATATTAAGTAATTCTTCGATAATTGAAAGGTAATCAGGCACTATACCGATATGTTGCTGGTGTTCATTGATAGATTCAAACGGCATCCAGTTAGGATCTATCGCTAGACTTAATGTTTTATGATCACGCAACCATTGTTTTTCTTCAAGCGTAAGTGTTAATGAAGATAGCTTTTGTAATCTTGAGTTATTTGTAGTACTTAATGACCACTTATTAAGAAGCTTATTTTGTTCATCATTTGTTATTGAGGCTAGGGCTTTGTTGATTATGGAAATTAACGGACCGTTTTGTTTTGTTGTTGCCATTTTTAACGGCGTAGATTGCGTGCCCGCGATTGGTCTTTGTGCAATAAAGTTAACAATGCCATTGTTGGTAATATGATATTGAATCGCGCTATAACCATCATAAACTAAGTCTGCTTTATTTTCTTGAACGTCTTGTATTGCTTCTCGTAATGTCTCTTTATGAACGATCGTTAATTTTGGGTATTGTTTTTTGATTATCGAACTCGCTGCATGATCTTTCACTATTGCGACTGTCAGGCCTGCTAACGTGTTATTTTTCCGTATGTCTAACGATTTTTTTGAGAAAAAGTAATCGAGAGATTTGTAATACTCATCTGAAAAAATGAAATCTTCATCACGCTTGGGGGTTTGATAAATGGCTGGTAGTAAGTGTGCGTTGCCCTGTTTTGTATTACGTAATGCCTCTGTCCATGGGTAACTTATTGTTGAAAATTGCAAGCCAGTACGTTGAGTGATCAGGGTTAATAAATCATGGGCAAAGCCAACAGGTTTACCTTGTTCTGTGTAATCAATAGGAGGAAAACTGAAATTACCTGCAACATTTACCGTTGGATTTTCAGCCAACCATTGTTGCTCTTCAGTGGTTAACGGTATTTTTAGAACAGTATCCGTAGGCGGTGAAAACCAAGTAAGCTGTATTTGCCGATGTTGCTCAACGGTAATGGCATCTAGCCCTTTTTGAATGATGCTAGCAAGCTCAGGGTGGTCTTTATGTGAGACAATATGGATCGGATTTTTTCCTATATGCCGTGTAGACTTAAATGGCACAATAGTATTTATTCCTTCTTTTTCTAAGGTGTAAATTAAAGCGCCGTATGTGTCATATAACATATCCGCTTCATTTTCTAAAACCGCGTCAATGGCATCACCGAAGGTGTTTACTTCAACAATCTTAATGTGAGGGAAGTGTGTTTTTATTATTTTTTGATGTGCATAACCTTTAGGTAGTGCTACACGTTTACCGTTGAGGTCTGATAAGTCATATACTTCTAAATCTTTTCTAATAAAAAAATAATCTAATGCAAAAAAATAAGGCTTTGAAAAATTTAGAAATAACTCTCTTTCTTTGGTTTTATAAACAGACCCTAAAATATGAACATCACCCGATTGAATTAGAGCTAAGTTGGTATGCCACGGGTTTATTTCTACGTTAAAATTAAGCCCTGTGTATTGAGCAACGAGATCAAGGTAGTCTTTGGCAATACCATGCCATTGTCCTTGAACATCACTAAAGTTGAACGGGGTCCAATCTGGAGTTCCACCAACAACGACTACTGGGTTGTTGATTAACCATTGTTTTTCAGCCTCGGATAAAGAAACCTTAGTCGTGATCTGTTGATTACTTTCAGCACTTACTTGAGTGAGTGAAACTGAAAAAAATACAACGATAATCAGCAGTTTTATAGCGCGAAATAGCATAATGTTAGTGCATTATTTCAAGAAATTCAGGTAAGTGTTCAACAAAAATATCCACTAACATGGGGTCAAAATGCACCCCTTTATTGTCTTTTATATAGTTTACGGCATCCTCAACGGTCCAGGCATTCTTGTATTGACGTTTATGCGTTAAAGCATCAAATACATCAGCAAGTGCGACTATGCGACCATAAATATGAATTTGCTCTCCTGATAATCCTCTTGGGTAGCCAGAACCATCCCATTTTTCATGGTGATCACGAGCAATGATTGCGGCGGCTGTTGTTAAACGTCGTTTTGAGTTTTTCAATAATTCATACCCTTTTTCAGCATGGGTTTTCATTATCGTCATTTCATCAGTGGTTAACTTACCTGGTTTATGTAAAATGTCTTTAGGAATGGCTATTTTACCAATATCATGCATTGGTGATGCAAGAAATACTGTATTTACGTCTGTGTCACTAAGGTAGCTCACATGTTGAGCGAGCAATCGACAAGTTTCAGCAACGCGGCGAATATGTTGTCCGGTTTCATCAGAAGTTGACTCCATGACTTCCATTAAAATGTAAATCATTTCACACTGGTGTTCTTCAATTTCAAGTACGAGTCGTTCCGCTTGTAATTTAGCTTTGTTGGCAACCTCTTCTGAGTGTTTCTGTAATGCTTTTCGCGCAGTGGACAGTTCTACATGTGTTTTTACCCGTGAAAGTAGTTCATTTGCATGAAACGGCTTAGTTATATAATCAACACCACCAACTTCAAAACCTGTTGAGATGGCATCAACATCAGCTTTAGCTGTTAAGAATATCACCGGTATATCTTTTTTATTTGGTTGGCTTTTGATTGCTTTACAAACATCAAAGCCATTAACATGTGGCATCATAATGTCTAAAAGAACCAAATCAAAATCGGTGTGTTGTATTAAGTTAAGTGCTTCTTGCCCGTCCAGGGCGAAAGAGAAAGTGTAGCTTTCCTCTTTGAGTACATTCATGGCAACTTGAATGTTGTCTGATACATCATCAACGATCAGAATGTGTATATCGCGTCCACTTTTCACCAACAACTCCTTTACTACGATTGTCCATGTACAATATCAAGCCGCAAGGTGCCATAACATTGGGCTGGTGGTCATTCCATCACAACCAAGCACTTTAAAGACTGTTAACAGATTACTTTTTTTTGAGTAAAAGTCTAGTATTGATTTAACGATAAGTTAATTGCACTATTTTGGTGAAAAATTATGTTGTTAATAACCAGATAGTATTGTGATAGGTTGACTCTATAAGGGAGGATACCGCAAAACTGTCATTCAGGTAGAGAGTTTCGCGGTGTTTTAAATTAAGCTAGTTTGAGCATTAAGCAAATTCTAAATCATTATTTTGCGTATAAGTACTTTTTGCGCTGCTTTTAGCAAAACCGTGATGCATCTTACTTTTCATGACAGAGGCTGTGTATTTTTGCCATAGCGTTGCTAAATATAATGTCGCAGGTTCTGAAGATGATATTTGTTCGATAAACAGTTGTTCGTCTGCGTTTTCCGGCGTTAAAGTGCCATTAGCTAATGCGGAAAGCGTATGTCCGTAAATGAGTAATTCTTCTGATTCTCGTTTGTTAAAAAATCCACTGCGAGAAATACCATGTGTAAACACATGATCGCCATAAAATGGTACTTTACCTTTTCTAATCGTGGTATTCATAAATACTCCTTCATTGTCACAATGACAAAGAGTTATTGTGACTCAATTAGTGGTGTTTCTAGTGATATTAACGAAAGTTAAGTGCCTTAAGTTATATAACACTGCTATACGTTGATACGGTGATTACTGGTTAGGTGAAATGTATGTAAAAAAGTGATTATTTAAAAACAAAAAATATTTGTCGTGAAGACAAGATTTATTTACATTGCAATAGTACCGCTAACATTGGACGCATTCATGGACATTCGTGTATTTAAAACCTTCATTTCAGTGGCTGAAAATAAACATTTTGGCCGAGCAGCAGAAAACTTATATATTACACAAGCCGCGGTAAGTGCGAGAATTAAACAATTAGAGGAGTTTTATGGCACAAGGCTGTTGATCAGAGATAAAAATAATTTAAGGCTTACACAATCTGGCGAAGTGCTTTTGTCTCACGCGCAATTAATGGTACAGCAAATGGCGCAATCAAAGGTGGCACTATCAATTGCTGATCAGCAAAAAGTTGCATTTAATGTTGCGGCAACACCTAATGTGTGGGATGCGTTTTTTAGTTCACGAATCCTTGATGCATTAGCACTATTTGAGCATGTTTCGCTGAGTACCGAAATTTCTGTCCGAGAAGCGATACAACGTAAGATTGACGAACATACAGTAGATGTAGGTTTGCTGACAGATCCAATTAAAGATGATGATTTCATCAATGAACTAATTGGTTATTTTGACTTATCCTTTGTGGGAAGCAGCAGTAGTTTTGATCCAGAAGCTGATGATTATATTTACGTGGACTGGGGCATTACTTTCAATAAAGAACATGCATTACATCATAAGTTTATTCCTAAATTTAAAACATCAACGGCGATGATGGCATTGGAAGTAATGTTATCTAAAGGGGGATTTGGTTATTTACCAACAGAGTTAACCGTTGAGTTTGTAAAAGACGAGCGTTTATTTGAAATACCGTCGCCTCTTCAGATAACAAGACCGATTTACATGGTGTATAAAAAAAACCATTACCACCAACAGCTTATTGATGACTGGAAAACATTGTTTACCCAAACAAGAACAGATGCTTTACGTAATCGGTCGTGCTAGAAGAACATTATCTTCAGCATTATAGCCTGTGGTTATTTTCTTGTTGTACCAATAAAAACAAGCTAAAGCGTTTAGGCTCGCATCTAGCAAGTGCCAGAAAAATAAACACGAAAAATCAACAGACCCTAATATGCGGTGCGATAGCCTTCGATATTGCTGCGGTAAAATCACGTGTATGATGAATACCTAATGCATGTAAACGCGTGTCTTTTAGCGCACAATTAAACGGCCTGCTTGCTGTTTCTGATGGCGCAGATAAAGGGGTTAATGTTTTATCATCTAGAGAAAACTGTGTTTTGATTATTTCAGCAATATTAAATTTGGTTAATTTTGTGGTATCACTAACATGAAATATTCCATGACATTGCGATGAAGCTAGGGCAATTAAATCGCTAATCGTAAGTGCAATATCTTGAACGTGCGTTGGATAACGAATGGCCCAGTGGTCATGTTCAGTTTCTGATGATGCTATAACTTGCTCGGCAATCACTGTAATAGCTGACTCGGCTAACGTTTGCACTTCGCCGTATAAAACAGGTACGCGAATAATTGTGTGTTGTTCACTTACTGATAAAACGGCTTTTTCTGCTTGGTGTTTACTTTGGCCATAAAAGTTAAGTGGACGAGGCGTGGCATTTTCTTGGTAAGGGGCATGATCACCATCAAAGACATAATCAGTACTGATAAAAATAAAGCGAATATTATGCTGTAAACAACACTCGGCTAAATGTTGAGATACTGCAACGTTTAAGTTTAAGGTTGCCTCATGATTTGTTTCGCATACATCAGGCTTACGTTCTGCCGCCGCATGAATAATAACGTTTGGTTGGTGAGTTTCGATAAAGTTGGCAACCGCTTGTTGATCTTGTAAATCGAGTGAAGCTATTGGCGGTTTAGCACGAGAAAACCCAGTAGCGATAATGTCGTGATGTTCAGATAAAGTATTAACAAGTTCTCGGCCCAGTAAGCCTGTTGCACCTGTGATCATAATTTTCGTCATAACAAGAGTTTACCTTGATGATTTAAGGTGTTTCATTATAACAATGATATGAGATTAAACCACCCTAACCAAATACTGCTACCACTTGTTTTGATATGGCGAGTAATTGACCGTTTTCATGCCAAAATTTTGCTTGTTCATGTCCATAACCATTTCGAATATGGTGCGCTTCTGTTTGACTAGCCACCCATTGATTACCCTGAAGTATTAACTCTGGATTTATAAATTCTACATTCCAACTCATGGTGCTTGCAGGAACAGGTAAACGGATCATTTGTAACATAGTGGGTGGAAGGGCATCCATTAATGCAATCAAATGTGCAATTTTCATTTGCTTGGGTGCTGTCGAAAACTTTGTCCAGCCATGTAAAACAGGATCTTGGCTTTTGGTTACCGATAAATCACCTTTATGAAAGGTATAATCAAAGTGTTGAACAAATTTAGGCACAACTTTGGGAATAAGAGGAATAAATTTAGGCTTTTTCGGTGCTGGCATGTTGTGGCGATCGGTCGCCACTTGCAGTATCGCAGAGTCACGGTCGACTCCGAAGCATACCTGAGACATTACACCGACCTGGCCATTTTGGCTTACTTTTGCAACGATTTGAGTGACATTTTTCCCTGAGCGTAAAATTTCTGCGCTAATGTGAACGGGTTGTTCAGGCATTAATGGACCAATAAAATTACAATGGAAAGAGCGGACTAATCTATCATCGTCAATAAGGTTCTCAGCTGCTTGGTAGCTCAATGCGGCTGAAAGGCCGCCATAAATGGTACGTCCTTGAGACCAATTTTTAGGAACGGTGATTTCATATTGTGCCTGTTGTGTGTCAAAAGGTTTAAACAGCTGTTCAATTAACATATGTATGGATTATACTCTTCTGGTCAGATGAGTTGAGTGTAATGCAAAAGTTGATGCTTTTAAAGCTGAATGACGTTGAAACTAGTCAGCAATTACATCAGGAAAGAAGTGATCATACACCAAAGACCAAAATGTTGTTGAAAGTTTATTAATGCTGTTACTTTCAGCATTCATTAACATCGCAAAGCCAAGGTCGAGCTCAGGAGAGTATGCGATGTCAGCCCTGAAGCCAGACACCCAACCTGAATGATATATAAGCTTTATATGATCAAATTGGTATATGCGCCAACCATAACCATAGTGAGCATCTTCAAGGTGCTCTCGCCAATAAAGGCGTCGTAAATCTTTCTTTGTTTTGATTCGTGGGGTAGTCACTTTAGTGATAATCGAATCAGGTAGTACGTCAGGCGCATGGCCTAAATTGGCTATTAACCATTGCGACATATCAGAAATACTGGCGTTAACACCCGCTGCTGTAGCAACTTTGTAATAATCGGGTGTTACTTTTACTGTGCGCCAAATGTTTCGTTTTATTCTTTTGCCACGACGGTCATATTTATTGGTGTTTACACGCTTTCTTAAAACATGTGGTTTTGCCGTATTCGATTCTGTACGGTAGACATCAATACCCACAGAAGCATTTTCCATCGCTAGTGGTTCGAAAATACGCTGACTTAATAACTTTTTATAAGAAGTGTTAGTGGTAGATTCGATCACTGGTTGCAGCATGCCATAAGCAATATTTTGATAACCGTAACACTTCTCTGGCTCACAGATAGGAGTTACGCGATCGAAGCGACCGATAATTTTTTCGATACTCCAATTTTCATGAAGTAGGTTGTCATAAGCGTTAGGCATTAGACCGGTTGAATGGCTAAGTATATGATGCAGAGTGATTTTATCAGCAGCTTCTGGCGTCGCTAAGCTAAAGTGCGGAACATACTTGGTTACTGGGTCAGTTAAGCTTAGCTTTTGTTCGTCGGCAAGCATATTAACCAATGTAGCGGCAAAAGGTTTTGACACAGATGCAAGGCGAAAGACTGTGTTAGGCGTTATTTTTTGTGATTTTTTTTTGTCTGTAAAGCCAAAGGTTTCAGTAACAATAACGTTGTTACCTTTTACAACAGTATAAGCAGCACCAGGCACACTCTGTTGCGTTAACTCTTTTTTTACTATGCTATAAAAATGTTGATTCAGTGACTGTAACCCACTCGCGAATAGGTCGGGCGATGAAAAAATAAGTAAAATGACCGTGAACGTTTTAAACCACATAGCACTATTTTTTAGTTGAAAAGCGCTGCATGATACCGAAAGTTATTCAAAATAAAAAGGCGACTTGTATATTTGGTGTTGCAATATGTTTCAAAATTGTTAAATGTATTTTTCAGTGTTAATGGCAGGTGAGGTGGTAAGTCATTGATGATGCTGATATAGGTCGAAATGTCAGTTTATTGTGAAAGAGCGTTATTGAAAATGTATTCAATAACGCTCAAGTCTAGTTAAATACCTTGAGTATAATAATGATTAACCCGTATTTCGTAAGCCCGTAGCAATACCTGCCATGGTCACGGTTAACACTTGTTCATTTTTTATTTTGTCAGGTGATTGTCGTAAGCGTGATAACACTTCAATTTGCATCAAATGAAGCGGTAATAAATATGGCTGACGGAGTTTGAATGAATTCAAATTCCATGGGTCAGATTCCATGATGTGTTCTTGCGACAATAATGATAAAACTGTTTGTTTATCTTTGGCTAACTGAGATCTTAACGTTTCACCAATATTTTGCAATTCAGGTTCGACAAGTGCTTTATCATATAACGCTGAAATTTGAGGCTCGGATTTTAAATACACCATTTCAATCAGTGATAACCGAGCTCTGAAATAACGCCATTCGGTTAACATGGTTTGAATGGTTTTTGCGTCTTTTTCATTTGCATTGGCGAGTGTTTGACCTAAACCTAGCCAACTTGGCAACACTAGTCGGTTTTGGCTCCAGGCAAAGATCCAGGGGATCGCTCTGAGTGAGTCAATGCCGCCGTCGACCTTTCTTTTGCTTGGCCGAGAGCCTAATGGCAGTGATGCAAGTTCTTGCTCAGGAGTCGCTTGTCGAAAATAACGTACAAAATCAGGTTCTTCTTGTACATAGTGACGATAAATATCACAACTTTCAGTAGCAAGTTTTCCCATCAATTCGCGCCATTCATCACTTGGTGTTAATGGAGGAGTGATTAAACTATCAAGTATTGCGCTGGCATATAAATGAAGGCTTCTGACAGCGAGACTAGGTAAGCCAAATTTATAGCGAATTGTTTCACCTTGTTCGGTAACTCGTAAGCCACCATCTAAGGTGCCAGGTGGTTGTGATGCAATAGCGGCATGTGCTGGACCACCACCGCGACCGATGGTACCACCACGACCATGAAATAACTTAAGCACAGTATCATGGCTCTTGAATACATTTACCAACGCTTCTTGAGAGTGGTATTGACCCCATGCAGCTGCCAATACACCAGCATCTTTAGCTGAATCACTATAACCTATCATAACAAAGTGTTTGTTATCACAGCGACTTTTGTATGCATCTATTGTTAATAATTCATCCATAACTTTAGGCGCATTATTCAAATCATCCAACGTTTCAAATAAAGGAGCAATCGGCATTTGCCAAGAAACATTCGCTGTTTTTAAAAAGAGGTTCACTAATAAAACGTCGCTGACTTTACTTGCCATTGAAATGATATAAATACCCATCACTTCTCGTGGTTGTTTGGCAATAAAGTCAAAGGTGTCGAGTACTTCCTGTGTTTCTTGGCTCCACGCCTTATTGGGGATCAAAGGTCTTGGGTTATTAATTTCAGTCAACAAAAAGTGAATTTTTTCTTCTTCAGACCATTGAAGATAATCACCCAAACCTAATGACGTTAGAATTTCTGCTAATGCCGTATCATGACGCTCACTGTGTTGTCTGACATCAAGTTTTACTAATGAAATGCCAAAGCATTGTACTTTTCGCATTAAATCGATGATATGTGAGTTAGCAATTCGTGTTAAGCCAACAGCTAATAGGCTGTCTCGGCATTGCTTTAACGGCAAATATAATTCATTAGAACTTGCGATTGCACCATCAGTGTTGTTTGCCTCTAATAACGACACTGTGTGTTGTAATTTCTCAATAACAGGCTTTAAAGCTTGTCGATATGGACCCAAGTCGTTGACATCATTTTCAACTAAGTCAGGGGTTGCTTTACCCATCGACAGTTCTAAATACAAGGTTTCGAAATCTTGTAGGTATAATTGAGCAGCCATTAACCTTGCTTGTAAAATAGCTTGTTCACTTAATTTGGCAGTGACAAAAGGGTTGCCGTCTCGATCGCCTGCCATCCAACTAGCCATCGTTAATGGTACGCATGTTTCAGGAAGTGGCTTGCCTATTTTTTCTTGGCTAAATTGATCAAGCTCTCGAACAAAATCAGGCACTGCATGCCATAAGCTATCACTAATAGTGTTTAGCCCCCAACGAGATTCATCTAAAGGAGAAGGGCGATTGTTGCGTATTTCTTGGGTATGCCAAGCTTGTTCTATCAGCTCATTAATGCGATCACCGAGTTCACTATCATTATTATCGAGTGCTTGGGCAATTTCATGATATTTATGGATGAAAGTACGGCGATTAACTTCGGTTGGATGAGCTGTTAACACCAACTCAATTTCTAATTGTGAAATTGCTTTTTCGATAATATGTGCCGGTTTATCGTTTAACTTTTCTTTTAAATCATCGAGTGGGTGGGGTAAATCGAGTTCAGCCAACCCTTTTTCACTTGCTGTATATTGCTGTTCTGCAATGTTGGCTAAATTTAAAAATTGACTAAATGCTCTGGCGTGGACAATAAGTTCATCAGCATCATAAGCTCTGATTTTATCTTGAAGTGCTGTTAAGGCTTCTTCATTGCCGTTAGAGACTTCTTTTGATAAATGACGAATGGCTTCTATGTCATCGACCCATTTTTGACCTTTGTCGTTGGCGATGGTTTGGCCAAGAGCTTCGCCTAATTTTCGAACGTTGTTGGAAATTGTTTCTAGCATAATAGCACCTAAATGTAATTTTATTACGACAAATTGTTTTTGTCTACTTTACGCAAAAATCCTGATTATTCCAATAAAATAATGAGAGGTGTCGATTTATTTAATACTTTTATATAAAAGAAAATACTAAAAATGGTGTTTAATTACGTCATTTTTCGCTATGAACGGTTAACTAGCCTGTTATTAGTTGCTCAAAGTATAAACAAGGTTGATCTAACAATAGACTATTTTTTAAGTGGTATTGTATGAAGCGTCAGTAAAAAACGATTTTTTACTAGGTAACGAAGGGAGGATTTGTGGCTTTATTGTATTGAGAAAGAAGCCATTGGTTGCGTAACTAAATAATCACGTGGTTAATGAACGAGATTAACCACGTGAACACTGCAATAGTCAGGCAGACTATCGTTTAACTCTATGCAGCAATAGTAACGCAATACTAAATAAGGCAATGCTTGCAGGTGTTGGTACTGATGTTACATCAAAGGTAACTGCCATGCCTTGGAGTTGTTCTAACATTGTATTATCAAAGCTAAGCACTTCAACCCCGTTAAGTAATGATAAGGTTTGTTGACCAGCACCCATCGCTGTAAATGCGATAGTAGCAAGTACGAATTCATTACCTTGGTTTGCTATGATGGTTGGTTCATCAGCAAATATATAAGCGTAGTCTTCAAGATAAAGTGAACCTGAAATACTATCATCGGCATAAGAGAAACTACCGAAACCGTCATCAAAACCTTGACCAAACTGCCAGCTAGTTAACGCTAACCCATTGTCATCAAAACTTACTTCACCTGCGAAACCACCTAAGGTATAGGGAAAGTTTTTAGCGACAATAGTTGCTGTTACCGTGTCACCTTCTTGATACGATGCTTGATCTACTTTGAGTTCTAGCAGTGTCGCTTGGCAATTTAACGTGAAAAACGTAAGTAAACTGATAAATAATGATTTCATAATATATTCCTTGGATTATTGGGTAATTGCACAGCGGGCTTGATCACATAATGCCATCATGCTGCGGATGTCTCGTCTATCAACGATACCGTCTTGATTAAAGTCGTAATCTAGCGATAAATTATTTTGTTGGCGCAGCATTAAATTAAAGGCTGCAATGTCACGGCTATCAACGTATTGGTTACCGTCAATATCAGCAGGATTATGTACTATAGCTACGCATTCACCATTGCCTGCGATAATACAATCTAACCATTCGTTAAATTGTGCATCAAAGTTGACGCCCCATGCCGTTATAATATCTTGGTAAGGTGTATAACTTGGTAGCTCTGGTTGTTCAACATTCGGTTGGCCACATGTCCAAACCCAGCTGCCACTTGCCCACTCACTATCGTCATATGCCCAGTACCAATTATTTTCGATGGCTTCTGTTTTTGTTTTCCAACTCCAATCGAATGAGCACTCTGCTTCAGAAACCACATATTTTGCTGCACGAAGCGTAGGTAATAATGTGTTATCGATTTCGGTACGGTTTTTCTCCATCATAAAGCGTGTTGCTAAATAGCCCCAATGATAAATTCTCTCTGTATTACCATTAGCATAAGTGGTTTGAAATAGTTCACTTAACGCATAAGTTTTATTAGCCGCAGCAGCTAATGCATTACTGTTATTATTTGGTTGAGAAAGATATTCAGCTAACCCTTCACTCCACCAAACACTGTTATCTGGTTGATCTGAAAAGCTACCCCATAGGTTGAACCGCCCATCTAGATAATGTACATATTCATGTTGTAAATTCCACACTTGGAACGTCGGCAACCAAGTCGCTTGGTGTGCAATAAAGCGGGCTTGATTACCTGGTGTAGCAGGATTACCTTCTAAATACATGCCACCATTGTCGGTATCAATGCCGAAGAAATTTCCTGCGTAGTTGTCATAATCAGTGTACGAACTAAAAATAACGACTTCTAGGTCAGTATTATGATCGTTAGCTACTGGCGTATCTTTAGCTGTTTGAAACATTTGATGAAAAGCGGTTTCTTGTTCAGCAAGCTGTAAACAAATTTGATCACGATTACTTTCATTGATGGGTTCTTGATAGCGTAATTTTAACGTTGTACTGCAGGTATGGCTGCCCGATAAAACGGCTGCTTCTAAATCGAAACTACAAGCGTCACCATATAGATCACAATTTTCTGAATCATAAGCCATCACAGCTGTTTGAGCTTTTAACCAGCCTGTACTGCCATCACCCTGGTAATCGTAATTATTCAGTATAGTAATAATGGTTGGTCTAATAGTGTCAGCAATTATGCCACCAAACTTTAAAAAGCGAGCGAGTTCATTAACACTATCACCCCATTGATATTCTCGTGTGTGACCAACGAGCCATTGGCCTTCATTTAATACAAATGAAGATAAATTTGTCAGTAATTCTGGTTGATCTTTTACCAATTGTTCCAATGCACTAGCATCTTCACTTGAGGCATTAAATAAGTGTGTCAAGATCTGGGTAACGCCATTTTCTTCATAGTATACTCCCCAATCATCAGCCCGATTAACAGTTGAAGCATACCCAAGTAGACTTTCTGTTAATCGCACTAAGTACGGGAGGTTATTTGTGCCAGAGCTACGTAATAAAATAAGCATTTCATATCTAACCATGAAATCTCTGGTTGCTAAGCCATTGTAATTAAAAAAATTTTGCCCCGAAAAATATTGGTTAAATACGTTTGCTAATGAACTGGTAAATTGACCATCGAACACTCTATTAGTGCCCGATTCAGCCCAAAACATTGCACGTAAATAAATCACTAATTTTTCCAATTGTGCGGCTTTGGTTACATCTGTACCATCGTAACCATAAGACAGTAAATCTGACATCGCATCAGCAATTGTCTGTAAACTTTGATCTGAAAAGACTGAGGTGCCAACAAGGTTTGCGTCGAATAATCCATAAAGACACGAATTTAAATCACCGTTAATGACTGCATTTACTAATGCATCACCTGTTAAGGATTGTAATTCGTTTACACTGCTACAGCCGGTATTTAGTTTAGCTTTAATAGGCGTTTGCATAGAGCGTACTTGTGTGCTTGGCTTAGCTCGATAATGATCATTTAACGTCTGTTTTGACTGTAATAACTGTTCAAATTGCTTAGGCGATACTTGCCTTGGTGGGCTAATGTCTAGTTGTTTTCTTGCATGTGACTGTTTTGCTGCATGTGATGTTAGCAAAGGCTTTGCAGAAGCTTTCGAAAGTGATTTTGGTGTGATTTGGTCGCTAGCAAATGCTGTATAACCTAAACAGGTGCTAACAGCTAAACCAGCACAGAGTATCTGTTGTGGAATTTTCACGTTATTTCCTTCTTATTTCATCGTTATTATTATTTGTATATAAAATACACTCGTAAGTATATTGTATAAAATATAAATATCAATGATTTGTTAATAGCGTTAATTTATTGTTATGAGATATAGATATTAAAGGCAGGCATTATTTGTTACTCACTCAATTAAATGGGTAATCATAATTTGAATTTAAATTTTAGTTCTTGGCATGATTGATGCTTTTTCAAACAAAGTGATCGTTTTATTGACGCAAAACGTATTACACATTACTATTTAACTGATATTTGTAAAAGGCAAGTATGGTGAAACCCATATACGCAAAGCTTCCGACCTAAGGTAAAGACTATGGTAGCGGGGCTGCAGAGAATTGAGCTTACCCAATCCTTGTCTGTTGTAACCATTACATATTGACGTTAATAGTTTATGTAAATTATATACAAACGAGGATCATATCGTGAAAGACCAACTTTTTAATCTACAAAAAACGTTTAGCTTTGTGCTGTTCTTGGGTTTTAGCGGTATATCAACGGCTAATATCTACGACTTTTCAAATAAAGTAACGGGTTTTAATAGTGATAATGCACATTTTTCATTGTTAGGGCTTGCTAACAATAGTGTACTTGCACATGAAAATACTATGTTTACTATTCCCATTGATGACTTTAATCAGCATGGGAGAACATTTGAAGTGGTAAGTGATAATAATGCTGTTTCAGGTGTTGTTAATCAAAATGAATTGTTTGTATACGTCAATGAAGTTGATGAAGATGTAGCTGTTACTGTTCGTGTAGTTAATACGATGAATATAAGAGCGACCGAATTTTCGTTAACCATTAATGTAGTGAATAAACCGACGTTAGCAATTGATACTTATGCTGCACCGCAGTTTGTTTCTGCTGATCTTGGTGGTGTAATTGTTGGTGAAACCCAACAATGGCTGACGGGTTTTGTCGGCAATAGTTATATTGGAAGTTTTGAGCGTCGTACAGCGACAGTAAGCCCAATTAGCCCACAAGTTTCAACAGCGTATACGCGAAGAAATATGACAACTGGCTCATTTGCTAATAGAACCTCTTTTGAGCAATTGACGCCAATTCTGAATCAAACGAATTCATCGACACAAATGTTTTTTGCTAGTAATAATATTGCTGAATCATTTACTGAACAACTTGTAGGCTCCTCTGTACCTATGGATTTACTTTCTTTAGGTAAAGAAAGAGCAACCTTATTGGCTCAACAGTCTGTTGAGCGGTTATTTCGTCAAGGCAACTCTGACACTCAAGGTGGGGCAGGCGAAGGTGGCGATAATGTTGATGATATAGCGAACAATAATTTGTTCGAAGATATAACCGAAGGTGAAGAACATCAAGATACAACTCTAGATGATATGAACACAGGAAGTTCAAATCCTGTTCAAGGTGGCAATGGTGGTTCAACGTCTGATGATAACTTACCAAACGGTGATGAAATACCGTTAGACCAACAAAGTAACTTTACTAAAGCACCGCAGTTTTCAGATGATAGTAATCGTAAAATTTCACCATCATTGGTGCAAAACATTGAGCCGGTGAAAATACCAGAACCTAGTTCCTTTGTGTTGATGTTACTTGCTTTGGTTACCGGATTATTTATCTGGAATCGAAAAAGATTACATTAATTTTTATATTTAAACCTTTAAAGTGCCTCATGACTTACGCATGAGGCATTTTTGTATCTATTCCGCTCTTGCTAATTACGCCCTAGTAAGGGAAAGGATGAGTTTTTAGCCATTGCTCAATGCTTTTCATTATTTCTTCATCAAGCGTTAGTTCGAACGCAGCAATATTTTCCTCTAATTGTGCCATATTTGTAGCGCCAATAATCGTGGAAGTTACCCCTTTAACTTGGCTAACCCAGGCAAGCGCTAGTTGAGTTGGCGAAAGGTTTATTTGCTTAGCAATATCGCTGAGGCTTTGAACTGCGCTTTCAACGGCCGCAGTATCTCTAAACAATCCATGTCTTTGCATTAAGGTCCATCTACTACCTTTTGGTCTACTTCCGTTTAAGTATTTACCTGTTAGCGCGCCAGAAGCTAATGGTGACCAAGGTAAATAGGCAATATCTTCGTGGATACAGTTTTCGATTACATACGGCCAATCTTTGGTATGAAGTAAATTAAATTCATTTTGTACTGAAACAACTCGCGGTAAATTGTGCTGCTCGCTTAGTTTGACATATTGATTTATTCCCCAAGGTGTATCATTTGATAAACCGCAATAGCGAATTTTTCCTGCGGCAACACAGTCGGCTAACCCTTGCAGAATGTCATGCATTTTCTCAATTTCTTCAGTCGCGTTCACGTCAGTGTAATCAACCATATTTGGCCAATGTTTAGCAAAGTGAGGAGAGGTGTAATTCGGCCAATGTAACTGATATAGATCAATATGATCGGTGCTTAAGCGCTTAAGTGAATCATCAACTGCTTGAATAACCGTTTTCCGTGTTATCTCTGAGCCACCCCGTATGTATGAAAGTCCAGGGCCAGCGGCTTTTGTAGCAATGACTAAATTTTCTCGGCGTGAAGGATTAGCTTGTAAATAATGACCAATAATACGTTCAGTTTTACCATAAGTGTCAGCGGTAGGTGGTACTGCGTACATTTCGGCGGTGTCGATAAAATTCACTCCGTGATATTGCGCGTAGTCTAGTTGTTCATTGGCGTCTTGTTGTATATTTTGTTTACCCCATGTCATGGTACCTAAACAAACATTTGATACTTCTAATGAACTACTACCTAACCGAACATACTTCATAAAAACTCCTAAAACAATAATCTACATGATTAATCAAGGGTGGATAAATCACCACGAGTGACAGGGAAGCCAAGGTGCATCCAACCAAAAATACCTTCCCACAAAACGGCTGTTTTTGTAAAACCTTTATGTCGTAATTTATTGACTACATGATCAGCGGCAGCACGCGGGCATGAACAATAAGCAACAATTTGAACGTCTGTAGGGATGTCTGCAATCATAGCATCAAGATCTGCATAATAAGGTAATGGCACGGAACCTTTAATATGAGCCGTTTGCCATACCGAGGTTACACGAGTATCAAATAATACCATTTTCTGTTTTTTTTCTAAGGCTTTATATAGGTCTTCAGCCATCACATATTGATCATCTTTAAGCGTGAAATTTGGGTGTTCACCCTCAGGGTTTACCACATATTCTGCAGGCGTTGGTAGTTGTTTTAATACTGGCTTATTATCTTGCCAGCCACTGGCTTTGCTGCGTAAAAAAGCGGTAATATCGTTAATTGATTGCTCTGGTAAAATCCCTTGATAAGCTTTCATTGGGGTATTTTGCCTACCATGTCGAATAGCATAACGAATGAATTCATCGGTGTTGTGTGCTAGCGCTGAAGGATTTCCTAAAGCTGGAGCTGTTATACCTTCGCCGTTGATGCCATGACAAGTTGAACATTCTTTTTGATAGACTCGTTCGCCTTTTTTAATATCACCTTGCACAGGGTTCGTTGACAATTTAACCCGATCAACGCCTGATTTTTCGAATAACCAATAGGTTAAGTTCCATGTTTCTTCTAATGTCATAGGGCCACCAACCTCATCTAAATAGCCGCCCATTGGAGTGCCAGTTCGACCATATGACATTGGCCTTAAAATGGCATGAGGCACACCAGACTGAAATAGACTGGCGCTTTTTAATGAAGGTGCATGGTCGTTCACATGGCCTTGTCTGTCTTTACCGTGACATAAAGCACAATATTGAAGATAGTTTTTCTCTGCTATTTCAGCTTGTTTTTCTGTTAATTTTCTTGGTGGTTCAATGGTCTCATACTCTTGAGCAATAATAACCTTACTCAACATTGTAGAGAGGGTGAGAAGAAACAGTATTTGCTTATACATAACGTAGAAATCCTTTCGAGAGATAGCTTTAGTGTAACGCTCTATCCAATACAATATAAGTATAATTTATCGTAAACTCTCGGCGTTTAATCGAGAATAGATGTAACAAAACATAGTGAAAATTTCGATTAACATAAACTGAGGGATGAATAATACATGGCTTTCGGTATAATCTTGCCAACGCACGAATAATACAGATTAACCTATGCAAAACGAAACTCTCTACCCCATTGGCAAGCCCGGTATTAAATGGGGGCCAGCAGAAAAAGCCCAATGGCGTGAAAAACAACAAATAAAACGAAGTTATCAACAAGAAGTGGTCAGTAAAATAAACCAATTAACCGATCATTTTACCGTTAAACAGTACGGTGCCTTACCTTATAACGAAGAAGCTTATCCTTTGTTAGCGTTAGTTTCTAAAGCCTATACTAACAACAAACCAACGGTGCTGGTGACTGGTGGTGTTCACGGCTACGAAACAAGTGGTGTGCATGGTGCTTTATTGTTTGCAGAACAATTTGCCGAAAACTTTCATGAACAGGTCAACTTTATCATTGCGCCTTGTGTTAGTCCGTGGGGGTATGAAACGATTAATCGCTGGAACCCTTTAGCGATTGATCCAAACCGTTCTTTTTATCAACCAAGCCCTGCGCCAGAATCTGAAAAGTTAATGTCGTTCATTGATGAGTTAGGCGTTGAGCTACTAGCGCATTTTGATTTACACGAAACCACTGATACCGATAACTCAGAATTTAGACCTGCGCTTGCCGCGAGAGATGCAACGGTACATGATAATTGGAATATCCCTGACGGCTTTTACCTTGTTGCTAACACAGCTAAACCACAACCTGCTTTTCAAAAAGCGATAATAGATGCCGTTGCTAAAATAACGCATATTGCTCCCGCTGATGATGAAAATAGATTAATTGGCGAAACGATAGAACAGTTCGGAGTAATCAATTATGACGCTAGACCACTTGGTTTATGTATGGGCTTTAGTGACGCAAAATATGTAACCACAACAGAAGTTTACCCAGACAGCCCTAAGGTTGATACTGATAATTGTAATTTAGCACAAGCAACGGTGATTAATGCTGGTTTGGCATATATTCTCGCTAACAATAGTTATAATGATTAATAAAAGTTTGTTTAACATTTAAGGAAATAACATGCCAAAGGCAAGTGATGTAAAGAAAAACCAAGCTATTGAGCACAATGGCGGTGTATTTATTATAAAAGATATTGAACGTTCAGTGCCACAGGGCAGAGCAGGTGGAAGTTTGTATCGCATGCGTATGTACGATGTGGTGACAGGCGGTAAAGTCGATGAAACGTTTAAAGATTCAGATATGCTGAACTATGCGGACTTAATTCGACGACCTGTCATGTTTTCTTATATTGATGGTGAAGAGTATGTGTTTATGGATAACGAAGATTACACACCATACAACCTAAATAAAGCATCTATTAGCGACGAAGTACTGTTTATCAATGAATCTACTCAAGGTGTTCAGGTAATTTTAGTGGATGGTTCTCCAGTAGGTATCGACTTACCCTCAAGCGTTGAGTTAGCCGTATTAGAAACTGATCCTTCCATTAAAGGGGCGTCTGCGACATCAAGAACGAAGCCCGCTACACTTTCAACGGGGTTAATTATTCAAGTGCCTGAACATATTTCAACGGGTGATATCGTAAAAATTAACACCGATGAGAAAAAGTTTATGGGGCGTGGTGATAAGTAAGATTCTGTTTTAACGTGAACGTTACTATACAACGCAATTGATGAAAAAGCCCTGTTAATTAACAGGGCTTTTTTATGATGAAACCTTGATTAAGCGTTATGGTACTTTTTACGGAACAAAGCAAAGAGGCTTAGGAATAGTAAAAGGCCCGTTGCAGGTTCATTAATCGCACTGACAATCTCGTCACCGTTGATATCAAATTGTCTAACTGCTGCAATGTCAAACGATGCGGTAAAGTAAGCAAGCGCTGTAAATTCTGCAATACCTAAATTAAAGGAAGTTGAGGGCACTTCTGTGGCATCAAACCACCAAACGGCTACTGAAAGTAAACCCGGTTGGCTTAACGTAACGTCAGTAAATAACGGGCCAAATGCAGGTGAAGGTGGTGACATCATCATAGAATCAAAAACAAAATCTTCAAATGATAACAAGGTATTATCAAAAGCTATGTCAACTTCAAGCGTAGCCATTTCTGCTGCGACTTGTTCAACGGCAATGTTTAATAGTACGTTGTCGTTTGTATTGTAGCTCGCTTGATCGCTGTTTAACGAGATGAGGTTAGCGTTCGCGTTTGTCGCAACAAACAAGCAAAGTAGTATAAATAAATTTTTCATGTTTTTCCCTTAATTAATGATTATTCAGTAGCGCATCGAGCACGAGTACACAGTTGCATGTAACCGCGAACATCTCGGCGGTTGAGTTGTTTGTCGTTATTAAAGTCGTAAGCTAAATCGGTTAATTCATTTGATGCTGATAATGTTAAAAACAGCGTGATGTCTTGGGTATCTACATCAGAATCTTGATCTAAATCTCCAAACATACTGTCTTGTGTTAACGAAATTTCGACAATAATAGGGTCGTGGTCTGATGAACGGAATGCATCAGGGGCGTAGTATTTTGCGTGATGTGTCGCGTTTTGATATTGCATGCTGTAATCAAGTACGCGAGGTTCATCGGCGTTTATAGGCCAAGTGACAACATCTACCACATGCTGTGCTAAAGCTTGATTAGCTAACGCGTGATCTAATTGGCCGAGTTGTCCATCAAAGATATAACTATAGGCATCCACTTTATTTAAGGTAGTAAATAAGTCATCAAAGCCGGCATTTGCTAACGCAACAATAGGATCTTCTTTTAAATAGGCGTTTAAATCGCCAATAACGAGGGTGGGCAGCTCGACATATTCTTTATTTAAGAACAAGCCAAGTGCTTTAGCGGCTCGTGTACGCGTTAAGTTACAGTTACCTTGCCCATCATTGTTATCATAGTCGTTAAGGCTGTTGCAGTGACTACCTTTCGATTTTAAATGATTAACCGCAATCACAATTTCTTGTTCAGACGCTTGATGTTTAAATAACTGTGTTACAACAGGGCGGTTCTTGTTTGATAAGAATAGTACTTGGCCATTTTCATCTTTAGCAGAGTTTTGGCTATTTAATACTTTAGCAGCCTCAACAGGTGTCACTGAATTCGCTTTATAAAGTATGCCAACGGCTATTGCATCACTTCCCATTTGACTTTCCGCAGGAGCAACAAACTGATAAACGTTATCATTAAAGTAAGCGTTTATCCCTTGAGTAAGATCGGCAATGGCTGATTGTGCGCCGTATCCGTCGTTTTCTATTTCCATTAAACCGATAATATCAGCGTTAATGGTTGCAATGGCAGCAATAATTTTATCACGCTGACGCACAAACTCCGCTTCGGTTTTAGCACCTCTAGCGGTTGGAAAACCACCTCCTAAGCCATTGCCATTAAAGTAATTAAGCACGTTAAAGCTTGCAACTCGTAAATTACCCACGTTAGTAATGGTAGGCGTTTGCTGGCGAGCATTGGTGGTTTGGGTAGCAAGAGGTGTTGTTGGTAGGATTTGATAATTAGTAAAGTGAAATGACAAGATACCAGTCAATGTTGGTATTGTATCACCACTTCGTAATGAATTAATGGCACTTAGCTCTGGCGTTGGCGCGGGCAACATTTCAGGGTTTTGTGCTGTTTCACCGTCATCAACAAGAATCGATTTTTCAGCGTTTTCTATTGCTAACTGATTGGCCGAAGCGCCAGGTTCAGATACTTGCGTTGGTGTATATAAACGTTCAGAGGCAACTTCGAACTGACCATAGCGGCCATAGTTATAGGTATCTGTGATCACTGCATCTTTTATGGTAACCCTCATACCTTCAAGTGCTTCTCGTTGGGTTGCATCAAGGGGTAAAGTAACTAATTGTGCAGCAGGCAAACTGACCGCAGTTTGACACACCTGTAGCTCAGTCACCGTAGAAAGTTGCGTTAAATTGTTATATTCACTAACTTTCGCGTGTAAACGAATGTTATCGCCGACGGCAACTGTATCAGCTTGGTGATAAACAAATACACCTTCTGAAGTCATGGCGTTATTGTCTGCTTCAAGATCAGCGCTTTGAATGAAAAAACCTTTATAACCAGTATGCTGAAGAGTATGAGTGACAATACCTTCTGTCCACACTGTATGCCCTGATAATGGGGTACTGTTACTACTTCCTTGAATATTTGCTATGCTAGTATATGTATCACCACAGTTGCTGGTTGCTGGAGAATCTCCACCATCACCATCACCACCATCACCTGAACCATTGTCACCGTCACCAGGGTCTCCATTATCCGTTGAACCGTCAAACTGATGAGAGCCTAATGAATCAAGGGTATTCTTTGCAAAGCCTATCCATTGGCCTGCGGGGTTAAAGTCATCATTTGGGTTTGTATCGCCACTGCTGATAGAAGATTTACGCACTAAGGTATTGTCTTTTGTACTTGTTAATGCGCTACCCCATTGGCTACCAGGGTCTTGGCCGATTTTTCCTATTGAATCAATAATCGTATTTGCTTTCTTTAACACGATAGCATCATCACCGTTAAACAGTAAACTGCCTGTTGTTAACTGGGTTGCAACACTGCTATCAATGTCACGATGTGCAATCACGAAAGTACTATTAGCGGCTATGGTGCCGCTTAAGTTAATGGTGTTTCCTGCTGTCGTTTTACCATTAAAGTATAAGGCAAGTTGATATTGAGAGAGATCGACGCTTTGAGCGCTGGTATTAAATAGCTCAATCGCTTTGTTGTAACTACTTCCCTCAACGTATTCTGAAATTATGATATCTGCCGATGCTGTACTGGTGAGCAATGCAGATAAGACTAATAAAGGTATTTTTTTCATGTTTTTTGGCCGTTATCAAGTAAGTAAAAGTGAATAGCTTATAAAAGCTGACCAAATGGTAAGTGTTTTACGTTAAGGATTTGTTAATAATGTGTGTAGCCTTTATGAAGTCTACATGTCATTTTTATGAATGATATGGTTTAGTTATTAACGACTTGAATGCATGACATTGTTTATCTGAATGTTTACGATACTAAACGTTTGCAACGTTTAAATTCATGATACAGTTAACGATTATCAATTGAATATAGGAATAAAAGTGCCAGGGGTAAACTTACTCGCGTTAATCGATGATATCGCCACTGTATTAGACGATGTTGCTGTACTTTCAAAGGTTGCAGCTAAGAAAACAGCTGGTGTTTTGGGGGATGATCTTGCGTTAAATGCTCAACAAGTCTCTGGTGTAAAAGCACAGCGGGAATTACCTGTGGTGTGGGCGGTTACGAAAGGCTCTTTTGTTAATAAATTAATTTTAGTACCTGCCGCGTTGCTAATTAGCGCTATTTATCCACCTTTAATTACTATTTTAATGGTACTGGGCGGTTTGTATTTGTGCTTTGAGGGGGCAGAAAAAGTTACCCATAAATTTCTACAAAGCAAAGAAGAAAAAGCAAAATATCATCAAGAAGTACTGGATAAGTTAACGCAAAATAACGTTGATTTAGTGCAATTAGAAAAAGATAAAATTAAAGGTGCCATTAGAACAGACTTTATTCTATCAGCTGAAATTGTGGTTATTGTGTTGGGGTCAGTCAAAGAAGCAAGCTTTGAAACACAAATTGCGGTGCTCAGTAGTTTAGCTATCGCATTTACTGTTGGTGTTTATGGTTTAGTAGCAGGCATTGTTAAGCTAGATGACCTAGGATTATATTTATTGAAGAAATCTAAGTCAGGTGGTTTCAATCAATTGCAGCGAACTTGCGGGCGGGGGTTATTAATATTTGCGCCTTTATTGATGAAATTGTTATCGGTGGTAGGCACATTAGCGATGTTCTTAGTTGGCGGCGGCATACTTGTTCATAGCATCGCGTTTTTACATGATATTTCAATCAGTATCACTCACTACGTAGCGGCTTTATTGGGTAATAGTTGGGCAACAATAATCAGTGTGGTGCATGATGGTGTTGTTGGTTTAATTGCAGGGTTAATGATTTTGGTGCTAATGATAGTATTTGCCAAAGTCAACAGTAAACTTAAGCACTATTAGCGTTTATTCTTTTGTATTATAAGGGGAAATCATGAGAACTAGTGTTGATCAATATGTGGCACAAGCACAAGAGTTATGTGTGTTACCAGATGTTTACATGACGCTTAAAAGGCTGATTGCGGATGAAAGCTCAACATTAGACGATATTGCTCAAGTATTGTCTCTTGAACCGGCCATTGCTTCAAAATTATTAAAAATAGCAAATAGCCCCATGTTCGGTTTTCCCCGTGAAGTGGTTTCAATCGATCGTGCCTTAATGATATTAGGGATTAAAGAAGTAGAAAACTTAGTTGATGCTTATGGGGTAACGGCTGCATTTTCTGGTATTGATTCCAACATCGCAGACATGGATAGGTTTTGGGAGATCAGCGTTGATTGTGCGTTATTAACCCAGTTTTTTGCTAAACAACTTAAAATGCCTAGCGAAAAAAGTTTATTTCTATCAGGGCTATTTCATAATATAGGCGCATTAGTATTAGTACATTTAGCGCCAAAGCAAGTTAAATACAGCGAAGGTTACCACCAAGGAGAAACGCCTTGGGAGCGACAAAAAGATGTATTGGGCTTTACGTATTCACAATTAAGTGCCGCGTTGTTAACCTCGTGGCAGTTACCGTCAGTTATCGTTGAGCCTATCGCACAGTATGCTGATGCTTATCAGAATGAATTATCTAATGAAGCAAGTTTGTTGTTTATTACCACACGTTTAGCGTTAATTAATTCGCATCCTGGCATGTATGCAAAGAAAACATTTTTAGGAAATCATCTTTTGCAGGAACTTGGTTTGACGGCCCAAGATGTCGATTCTGGATTACAATATTGTAATCAACAAGGTGTGGAAATTTTATCGGTGTTAGGTCACATTTAATTAAGGTCTGTTGATCTTTCGAGAGTAAATGTAGTTGAATGAACCCAAAGGGCAGCGTTTTTTGTCATTTATACGTCGTTTTTGCTTTTTCATGTGGAATAACCACACATTAAACGCAATGCCTTGTCTAAATACCCATAAACTGCTGCAAAAATAAACACGAAAGATCAACATATCCTAAGTTTTATCGTCATGTAACTGTCACGTTTCTTTCAAAAAATGATCATAAAACCTGTTTACATTGAAGCCAGTTATTACAATGTGGATAAACAAAATGAATACATCAGATTATAGAAATTTTGACTATGTTGAATTCGACGAATTAGACGTTCATGAGGTGAAAGCAAAAGTAAAAACCCGCAAACGTAAATGGCGAGAAATTGAAAATATTAAAGAAGTTCGCAGGTTACGTAAGGAATTAGCACAATATGATAGCTATGAACTTTAATCATATGTGCGCTTAAAAATTATTTTTGCATTTTACTGTTGTTTTTTATTTTATTGCCCAGAGGTATATAAATAGAGAACGTAATCTCTGTTTCTATTTTTCAATGAAGAGGGTGTAAAATGAAAATAACAATTTCAGGTCATCATGTAAAAATTACCCAAGCAATCAAACAAGCAATTGAGAATAAATTAACTAAAGTCGCGAATCACTTCCCAGATATTATGGCGATTGAATCGGTAGTGAAAGTTGAACCGAATCAACAACAAATCGAAGTGATCACCCAGTATGAAGGGCAGAAAATATCAGTTCGCGCTGCCAGTAAAGAATTGTACAAAGCTATTGCAGAAGCAGCTAAAAAGCTTGAAGCAGTATTGAAGCACAGAAAGGGAACATTGCAGAAGAAACAACATAAGAAGTATCGAGTACCTCAATCGGATATGTTTCAACCAAGTTAATTTAAAATGCCGCATTTAATGCGGCATTTTACGTTTAAGCGGGTTAATTTCCAATTAAGCCATTAATATGGGCAACAGCACACCTACCTAAAGCGTTTAGCGCGTAGCCACCTTCAAGGGCAGAAACAATACGGCCTTGAGCGTATTGGTCAGCAATATTTTTTATCTCGTCAGTCACCCAGCGATAATCATCTTCCGTTAAGCTTATTTGTGACATTTCATCTTCAATATGCGCATCAAACCCTGCAGAAATAAAAATAAATTCTGGTTTAAATTCATGTAAATGCGTTAACCATTTATCTTTGATGGCTTGCCTAAATTCAGGCCCTTTTGTGGTTGCTTTGAGGGGGGTGTTAATAATGGGCGGACTGTCGCTTGCTTGCATTTCAAACGGGTAAAAAGGGTACTGATAACTCGAGCAAAATAATATCCCTGTTTTATCTTTTACAATATTTTCAGTGCCGTTACCGTGATGAACATCAAAATCTACAATAGCAACACGCGAAACACCATATTGCTGCTTCACATACTCCGCCGCTATGGCGATATTATTGAAAAGACAAAAGCCCATGGCTTTGTCACGCTCAGCATGATGGCCAGGAGGGCGGGTAAGACAAAATGCCGAAGACAAGGCCTCGCTCATCACTAAATCAACGGCATCTTTTACCGCCCCAGCGGAATATCGCGCAGCCGTTAATGTTTCAGCATTCATCGCGGTATCATCATCGAGACGAAAAAGTCCTTCGCTTGGGGCATTGCTGTAAATATAGTCGATGTATTGTTTGTCATGGGCAAGCAATAATAGTGATTTATCAATGGGCGAAGCGTCAAATTGTTTGATCACATATTCAAGCCCACTTCTGATTAACTGGTCTTGAATAGCGCCAATACGCGCAGGAGATTCAGGATGATGCTCTCCCATCATATGACCATTACAGCGATGGTGGCCTATAATTCCTACGGTCATTCGATTTCCTTTGCATTCGTGATTGTTTCTTCTAGGGTTAAGCATAATGAAATTTCGTCGAAATCTTCTGAGTAACCTCTGACAAAACCTGCATTTTCGAACACTTTAAGCATGGCAGCATTGTCTCTTCTCACGCAGGCAATTAATGAAGATAACTTCCGTTTCTTTGCAATTTTGATCATTTGCAATAACAAGGTGGTTGCCATGCCTTTACTACGTTGGGTTTCACGAATAACAAAAGCTACTTCAGCCGAATTCGATGCCTCAATAAAATAGTATCGTCCAACGGCTTGAATAATTTCACCTAAGTGGTCGCGTTGTGTAAAGCACAATGCTAAATCTTTATGTTGATCAACACTGACCAGTTGACAGGAGTTTTCACGTGTCATTTGTGTTAAATGGTGGTTATAGCGCATCATTAACGTTTCTTTGGTATGCGAGTAAAAAAACTCTTGTAAGCGTCGTTCATCTGCAGGGCTTAACGGGCGAAGTATAAAGCGTTCACCGCCAAGGGTGAATTTTTTCAATTCAACAGCGCCAAGTTCAGGTACAGAAGTGGGGGTATTATCTTGGTAGGTGGGCACCCAATAATGTTTGCGAACCTGTTGGAGTAAATCATCTCTAAACTTAGGATGCGCGATACGAATTAGTTCTAAAGCACGTTCGCGAATACTTTTACCGATTAAATTGGCGATACCAAACTCAGTGACCACATAGCCAACATGGCCTCTAGAAGTCACAACACCACCGCCTTCGGTAATATGTGGCACGATACGAGAAATACAGCCATCTTTAGTGGTAGAAGGTAGCACAATAACCGGTTTACCGCCTTTACTCAGCCATGCACCACGAACAAAGTCTACTTGCCCACCTATACCGCTATAAAATTGGTGTCCAATAGAGTCTGAGACAACTTGTCCGGTAAGATCAACTTCAATGGCACTATTAATTGATACCATGTTGTCGTTCTTTGCAATATTTACTGGCGAGTTGACATGCTCAGATGGGTAAAATTCAACATGCTGATTTTTATCTACAAAATCGTATAATCGCTGTGTACCTATACAGAAGGTAGTAACGGTTTTACCTTTATGAAACGTTTTTCGGCGGTTATTGATCACGCCACTTTTCATCAGATCAATAATACCGTCAGAAATCATTTCACTGTGAACGCCTAAGTCTTTATGATTCATTAAATATTTCAACACTGCGCTTGGAATTTTACCTATTCCTATTTGTATGGTTGCACCATTTTCTACGAGCATTGCGGCATATTGGCCAATACGTTCACTCACCGGATCAATTTGTTGATCAGGTATTTCTGGTAAACGCTGCTCTGCTGTCAACCAAGCGTGAATTTGATTGACGTGAATAAAGCTATGGCCGTTGGTGCAAGGCATATGTGGGTTCACTTGCGCAATAACAACTTTTGCGGATTTCACCGCTGACGCGACTACATCAACGCTAACACCTAACGAGCAGTAGCCGTATTCGTCTGGTGGACTAACCATCACTAATGCTGCGTCTAACGGTAAAATATTTTGCTTAAATAGCGTGGGTATTTCTGAAATAAAGCAAGGTGTATAATCTGCTCTTCCTTCGGCTACTGCTTCTCTTACATTCTTTCCGCCGATAAACAGTGTGTTGACTTTAAATAAATCTTTATGTTCAGGTTTGGCCCAAACATTGTCTGAAAAGGTGAGAATATGGACTGTTTCTATATCGTGAAGTTGCGCGCTATTTTCAATTAAATTATCAATTAACGCGTTTGGAACAGCGGCGTTAGAGCCTATGAAAATACGATGGCCAGATTTTAAGTAATCTTGCCATTGAACAGGAGTGCCAGCTTTGTTCGTTAACTGCATGATAGTGCGTCTTATTGGTTATTGATTGGTCGAAACCTAGTTTGAGAGATGTTAACTTATTGAAGATAGCCACAACATTATCCAACTAGGTTTCATTAGTGTAGTGCTTACTTGTTTATATTAAAACAATATTGTGGCTAATACTTTGATGTTGAACAATAATTTTTATTGTTTTTTTAGACTTTTAACCATTAACGAAAGTAAAGCTATTGGTTAACTGTTTTCAATTCTAAAGCCTATTTTTAAGGTGACTTGAAAGTGACCAACTTTTCCATCAACAATATGGCCGCGTGTTTCAACAACCTCAAACCAATCCATATGGTTAACTGATTGGCTGCATTCCGTAATCGCGTTATGAATGGCGTCTTCTATACTTGTTGTAGATGATCCCACAAGTTCTAGTTTTTTATACGTGTGATGATTTGACATAATACTCTCCTAAGTTTCAGATGGTTTATGGTTAATATAGTACAAGAAACAGAGGTTTTGTTTGTCGTGAGTAATTTCTCGTAGACTTGCGATGTATCACGCTATAGGATGATGTTAATAACTGGTACGAACAGTTAACCATTTTAGAATGTATTGGGTGAATTATGACATATGCTGCAATTAAGGGTTGGGGAAAATGCCTACCGCCTGCCACACTTACCAACGACGACTTAGCTACTTTTTTAGATACAAATGATCAGTGGATTACAACGCGTACAGGGATGAAAGAGCGGAGAATTTCACATGTAACGGTAAGTGAACTTGCTTATGTAGCTTGTGAACAAGCATTAGCGTCAGCAGGAAAAACCGCTGATGATGTTGATTTAATTGTATTTGGAAGTACTACATTTGATGAGTTATGTCCAAATGCTGCTTCTAATGTACAGCGTTTATTAGGTGCTGAACGTGCAGCATGTATGGATGTTAACACCGCTTGTACGAGCGGCATGTATAGTTTAACCACAGCAACTGCAATGATAAAAAGCGGTGTGGTTCGATCTGCGCTAGTGATTGGTGCTGAAGTAATTTCACCAATTATGGAGTGGGATAATCGTGATGTCGCTGTACTTTTTGGTGACGGGGCCGCTGCGCTCTATTTAGAGGCTACAGAAGAAAAATCAGGCGTATTGGCTGAGTCATTAGGCTGTTTTGGTGAATCTCGAGATATACTAGCTGTGCAAGGTTGGGGCATGAAGTATGCAAACAAAGCACGGCAACTTGGTGATGCACATTGGAATTTTATCGGCCAAGAAATCTTTAAAAAAGCGGTTGCGGGTATGGCACATGGTTGTGAAGCAACCTTAAATAAACTTAATTTAACTGCACAAGACATGTCACTAGTTGTGCCTCACCAAGCAAATTTGCGTATTATTGACGCATTAGCCAAAAAGCTTGCACTGCCAACAGAAAAAGTTTTCGTTAATATTGAAAAATACGGCAATATGTCTGCGGCAACGGTATTGGTTGCCTTTGTTGAAGCCCTAGAAGAAGGCTTAGTTACTGACAATAGCCATGTGCTTTTACCTGCATTTGGTGGTGGGTTAACCTGGAGTGCTCATGTGCTGTACTTTTCAAAAGCCCCTAAATCTAAAGGAAAGTCAGCGGTAACACTTCCTGCAACAACACTAAGTGGCCTGGAATTAGTACAAAACCTTATGCGTGCAAAAGCGAGTGGAATTACCAACAAAACGTAATGTAGAAAATTTGCATATTTGATTTATCTTTTAATTTACTGCTATTGTTTAGAAAAACAACAATAAGAGGTTCGTAAATGTCCCAAGTAGTCACTAACGCAACAAAAGACGATATCAGAGCAGCATATTTAACTGCTGAAGAACTGAAATTAGCAGTCTCTTTGTTGTATCAGTCTTATCATGATGATCCGGTATTTTTAGAAATATTCAATGCTGAAAAAAGTGATTATGAACAACGGCTACGTTCTTCAATTCGCGAAGAGTTAAATGCTTTTTGGCAAGCTAAACAACCTATTGTTGGCCTTTATTTAGGTGAAACCTTGGTAGGTGTTGCTTGTTTAAATAGTCGACAAGATGGTGTTACAGCCGAAAGGTTTTGGCACTGGCGACTAAAAATGCTGTTAGGCGCAGGTTATTTCAGCACAAAGCAAATGATTGAAAAAGAAGAAACCGTTATGGCTGCAGTACCCATGACAAATTTTCATGTATTGTCATTTATTGCTATTCACCCATTACATCAACACCATGGTTTTGGTCATTATTTAATGGCTGCGGTTAATACGCTGTTAGAAGATTATCCAGAAAGTGAAGGTGTGGCTGTTTATGCGACAAATGAGAAATATAAAGTATTTTTCAACGATGTAGATTACGAGTTTATCAAAGAGGTTGCCGTAGGTAATGTTAGCGGTTCGCTGATGGTGCATTACCGTAAATAACTTTACATAGTCCATAAATATTAAAGGGTTGATGACAGGTATGCATTATTTGTATTTGTTGTCAGCCATTTTATAACTCAAAGCGCTTTGTTTATACAATCACTTCAACTCTTTAATAGGGTACTTATTTCCTTCCTTGGCGTATTGATTAACGATTTAACACCGATTTAGCTATATCATTCGCTTTAAATAAAAGTTGTAGTAATTAATTCAAGATGCTGTTTTTATATACAATAACCCTTTATTCTTGTTTTTAACAAAAAATCGAGAACCATTCTCGTATCTAACGGGGAAAACGAGAATAGGAAATACTATCTCGTTGATATAGTTGGGAAGAAGTGATAATTTAAATTTTCGTTTTTATGAATAAAAGGGCTGTTCGTAGCGTTACTTGCGAGAATGGTTCTTATGAATAAGCTGTTATAGCGCAAGGAAGCCTCATTGAATTGTAGTAAATTAAATCTAGAAAGCTTTGTTGAGTTAACTAAACAGAAGCAAGAACAAAATCTACAACAAATTGAAATTAGCTCTCAATCTATCAATCGATGGTTGAAATATTGCGAATATCATTATTTTACATTAGTAAACTCAACATCGAAGGATGATTTGCACGACGATCGACTTTTACAGATCAGACGTGAAGGTGAAAATGTGCAACTTCGTTTTGTTTATGAAGCAAATATTTCGGCATTTCTAAGTAGCTTGCACTCATTACTAGACTCATTTCCATATTTGTTAAATCTGTTTATTCCTGTTTTTGATAATCCAAATAACACTCGTATTAAATGGCATAGTGAATTTTTATGTAAATATGAAAAATACAGGTTTTTTAACACTCTTATTGACTTCATGCTTGATGAAAACTTTCATAAAGTGAAAGGCTACGCAAACACGATTAAACACAAGCATCTGATTCGTGTTGCAAATAGACTCGACTACTTGGAGTTTGAAAGTTTTGATATTAAGGTGCCAGTTAGAACAGCTAACTGTGATATTAATTTTGTACTTAAACGAATAGAAAACCAAAATGTTTTGGAGTTTATTGAAGAATGCCACAATCACCTTATTCCCAAGTTTTTCGCCTTGTGTAATGAAATATTAGATTTTAAGAGTTGCAATTAAGCGATGCGCTATAACAAGGCGTTTAAAAAGTCGGACACCGTAATGCTTGCTCGGTTTCGCTTCGCTACACATTTTAGCAAGCATTACTTAGCCGTTTAACGCGGCGTTATATGCCTAAAATAGTCATTAGTATAATATCTAACATGGTGCACCTTTTGCATTAATATCAAATATCTATTAATACATGAGGAATTAATATGAATATTTTAAATGTAGGGCAAAACTATTCCATTACGACAGCAGCTAGCGGCAATAAAATGCCGACTGAATCTATTGCTGTAGAAAAAAACATAAACCAAAATAATTCACAACCTACAAAGATTGATATGAGAAACATATCAATTGATGAAATTAATACATTAATTAAATCAGGGGAAAGTGCTTTACTTGATGTAGTGCCATTTATACCATTAAATGTACTTGAACAATATAATAATGATCCCGAAAAAATAGGTAAAATCAAAGTAGACTTAATTGGGCAAGTTGAAAAATCTATAGATTTTAAAAAAAGCATTGGTGAGAATACTGACTTTTTATCAGGTGTTTTAAGTAAATTTAAAGATCTTGACGGTAAACAGTTAAATGGGAAGGTTGATATCTTAGCATAATACGGCATATAACAAGACCTTCAAACGGACAAAAAACAGTTTGCTGTTTTCACTTCGTTCAACATTTTAGCAAACAATTTTTTGCCGCTTAAGGTGGCGTTGGTATGACTCTCCACGTCAAGTTAAACCATAAAGATCTCTGCTTTTTTTCGAGCCATAATCTCTCTCTTATCAAGTTGAGTGAGTTA
>NZ_MKQD01000011.1 GCF_001913705.1 Thalassotalea sp. PP2-459 | reverse complement strand
AAGGGTTATAGACTGTGTTATTGATTTTAACAATGGAATAACCATTCTTTGCAATCAATGCCTTGCCTCTAACCCTTTTATTTCTCGCTAAGTGACTAAATACTTAATTGAGTTGGTATAATACAAATGAGGTATACGCATGCGTATACCTCAACTTTACTTTTAACGCTTAGTAACGCCTGTTAATTTAGAGCGTGTTGATCTTTCATGTTTACTTTTGCCTCAATTTGTTTTGTATTTATACAAGGCAACACTTGCGCTGTGTAGTTATTCTACTCCAGTCAAGCGTTAACACAGTAGAAATGCCAAACAGATACAGTCCAAAGGGTTCAACTAAACTTAAACAGCAAAGATCAACACGCTCTAATTATCATTACAATACCAATGATGATAACAACGCTTTAGCTTCATTTTTCCCCGTAAAATCTATAGTAGAGTCAACTGCCTCTTGTAAATACATCTTTGCTTCTGCATTACGCTCTAAGGCTATTAAGTTAACAGCTAAATGATACTTAATTTCAGGATTATCTGATTCTCTTGCTAATGCATTTCTAAAAATAGGCAATGCTTTGTCAGCTTGATTATTCTGTGTATAGGCCCACGCCAATGTATCGGCAATAGCGATACTATTTGAGGCTAACTGATAAGCTTTCTCCGCGGCAGTTACCGCTTCTTGGTATTGTTGTTGAGCGATTAATACACCCGCATAATTGTTTAATAAACTAGGTTTTTCGCCATGCATATCCAGTAATTTTTCATACAAGTCTTGGGCAGCATCATAGCTTTCTTGCTGCTTATAAATACTGGCAAGGGCAACACCTATCACTAAGTCTTGCTTGTTGTTATCAAGCCAATCTGATAGCAATTGAATGGCTTGTTTATACTCATAGATACTAATATACACATTTGATAACCCCAAAGTAGCACGCTGGGAGTTATCTTGTTTTAATGATTGTTTAAATCGTTTAATTGCTTGCTGGGCATTACCAACTTGAGCCAACACTTCACCTTTTAGGGTGTCTTCAAGCCCTGGTACCGAAACTTTTTCGATGAGAGCATCAATCAAATCAAATGCTTTTTCTTGTTCGCCTCGCTGCCCAAATAACGTGATTAACTGACTATAAGGCGGAAAATAGTTTTCATTCCACGCAATAGCTTTCTGTAAGCTTGAAACCGCCCCCTGCTGATTTTGCATGGCTAGCTGTGCTTTAGCAAAGCTCAATAACACAGGTGATTTATTTTCTGTATCTTTTACTGCAATTTGAAAATGTCTTACCGCTTCTTCATAATCTTTCACTTGCATATTTAAACGTGCTAAGCGATGACTTAGCGATGAATTTGCTTTTGTACGATTGACAAAACTATTCAATACTTCAATGGCTTTATTAAATTCATTTTTTAGCACATGAATATCTACAACCTTGCTAACAGCAAGCGAGCTGTCCCTTTTAATACTATACGCTTTTTCATAATATTGATTTGCAACATCAAGGTTATTTTCACTAACGTATGTATCGCCCAGCTCTAAAAGCAATTCGATTTGTTCGTTATTTACATCAAGCTTTTGTTCAATAATCTTTCTCGCACCCTTAATGTTACCTGACATTAATGCGATTCGGGCAAGATGAATGGTTGTTTTAACATTATTCGGCGCGAGTTCTGCTGCTTTAGTAAAGTACGTTTTAGCCTGTTGATGATCGCCTAACAGCCCTTTTACAACACCTAACTGTTGATACAAGTAATCGTTTTCAGGTTGTTTTTCGACTAAACGCAAAAGCACTTTCTCAGCATTGAGGAAGTCTCGATTTGATTGGTAGGCATTGACTAAAGCTTGCAATATTTGTGGGTTATTTTCATCTTGCTTCTCTGTTGCCTTAAGTCTGTCAATCGCATTGCTATAGTCACCTTTTACAATTAATAGCTTTGCATAATCTAAATTAGCAGCGATTGAATCAGGATTTGCAGCAATAACATCTTGAAAATATCGAGCTGCCTTTTCGACTTCACCTGTTGCCAAATAAGTTTGACCAAGCAATGACCAAATTTCTTGATCATTCGGTGTAATTAAACGCGCTTTCACTAAATTATTTTTAGCACCAAAATACTCATTCAATGCAATGGATACTTTAGCTTGCAGCTTTAATGCTCTTACATCATCAGACATAATCGCTAAATATTTACGTAAACTTTCGTCTGCTTTTAACATTTGTTGCTGATTAAAACTCACGACACCAGCCAAATAATGATAAATCGGATTTTCATCCATCACATCTTTAGGTAAGCCTGATAACACAACTTCTAAATGAGAGGTAGTTTCTTTAAACGCTTCATCCATGCCTAAAGTATAAGTAATGACCGCTTTTAAAAAGTTTGCTCTAGGTTCATTAGGGATCTCTTTTAAAATGGTATTAACATCTTCTAAAGCGATCTGATATTGTCGCTGTTCAATTAAAATACTAGCGCGAGTGAGTAAAGCAGGAATATGCTGGTCATTTAATGAAATTGCATTTGAAATCGCTTGCTCAGCAAGATTAAGCTTACCTTGAAGCTGATAAACTTCGGCTTGCATACGTAAGGCATTGATATCTAATGGTGACACATTTAATGCTTGCTCAGTTAATGATAATACTTCATTAAATTGTTTCTTTTTATGCGCAACTTGAGCCAACCCCATTAATGCATCGCCATTATTCTCGTTGAGTGATAATGCTTTTTTGTATTCAATCGCGGCTAAACTGGCACTATTCTTTTTGAACAATGCTCGTCCTTTTAATACTAATATTTGACTATTAAGTTTATTGTCACCAATCGTCAACGTGGCGTTGTTGATTACTTTTTCATATTGATTTTGTAATAAGTAAGCTTCTAAGAATAATGGCGTTAGTTTTTTTTCATCAGCATTTTGTTGCTTTGCATTGTTCAACTCAATTTCTGCTGCCGCTCCATTGCCTTGTGCAATTAAGATTTCCGCCATTAATATTCTTGATGGCAGGTGGTCTGGGTTGTTTTTTAATGCATTTTTTAAATGAATAACGGCTTCATTTAAGTCATCCACGTAAAAGCTTTTTAATGCACTTTCGTACGGTTGACTCGTGCTTTCTGCCGCATCAATGCTTTGACTTGTTATGGCTAATAAAATACAAAACGTACATTGTGTAAATTGATTCATTAATCAAGTTCTCATTATTCCTTTTATGTCGTATGATAAGCTAGCAGATAGATAAACAGCAATAGCAGCTTGTTAATTAATCAGTGTCAGGTAACTTTACAGTTTATTTGTTCTTTACATTCAAAATAAAAAATAAACATTAAAAAACAACAAGTTAAATTAATGGCACAATAAATGCTAAGCTATATATTAGATGAAGTAATCTAATTAAAAATATTTAATGGTGATTAAAATGAAAGCTTTAAAATGGATTGGAGCAGTACTGTTTTCAGCGAGCTCAGTAATGGTTCAAGCAGAAGATATTCCTGCTACTGAAATTAACGACAACTATGTTGGTGCAGGATATAATGGCGATGTAAATGGAAGAAACAGCGTCTATGATATTCAAAAGATGGTCGTGCAACGGTCTGGTTCAACACTAACAGTAGATGTTTTTACTAACTTTGCTGGAAAAAACGGTTATAACGGGATTGAATTTGGTGATTTATTTATGTCTACCGATTTACCTGTAAACATGGGTGGTTGGAAAACGTGGCAAGATAGTAAAACTGATCGTTATTCAAAATACAATAACAACACCACCACAAACTGGAATTATGCATACGAGCTATATGAACATGATCGTGACAATAGCACTCAAGGTAGAGGTCGTTTAGTGTCAGGCTTTGATAATACTGATGTTAGAACATCAAATTCTAGTTCGCATCGCCAAAATCAAGCAGTATCATTAGGTGGATATAACAATGTTCATACGAATTATGGTGATGATAACTGGCACGCGAATAACAACAAAATTACCTTTTCGTTTGATGTAGCTGGTACCGCATTAGAAACCGCCACTCAAATCGCGTTTCGCTGGTCGATGACCTGTGCAAACGATATCATTGAAGGTTTAGTCTCTATCGCCGATGATCAGTCAGTTGAAATACCAGAGCCACAAACATTAATGTTGTTGTTACTGGGCTTTGCAGGGCTTGCATTAAGAAAGCGTGCTGTTTAGCAATAAATAATATCCTTCGATAAAGCGCCTATTTCGGCGCTTTATTTTTATCTGTAGTATTCACAAAGTCTAGATAAACACTTTCAATCGCAGGATCTAAATGATTTGGCTGACACACACTTTTTCGATAGCGATATTCAAAAAGTTGCTGCCAAAGCGACAAATGTTCCGCCGCTTTATACTCCCCTGCTTCAGATAATAATAAACTGGCAACCTCTGCCGTTGATAATTGAAACCCCTGCTCTGCTTTACGAAGGCTATATGTGGATACATAGCCACTAGCACTTAACACATCTAATGATAATGACAACACGGGTAATGTTGAAAGATAAGGACTTTTTCTAAACATTTTTTTAGCTTCTCGCCAGCTGCCATCAAGTAAAATAAATAACGGTTTCTTGTTAGGTTTCTTTTCAGGTAAGTGGTGATACACTTTCCTATCATCGGTTGCATATTGATGTGGGAAAATGACAAAAGGCTGGTAATCAGAATGATTAATAAGATTGATTAGCTCTTCACTTACTTCGGTTCTACGCCATTGAAAAGCATAGGTGTCAGTAATGACATCTGCTATTAAGCGACCAGTATTACTTGGCTTTAATACTTCACAATCATGCATCAAAAGTAAAAAGCCACAATGAGTTTGTTTTTTTTGCCGAAGCAGACAAATACAATGCTTTTGGGCTAGTTGACATAACTCACAACGCGTAACACCTTTACCTCTCGCATTAAAAGGCTTAGTAGATTGCGATTTTCGTTGAAAATATAACTGTTGTATTGCGTGCATGATATTGTCTTAAGAACAAAGAGACGCTTATTTTACGGGTTTTATTCGGAAAAGAAAAAGGCATGTAAACATGCCTTACTATTATTGGTTTTGAAGTAGCTATGCTTTTTTACGATCGCTACTTTGTACTGTAATAACATCTAATTGAGGCATTTCATCAACTAGACTTTTTAATTGCTCTTCCAAGCGATCAATGCTTTCCACAGATTTGCACAATCCTTCAGCTTTTTGCTCTATTACCTCAGCTCTAGATTCCATTTCATACTCTACCTGCTCACCAAATTTCTCCATTTTTTCTTCAAAGGCATCCATATTACCACCAGCAAGCAATAGCTCTTGACCAACGGCTATGAGCAAGGTTCCCATTGAGTTTTGTACTGTCTCTTCAACAATATTTTCAATTTTTTGCTCGAAGTCTTCCCCTAAAAAGTCAGCGTCTAAACTACCATGCTCATCAATGGCAAACTGGTTAACATCAAAATTGTTTTCTACATCACCTTTTAGTGTGTTTAACTGCTGAGATAAATCAGCGCCTATTTTGTTACCTGCTCCTAGCAGTTCATCAAACGCTAAGTTTACCCCCTCAGATGCTAACTCTATTGCATCAATAGCAATACTTTTAACCTCTGGTACTAACCCCCTAATTTCACGAGAATATTGTGTAACAACTGCTTGTTGTTTTGCAGTTAAGTCAATTGTTTTATCGTTAATGACTAACTGTTGGTCATTGATAAGCTGGTAAAGCGTATTACCCTTCTTACTAAAACTGATCACGTCATTTTGAATACTTAACCCTGAATTTAAATCAATGTCACATGTATCTGTTGAGAAATGTGTGTCATGTGCCATTGCACTGGTCGATAATAATACTGCACCTGCAATCAATGTTTTCATCTTGTTATCCTTTATCATTCACGTTATTACTCCTTAAACAATACAAATGAAGTGCCAACTTTTATCTGCTTGAAATACAAGGGTTTATTATTATTTCTTTTAATGATACATATTTAGAAGCAGCATACTTAGGTCAAATAGCTATTTTTTAGTTTATTTAACCAATTAAAGCTAAAAATACTCTAATTATCTTCACGTTAGTCAATTAATCCAAAAATTTAAGTTCATAAGGGTAATAAAAGTGTTCATTTGCCGACTATAAATAATGCCACAAATACACTTTAAGGTTGCATGCAATGAAAAAACACATTAATAACTTTTGGAACAGCAATAAACTATTCGTACTATTTATTTTTTTGATGCTAGTGTTTCGAAGTGCGGTTGCTGACTGGAATGATGTGCCAACAGGTTCAATGAAACCAACAATCGTTGAGGGGGATCGCATTTTTATTAATAAGCTTGCTTATGATATTCAGCTACCTTTTGTTCAATACTCACTTTTTAAGCTAAGTGATCCTCAAGTAAATGACATCATTATTTTTGAATCAAAAGCCGCTCAGAAACGTCTAGTAAAACGCGTGATAGGCGCTCCAGGTGATACCGTTGAATTAATTAATAATCGCTTATTCATTAACAATAAGGCCATAAAATACCAGCAACACGGTCAGACGGAAAATACTGGTTTTTATGTATTTAATGAAAAGTTAGCGAATAATTCTCATAAAATTAAAGTGACTGAACAAAATAATAATTACGGAAACTTTCCAGCTGTTGTTGTGCCAAACGATCATTACTTAGTACTTGGTGATAATAGGAACAATAGTGCCGACTCAAGAGTAATAGGGTTTGTACCGAGAAGTGAAATTATTGGTCGCACAAAACGAGTCGCATTTTCTCTAGATTATGATAATTACTACTTACCCCGTTTAGAGCGATTTTTGAAAGAAATTTAACATGGGTGCGATCTAAAAAGGCTTTTATGCCATTGACATTAGATCGCGTTTATTCGATTAAGTAGGTTAGGTTAAATTTAATTCCTGAACTTTTTCATGAGCAACATCAGGTGAAGTAACAATCGGTTTTTGATGAAGCTTCGATTTCAACAAACCCTTTCTGTGTTTTAGTGCAGCATCAAGCTTCTTCACAGAATTTGCTATTGCAGGATACATCACCTCTTCTTTAGCGGAAGCAACAACTGGTGCCCCTTCATAATTGGTGGTCAATTCTACATGGTGTTTACCATGCGCTTTTGTAATAATAACCTCTAGCGATATTAATGTAGGAAAATGGTTAGCAATCTTTTCAAGTTTTTCTTCGATATGTGATTTTACAGAATCAGTAACGTCAACGTGATGACCAGAAACGTTTATTTTCATAGCTTTTCCTTTTTTTAATTACCTATTATAAGACTGGGGTAAAAAAGCTAAAACGCAAGTAATAATCGCGAATAAATCATGTAAAAAACCCAAGTGCATATTATTGATACATATTTAGTATGATAATTATTCTCACCTTAAATTTTACGCTCAAATAATAATACCTTTTCATCTTGTTCTGGTAACGCAATCAATTTTATTTGCATAAACTTTAGCTTCGCTAATAAAGCAATTGAGCGACTATTCTTTGGATGACATATTGCTTGAATAGTACTAAGTTTAGCGCTTTTTTCAATAGAAGAAATTACACTTTCAGCCGCTTCATAAGCCAACCCCTTCCCATGAAACTCCTCTAACAATGCGTACCCTATCTCTGGGTGCTTTATACCATCACGCTTTATCAAACCGCATAGCCCTATTGCCCTATTTGAACTTTTTTGCACCACACAAAGTAAACAAAAGCCATATTGTGATAGCTGTGTTAGTGGCCCTGTATCAATGTAGTGTTTCGCACTTTGTAAATCACGAACCGCTTTATCGCCAATATTTTTTAAAAATGCTGGCTCATTAAGTAATGCCAAGATCATATTGGCATCTTGATGCGTTAATAAACGCAAGGTTAACCGTTTTGTTTCGATGGTTATCAAAATATCCCCTCATTCATTCGATGACTTTATACTTATGAAAATTTAACTACTTTTTAGTTTATTTCACCAACAATTAAAAATTAATGTCGTTTTTAAATAACGAGAAAACACAAGAAAAACTTATAAGCATCTGTTTTTAAATCACTTTTAAACATTGGCACTTTCACTGCAATAGGTTTACTGAATCATGAAACAGGAGAGTTAGAATGAAATTAATCACAACAGCAATCACCGTAGCAGCACTTGCAATCGCATTTAACAGTAGCGCAAATAGTACAGCATTAACCTCTGCAACATTAGTATCAGCAAACGATAGCGTTACAACTACGTTATGTATGTCTGCAGCAAAAGGCAGTCGAGTAGCTTTATTAACATCGATAAAACAGTCAGGCTATTCACGTCAATATATTAACAATAATTTACACTGTAACGATTTACCCGTTAGTGACTTTGTTGCAAAGTATGGAAAATCACCTGAAAAAATTCAACGAATGTTAGACCCTAAGTACCGTCAAGGGCAAGTGACAATTAAGGATGTAACCGCTCCTTAGTCATCTAACCTATTTGTATATTCCCTTAGCACCATTTATTGGTGCTTTTTTTTGTAATTTTATTTTTTAGACATAGATTTTTAGTTATAATTCTGCAGCCTAAACGTTTATTTTTTTTGAGTTTTCATGTTTGACGATATTCGCCCCTACAACGATAGTGAAGTTAAAAGCGTAGTACATTCTTTAATTGCAGAACAAGAGTTTATCGATGCCATAGCTGTGTTTTCATTACCTAAAACATTTTCTACCTTTCCGGCATTTGCTCGACTGATTGTGAAGTTTAAAATAAAACAGAAGGCTCGTAAATTTAATTGCGTGGATGACATTCAACGTTATGTTTCGCGATTTTTAAACGCGTTGGTAAAAAGCACTATCACCTCTTTAACGCATAGTGGTTTAGCGAACATTCCTACAAACAAGCCATGCTTATTTATTAGTAATCACCGAGACATCGTGTTAGATGTCGCTTTAATTAATTATGTATTACATGATAATAATTGTTCAACCGTTGAAGCTGCTGTAGGCGATAACTTATTAAGTAAACAATGGGTTGCAGACTTAATGCGGATCAATAAAAGTTTTATTGTTAAACGTAATGAAAAAACCAAACGTGCTATGTTAACCGCTTCCAAGCAATTATCTGCTTATATACTGCATAGTCTTACTGATAAAAAACAAAATATTTGGATTGCACAAAAAGAAGGTCGTGCTAAGGATGGTATTGATAAAACAAATGCAGCATTAATTTCGATGTTATTACTCAATAAGTCCAAAGATCAAAGCATTGCTGACTACCTTGAACAATTAAATATTATTCCCGTATCAATTTCTTACGAATTTGATCCCTGTGATCAACATAAAGCGAAAGAGTTAGCAAAGATGCAAACAGAAGGCAGCTATGAGAAGCAAGAGCACGAAGACTTACACAGCATTACGCAAGGTATTGTTGGTCATAAAGGTCATGTTCATTTAGCGTTTGGTGAAGCAATTCAAGGTGATTACATTGACAGTAAAGCTATCGCAGCAGCGATTGATCAACAGATCATCGGTAATTATCATGTGTTTTCCAGTAATAAAAATGCATACGAGTACCTCCAATCAGGTGACCTGTGCGCACTAGAGAATTTAACAGCTCGCTTTGAAAACCTTAGTTCTCAAGAAAAATCGTTACTGATTCAAATGTATGCGAATCCGGTTATTGCGAAACATCAAATGATCTAAGAACCATCACAGTAAACAGCTTTTTAAGGGAAAACCTAGGCGATAGTGTTGACTAGAAATAGAACTTTATCAGCATAAACATACAACAACTAATCCCAAGAGTTAGGTAGATACTTTTAAAACGGTAGGCGCAAAGAATGGAAGTAATTCCCGCAATTAGATACGGATTATTGACAGATAGTGCTAACTGCTCATCCCTAATAAAAATAATCGGTACCCATATAGCTGTTAGCACCGCTGGTGCACTAAAACTTAGGAAATGTCCTACTCTCGGACTTAACTTTAACGGTAGACTAGGATGCAAAAAAAGATATCTTGATAAAAACGTAATCATTGCCATCAATACAATAATAAGTAACGTCATTTCTCTACTCCTTGATAAACTTTACGTAACCTAGTTTGATATTGAGAGACAGTATAACCAGCAAACATCCCACCTAGCGCAGATAAAACAAGCCCCACCTGCCAATGCCATAACTGAAAAATAATAGCGAGTACGCCAGATACAACTACCGTAATTAATATTGAAAAGTTTTTAATGCCTGGAACAACCAACGCAATAAAGGTAACTGCTATCGCAAAATCTAACCCTAATTCGGTTAAATCGGGTAAAAAGCTTCCCGCCATTACACCAATAAGGTTCCAAATAAACCAAGTAATATAAAAGCTTCCTCCAGCAGATAAAGCATAATATAGGCGATTATTATTCCTATAAGCCTGCTTTCGCCCAGAGAAAGCAAATAACTCATCAGTGAGTAAAAAACCTAAGGGTAAACGCCAACGTTTAGGTAAATGCTTTAGTTTATTCCGTAAGGCAAGCCCGTAAAGAAAATGCCGTGAGCTAATAATAAACGTTGTTAATAATATGGTTGCCAAAGACGCATTTCCAGCGATTAACTCGATAGAGACTAATTGCGCAGCACCAGCAAAAACAATTAAAGGCATTAGCAACGCTTCAAGAACGGTAAAATCACGTTGTATCGCTAACGAACCGCACAAGATCCCCCAGGGTAATACCGCTAAATTCAACGGCATCATATCTAGCAAACCTTTTAGAAGGTATTTCTTTTTGATGTTTTGCATTAGTTTACAATGAGATGTTTAGTATTTCTGATTATTGTTATGATACAGCATCTTTTCATAAATTAAGTCAAAAATTGATGAACAATACTATCGCTTTGATTACCGGCGCCAGCAGAGGTATTGGTGCAGCAACAGCAAAAATGCTAGCTTCGCCGAATGTTTTGATTATCGTTAACTATTTAACCAATCAACAAGCAGCAAATAACGTTGTTGATGAAATTGTAGCCCGTGGTGGTAGAGCTAGCGCCTTACAAGCCGATGTGTCAAATGAACACGGCATCAAAGTACTTTTTGACTACATCGACCAGCTTGACGGCACATTCACGCAACTCGTTAACAATGCAGGCACACTTTTCACACAGTCCTCTATAGAAAATATGACAGCAGAGCGCATCAACAAGGTGCTTACTACCAATGTGACCGGTTATTTTTTATGTTGCCGCGAGGCGGTTAAGCGTATGTCAACTAAGCATGGTGGTAATGGTGGCGCGATTGTCAATGTATCTTCGGCTGCTGCTCGTTTAGGCGCTCCTCATGAGTATATTGATTATGCAGCAAGTAAAGGAGCCATCGACACATTAACAACAGGTCTTTCATTAGAAGTGGCTGATGCAGGCATACGTGTTAATAGTGTTAGACCTGGATTGATTTATACTGATATTCATGCCCAAGGCGGAGAACCTAATAGAGTGGATAGGTTATCACCTAACTTGCCTATGAAACGTGGTGGGCAAGTTGATGAGATTGCCCATGCTATTTGTTGGTTACTCTCCGAAAAAGCATCCTATTGTACGGGTAGCCACTTGGATCTTGCAGGGGGTAGATAATGTAAATATTTGTCATCGCCTCGATAAGTTATTAGAATAAATCCATTAAACTTGATGTTAATTATCACTTTATGATCCGCACCACCACCATAACGCTTCCTTCCTTTTTACGACGCACAATGCGCGCGTTTGCCTTAAAAGCTGAAATAAGAGCAATAGGATGTCAACTAAACAGAGTGGGTCGCTCTCGAAATTGGCAGTTAACAGGCACCGCTGAGCAACTGAATGACGTGGTATTGTTCATCGAAAATTCAGGAGAAAATTCGTGGCTTTGGCTAGCAAAAAAGTTAAGACTAGAAACCGATAAACTCAGCCATGAAATATTATTAGCAATTGCCAAAAAAAATGATGGCATCACCGTCAATGAATTAATGGCTAAAACAGACTGTACCGTTTTAGAAGCAAGAAAAGTCATCGATGAACTTGAATGGTTAGATGACTAACGGCATTAAAACATATTGCCAGCGTAAAAAAAGCACTCATTGAGTGCTTTTTATCAATAAACTGACAAATTAAAGTGCTTATTTTTTCTTACGCGTCGCTTTTTTCTTCGCTTGAGTTTCTTGCCATTTACCGTCTTGGTATGTCGCTGTCCACCCTGTTGCTTTTCCGTCGATTTCAGTCATTACATATTGCGACTTATTTTTTCGACTATAGCGCACAACGGCTAAGTTACCATCAGCATCTTTTTCAGGTGCGTCCGCTAAATAGTAAAACTTCGGTGAAATACGATCACGAAAACGTTTTAGCTCTGCAACTTTTGGCGCACGAGTTTCCCTTGATTTAGGGAACGTACTCGCAGCTAAAAAGATACCCGCTGCGCCATCGCGTAATACAAAATGGGCATCTGACTTTTCACAAGGTAACTCAGGTAATTGCACTGGATCTTCTTTAGGTGGCGCAGCTTCACCATTAGCTAATAATTTACGTGTATTTTTACATTCACTATTGGTACAGTCGAAATATTTGCCAAATCGACCATTTTTTAATTCCATATCGCTTTGGCATCGGTCACATTCTAAAACAGGACCATCATATCCCTTAATTTTAAACGTACCTTGCTCAAGTTCCACACCATCACAAACCGGGTTATTACCACAAACGTGTAATTTACGTTTTTCATCAATCAAATAACTATCCATTGCAGTATCGCACTTAGGACAGCGATGCATCGCACGTAATGCATCTGTTTCTTGATCTTCAGATAACACGCTAACTGCTTCTTCACCTGGCGTTAAATTCATGGTTGTTGTGCAACGCTCTTTTGGCGGCAATGCATAGCCAGAACATCCAAGAAACACCCCTGTTGATGCCGTTCTAATACCCATTTTCCTACCACAGGTTGGGCAGTCAATATCCGTTAAAATAGGTTCATTAGCACGCATACCACCTTCATCTGTAGGTTTATCAGCTAACTGTAACTGTTGGGTAAAGTTTTTATAAAACTCATCCAATACATCTTTCCAGGGCAATTTACCTTCGGCAATTTCATCAAGCTCTTTTTCCATTTCAGCCGTAAAGTTATAACTCATTAAATTATTAAAACTTGCTGAAAGGCTGTCAGTGACAATTTCACCCATTTTTTCGGCATAAAAACGCTTCTTCTCTAAACGTACATAGCCGCGATCTTGTATAGTAGAAATGATAGAGGCATAAGTTGATGGACGACCAATAGAACGTTTCTCTAACTCTTTAACTAACGACGCTTCACCAAACCTAGCTGGTGGCTTAGTAAAATGTTGACTGGGGTCTAACTTTTCTAATGTTAAGTTATCACCGACAGCTAAATCAGGTAAATGTGTGTCTTTATCACCTTTTGATAATTGTGGGTGTACTTTCGTCCAACCATCAAACTGCATTACGCGACCTTTTGCTTTTAAGTCATAATCTGCGGCTGAAATCGTTAACGTACTTACGGTATAACGTGCAGCGGTCATTTGACATGCGACAAATTGACGCCAAATTAATTCATATAGCTTTTTACAATCAGCATCTACACCTTCTAATAATGCAGCTTCTAACTTCACATTTGATGGGCGTATCGCTTCATGAGCCTCTTGAGAATTCGCTTTACTGCCATATGTACGAGGACTTTCTGGTAAATAGCTATCACCAAATGATTTACGTACGTAATCACGACACATATCAACAGCATCTTTACTCAAATTCGTTGAATCTGTACGCATATAGGTAATATGACCTGCTTCATATAACCGTTGAGCTAGGCTCATAGTGCGTTTTACACCGAAACCAAGACGGGTACTTGCCGCTTGCTGTAGTGTTGATGTTATAAAAGGTGCAGAAGGCGAACTTTTCGATGGTTTATCTTCACGTTTAGCCACTTGATATGGAGCATTTTCAAGTACAGAAACAGCTTGCATCGCCTGTTGTTCATTAGTCGCACTAAACGTTTTGCCTAAGTGATGCGTTACGCCTAATACCAGCGCTTCTTTTTGCTGTGTTTTAGTGTGGGCATTTATCTCCCAATATTCTTTAGGATTAAAAGCTTTTATCTCGCGTTCTTTTTCCACTACAAGTTTAACAGCAACAGATTGTACGCGACCAGCAGATAAACCACGGGCGACTTTCTTCCAAAGTAGTGGACTAACCATAAAGCCAACAACACGATCTAAAAAGCGGCGTGCTTGTTGAGCGTTAACCCCTGGCATACTTAAAATACTGGGGGCAGAGAAAGCCTGTTGGATAGCATTTTCAGTGATTTCATTAAACACTACACGTTTAAATTTACTGTCTTCACCACCAATAATCTCTTTTAAATGCCATGCAATCGCTTCTCCCTCGCGATCCAAATCGGTTGCGAGATAGATAGTATCGGCATTGGCAGCAAGTTTCTGTAACTCACTTACTACTTTTTCTTTACCTGGAAGAATTTGATAATCAGCCTTCCAGTCTTTATCTGGGTCAATACCCATGCGATTAACTAATGCTTGACGGTCTCGTTTCGCCTTATATTTGGCCTTTTGTTCAGGAGACATTTTTCTTACTTCAGCCGGAGATTTAGTGGCTGCTTTCTTCCCAGTACTACCTGTTGGAAGGTCACGAATATGACCGACGCTAGATTTTACGACGAAGTTTTTTCCAAGGTATTTGTTAATTGTCTTGGCTTTAGCCGGTGATTCGACAATTACCAGAGATTTCGACATAGTCTATTTGATCCTACATGTGCTGACGTAACGCGCCAGATATCGTTGCGCTAGCTTGACGTATTTAACTGATTGGTTTGCGAGCGAATTTTAACCAATTACAGCGCTAATTTTGAAAACAATATTTATAAATTTACAAATTACTATTAGATATATCTGTAAATAAGCAAGCTTACAAGCAATAATTTTTTTAGATTAACCTATCTCGACGATTGCTTTATAATGCTAGCGTGAGAAAATTGGCGTAATCATAGTAGAGTTTTCGCCGAATGATAAGCGTTAATCCGCTAAATTTTTCATTAAATGATAACTATAATAATAAAATAATCGTCAATGTAACCTTCATTCGTGGTTTTTATCACGACAAAATATAGAGATTTTATATGACAACGCATGCCGCATTTTTACAAAAGATACAACAAAGTTTATGTCCTCCAGGAAATGGAGTTTTCACGGTTAATACTGCAAAAGAGCGCAAAGAACAGCTCCACAAAAAACTCTTTGGTACGACCGAAAACATCGATCAAAAATGGCAAGAAAGTTTAGAAGAGCTTTCAACAGCAAGCAAAGCTGTTGTACTTGGCATTGCCTCTGATTGCGGTGGTGGCATTTTACGTGGAGCAAACTGGGGGCCATTATTTGTGCGCTCAGCATTACTTGAACATCACCCTGAGTCGGTTAGTTTTGATTTAGGGGATGTGCGCGTGATACCTCACCTGTTGCACGATAAATATTTAAATGAAGGGACTATTACCAATTGTCGTAAAGCGCTTTACAATGACGAACATAGCCCATTAGCGGTAAGTCCATTAACAATTACCGAAGATGTTTTACATGATTTTTACGCCATTTACCCTGAAAAAGGTATTTTTGGTATCGGTGGGGATCATTCAAACAGTTATCCATTAACCAAAGCTTATTTGCAAGCGAAGAAAAAACAAGGCAAACGTGCCGCTATTATTCACTTTGATGCACATACCGATTTACTCGTAGAAAGGCTTGGTATCGACTTATGTTTTGGTTCATGGTGTACCCATATCTTGAAAGACTTACACGATCCTAGCCACCTCATTCAATTAGGCATACGCTCTAGCGGCAAACCAAAGTCACATTGGGAATCAACCTTTGGCGTACAGCAACACTGGGCGCATGAAATAATCGAACGCGGTGTTGATGCTGTACTAGCTGATATTATTGCTCATCTTAAAGCTGAAAAAATAGAAGAACTTTACGTAAGTTTTGATATTGATGCATTAGATCAATCATTTGCAGCAGCAACAGGTACACCTGAACCTGATGGTTTATCACCGGAACAAGCCATTAACATTTTAACAACGCTTGCTGAACAATTTCCGGTTACGGGCGCAGATATGATGGAAATAGCGCCGTTTACCGACAGTACCGGACAAGGCAGTGCCAGTGCGCAAACAACCTTAAAACATGGCGCAGATATCTCTGCCGTGCTTATTGAAGCAATGGGGCGATAAGCTCATTACATTAATGAGAATAAAATCAATTCCCATAAAAAAAAGCCGCATTGCGGCTTTTTTTATACTTAACATAATTTACTGAATACCGTCACACGAAAAGTGTTCACCAAAGGGACCGCTCATACCAATACTAGCAGTAGGTGGTGAAATATCTTCATCGTTCACATCATCAGCAGAATTAGGCAAGGTATAGGTTGTCATCACATGACTTTCAGTACCTGCAACTTTCGCAGAAACAATCAAGTTAATATCTACCCAACTACCATAACTTTGTGCATACACTAAATCAATTAGCACTTTACCTTCACTATCAGTTACCGCTTCAACAGGTACAGTATTATCATCTTCAACTGTTACAGTTAGCAATGAAGAAATTACATTACCAGGCGTTAATGTGCCGCTATTATTGGTATCTTCACCTGGATCCAGTATGCCATCTAAATTAATATCTTCATTATTACAACGTATTGGTGGTGTATCTTGTAAGTAGGTTGCGGTATCTCTGTCATGTGCACTTGCAGCATGCGCAGCCCCAGACTCGCCTGCGGTTGTCCAAACTTGGAATTCACCACCTACGAAAAATGGTACCCAACGGCCTTTGTAATAAGCATCGGGTACTGAAGATACTGTCACTTTTTGACCTACTACAGGGTTTGAGTCAGCATCAGTAACGAAAGCGACAAAACGTTTGGTATAGGTTGTATCGTTATCTTCTATTTCATTGCCCGTACCAACAGCAATAAACAGCTCTCTGTCTGCAACGGTCATCGTTACTGTATCAGTCACCGATGGTTGATCTTTTACCGTAGCACTAATTTCAATACCATCTTGAGCTGACACCGTATTTGAAGTGTAAACCGTTGATGCACTACCGTTACTATCAGTCACCGCCTCAGCGGGGAAAATACTGCCGCCGGTTACATCACTTAGGTTAAACACAATGGTTTTGTTCTTCACTAAGTTGCCATTAGCATCTCTTGCAACAACTGAAATAGTCGACGTTTGTTCATCAGGTCCTATAGAATTCGGCGAAGCTTGAGCGACAATTCGTTCAACGGTTTCGGCAATAAACTCAAACTCAAGTTGATTAGAAATTTCAACGTTATCATCTGTTCCAGTAAAGGTGACAATTGCCTTGCCTGCATCACTTGATGTTAACGAAGCAGAAACTTGTCCATTAGCAATAACACCTGATGATGAAGCTAAGCTACCACGGGTTGTAGAAAACTCAACTTTGGTACCATCTGCCACAGGGGCACCAGAACGTTTCCAGTCAAGTGTCACCGTTGCAGTATCTGATAATAAAACGTCAGGAGTGTCGGTACCGGCTGAAGGGTCGACATCTTGCCCATCACCATTATTAAAGCGAGTAAAAGTAAAGGAATCGGCCTGCACAGAAACATTTTTAGAAGCTGTAGCACCTAAAGCGGTTGCAATAATCGCATTAGTACCACCTGTTCGGCCTGTTACATTAACAAACGCTTTTCCTTGAGCATCAGTAGTAACACTTGCTGGAAGTTCTAATGATGCAACACCGCCTGTTGGTGTATTTGCTAACGTTAGGGCAACTTCAACATCGGCTACACCACGACTGTCAGAATCAAGTACGTTAATACTAAACGAACTAGCATCATCCAATGCTAAAGAAGAGGAACCGGTTAATTGAACTTCAGTACCAACAACATACACATTGACATCATCACTAATATCGCCATTACTAGCAGTTACAACAATTGTTCTATTTTCAGGATTACCTACTGTGGTTAATATAGCCGTCGCTTGGCCATTAGCGTTCGTGGTTGAACTTGGTACGCCATCCTCAGAACTAGGAATAAGTATTGAACCCGAAGGTTGTGAAACAAAAGAGATATCGATACCAGAAAGTAAAACATTATTACTATTCTTGGCGATTGCAGTTAATAACACACCTTGAGCACCACTTGATGACAACTGTTGGTTGCTAGCATAAAGTAAAATTTCGCTTACTTGTGGTCCTGTTACAACATTACCATCACCAGCACTATTAAAACCTATTGGCTCTGACTCTTCACCAGTAGACAATGAGGCTGAAATTTCGCCGCCACCTTCACTTGTACCAGCATACAAAGTTACTTTGGCAATACCATCACTGTTAGTTGCGCTCACTCCATTGCCATCAAAATAAGCTATCTCATCATCCGTTAGATCTAAACTAAAAGTCACTGACTTTCCTGAAACTGGGGCATTCCCTTGCTTTACCGTTGCAATAACATCTACAGGCGAGTCTTTTGAGACCTCTTCTGTGCTTGATAAGCTTAGTGAAATAGTGATTGGTTCAGGCGTAGTTGGATCAGAAGGGCCGTCTTGGCTAAGTCCTCCATCTCCACCACCACAGCCAATTAAAGCTATGCAACTAATGATATAAAAGAAGGTTCTCATTACTGCCATACAAGCATCTCCCTGATGTTGTGTTAATTAGGTAACAGTTTAATACTAACCGAAAAAAAAGAAAAAGGTCACTAACTTATTTAAAAAACCTCAACACTAGGTTTTTTAAAGCTCGATTAACTGGTACTCTTTACGGAAAATTTAATCCCTCTACCCAAAAATAAAATTATGACAACAACTAAAAAACCTTTTGGATTAACAGCGCGTATCATCATCGGTATGACGCTAGGTATAGCAATAGGCCTTCTTCTTCAATTACTAATGGGAAAGTCTGGCGACTTCACTTTAAATTTAGGCTTATTTGAATTTTCATTTAAAGCTTTTTTCGTCGATGGTATTTTTGAAATTGGCGGTCAGATATTCATCGCAAGTTTAAAAATGTTAGTCGTACCACTCGTTTTTGTTTCACTTATTTGCGGTACTTGTTCTTTACAAGACACCACAAAGCTAGGACGAATTGGTGGTAAAGCAATTAGCTTATATATGGTAACCACAGCGATTGCGATCAGTTTTGCTATGTTCATGGCTTTTATTTTTGCGCCTGGCGAAGGCGTAAATATGACCACCAGCACCACTTTTGAGGCAAAAGAGGCACCGAGTTTAGCGCAAGTATTTATTCAAATGTTCCCGACAAATCCCTTTGCGGCATTTGCACAAGGTAACATGTTACAAGTGATCATTTTCGCTTTGCTCTTTGGCATTGCCATTGCACTTTCAGGTGAAGCTGGCAGCCGCGTAGCTAAAATGTTTGAAGACTTAAATGTTGTTATTATGCGTTTAGTTACCATTTTAATGAACTTAGCTCCGTATGGTGTATTTTGTTTACTCGCTAAACTCTTTGCTACCATGGACTTTAGTGTTTTCTTAAATATTTTCGCCTATTTCATGGTTGTTTTTGTCGTGTTAATTATACACGGCACAGTAACGTATTCCGTATTATTAAAAGTATTAACAGGGCTTAATCCGCTAACGTTTTTAAAGAAAATGCGCGATGCAATGCTTTTTGCTTTTTCTACCTCAAGCAGTAATGCCACTATTCCAGTAACCATGGAAACAGCGACAAAAAAAATTGGTGCTAATAACGCTATTTCATCTTTTACCGTTCCCTTAGGAGCCACGATAAACATGGACGGCACCGCCATTATGCAAGGCGTTGCTACTGTATTTATTGCACAAGTGTTTAACGTTGACTTATCCATTACTGATTTCTTAATGGTTATTTTAACGGCAACGCTAGCCTCAATTGGTACCGCAGGCGTTCCAGGTGTAGGATTAATCATGTTAGCTATGGTGCTTGAACAAGTTGGGTTACCGGTTGAAGGTATCGCATTAATAATTGGTGTAGATCGTCTCTTAGACATGACACGTACAGCAGTTAATGTTACTGGTGACTGTATGGTTACTACCGTTGTTGCGAAATCTGAAGGTCAGCTGGATGAATCAGTTTTTGAGAACGAAAATGCAGGTCGAAAAATTGAAGAAATCGACTTCCACCACTTAAAACAATAAGACAAGTAAAAACAATAAAAGGGGTCAGGTACAATTAAACTTAATTGTACCTGACCCCTTTTATATTCTAGTTAGCTTTGCGTGATCAAATAAAGCTTTTCCACTAAATGACTAACGTCAAACACACGCTGAGCAAAGCGTTTATCTGGTAATGTTTGTGCATGTAAACAAGTAACACTGTGATCAGAAAACAACTCAGAGACTCTCAGCTCATCAACAGGGAAAGGCGGACCAGACATTTCATCAGTAGGGAATTCTAACGTTAATAAAAATAACGTGGTGTGAGGGTTTATGAAACTCTTTAGTTGATTAACATAAGACTGCTGCATAGTTTCAGGTAATGCAATGAGTGCGGCTCTATCATATATCCAATCAAACTCACCTACTAAGTCTGTGGTTAATGAGAAAAAATCACCTTGCCATAAACTGATATTTTCATGGCGATAAACAAAAAAATCACCGTCACGCTTAGGCTGGATATTAAGTTGCTTTTCTTTGAAAAAATCTTGGCAAGCAATTTTACTTAATTCTGAGCCTACTACATTGGCGTATTCAGCAAACCAGATCATATCATCTGATTTACCAGATAAAGGCACAAGTACACGTTTGTTAGGCCAGACACCTACGTGTTGTTTTGTTGAACACTCATCCTTTAATAGTTCAGGCAATACAACCCGCTCAAGTAAAGGATGATACTCTACCTGATGAAATCCTAGGGTATTACGCTCCCAGCATTTATGCCAAAAGTTTGCTTCCATTATTTAATTAACTAGGAAAAATACGATTGTGTTGCCAAAGCTTACTAATCGCATTATCTATTGATAATGACGCTGCTTTAGATAACTTTTCTGCTAAACCTTTTTTAACCGCGTATTTTATGCCGATCACTTTACGATTTTGATTCGCCTGATAAATATAATCATCACTGGTGATCAGTTCATCGATTAAATTCACGGTGATCGCTTTTTTACCCAACCATGTTTCTCCTGTTGCGACACTTTCTACATCTAACGTTGGGCGATGCTCAGTAATATGTTCTTTAAAGAGCTCATGCATTTCTTCAAGCTCTTCTTTAAACTTTTCTCTGCCTTTATCGGTATTTTCACCAAACATGGTAAGTGTGCGTTTATATTCGCCCGCAGTTAACTGTTCAAAATCAACATCATTTTTCTTTAATACTTTATTAAAATTAGGTATTTGAGCGATAACACCTATAGAGCCAAGAATCGCGAAAGGCGCACTCACTATTTTATCTGCAACGCATGCCATCATATAACCACCACTGGCAGCCACTTTATCGACTGAAATCGTTAACGGTATGTTGGCTTGTTTAATTCTAGCTAGCTGTGATGCTGCTAAACCATAACAATGTGCCATACCGCCACCACTCTCCAAGGTTACTAACACCTCATCTCGCTCTGTAGCAACCATCAACACAGCAGTTATTTCTTCACGTAATGCTGACACTTCTTTCGCATCAATACTGCCCTTAAAATCAATGACAAACAAGCGAGGCTTTGTTGACTCTTCACTATCAGACTGTGATTTTTTCGCTTCTTTTGCTTTTAACTTTGCGTTTTTTTTGTTTTGCTTTTCTTTTTCTTTTAGCGCTTCTTTGCTGAGTAAGTGATGAGTAACTTCTTCTTCCACTTCTTTTAATTGTTCTGAAATATCAGTAACCTCTAACTCGCCTCGCTTCTGAGCTTGCTTCATCGCAGAAGCTGCAATAATGGCAACAATACCAGCGAACGCTAAAACAAAAGTAATGGTTTTCGCTAAAAACAATCCATAATCGTATATAAATTCCAAAGGATACTCCCTATATATGGTTCTTCTAACAAGTAAATGGGGATAATATTCAATAAAAAAAGCCCCAACACTATACGTTGAGGCTTTTTTGAATAATGAAAGGGTCGTATTATTTCACAAGGTCAGTATTTCCAACCTGTACCATTTGGCCTTTACTTAAAATGAAACTAATCAACTGTTTTTGCATTTCAGTCATTACTGCTGCACTTTTTTCTGCATCTGGTGATGCAGCATTAGGTCTTGGATCTAAAAGTGAACCATGGTGACCATATAAAAACCTTACAGCACCTGACCCTTGAGTTGTTTCACTAACCCCTGGTAAACCTAATAATGCAATGGCAGGTTCAGTGCCACCTAATGGCGTAAACGGTGCCGTATTGGTTACCACTTGATCTGGTAAGTTATCCATACCATTACCAACAATTTCAAACAATAATGTTGGTGTACCTGTAGCTGCAAGTTGTTGCACATAATTAACTGGGTCGCCTGAGTCTGTTACTGTTTGTGCGATTAAGGTAAATTGCGCAAATACAGCGTCAAGTTCAGCTTTTTGAGCCGCTGTTAAGCCTGCATAAAACTGTTCATAAGTTGCCGTTAATTGATCTTGGGTATAACCAGTAGGAAAGCTCATATCAACGAAGTTTTTAAAATCTTCCGATGCACTATACGCTAAATTTGACTTTGCTAAGCCTTCAAATGCTGGTGATTCAATACCAAAGTTAGCGAGCATTAAACCTGGCATCGCTAATATATTAGAGGTTATTTTTAACAAGGGGTCAAAAGTAGGCGCTAAAGGTGTATTGGCAAGAGTTACAGCATTGATACCATAAATTGCCCCTAATGAATGCCCAAGGAAATGTACTTCATTACTATTGATATTAATCGCATTACCATTACTGTCTACGCCACCAAAGAAGTTAAGTCCTAAACGAACTCCAAGTAGGTCTATAGCGCTCTGGCGAGTATTATCACGCATTGTTAACATACTACCTAAGTTCATATAATGTAGCGCACTTACCGTAGTAGCATTAATTTCATCGCCAGGCGCACCATCAAGATTAAACCCGCGCGTACCATGAATAGGGTAATCTATTGCTACGGTCGCTAAACCATTAACTGCTAACATACCTGTTAGATTCAACATCACTTCTTTTTGTGTCGTGATGCCGTGTTGTAGTATCACAACTGGCCAACCTTCGGCAGGTTCAGAAATAGGATCCATGCCCATACTAGCTCGCACAGGGTTCACCCAAGCTAAATCAGGCGTTGTCATCTGTACTTCAAGTGGCAACATTGCATTCACTTTTGGTACAGGGTTAAATTTGGTCAAGTTACGCTCGGTATCAATACCTAAATCGCGTAATCCTGGTGCAGGTACGCCACTTGCTTGAGATATTGCCATACATTGTGCGTCTGTTGGGCTTACAGGCTCAGTTGGAATAGCCGCAGGGTTTTGCGCAGCAAGGCCGGCTAACATGGCCGCAGAATCACATAATGCAGTCCACCAAGTGTTCGCTGGTGCCATCGGGTTATCGGCCGTTGGTATACCTGAATAATACGGCAAGGTGATACTACCTTTCATGTAGTTAGCGGCAGAATATAATGGTACAGCTTCTGGTGGAATTTGGTTAGCAAGTACATCAGCAACCGACATTCCTGTATCTGTCATGGCAATTGACGGATATACACCTTGTTGAAGGTTATTCGCCATCAAGCTTTTCAAGGTAAACATCACATCAGTGGTTGACTGAGTGGTCATCGCCATAGTGTAAATAATTTCATCGCTTGGCACACCAGCAGAAACAACGGCTTTTTCATAACTATTAACCGCAGCTTGAAGAACTAATTGTGATTCACTACCTAATGGTTTTTCATTAATATCTTGTCTTGCCAGTTCATAGGTTGTAGAGCCTGCAATGGCATTACCATCACTGTCTTGTAAACTATTTGTTAAAGCAAAAACATAAGTAGTTTTGCCTTTTAACGGCTTCAGTGGAACAAAGGCCACTGAATTTCCTGACTTTTGCGTCACAAAATCTTCTAGGTACGTTAGTTCTTCAACGATTTTACAAGCTAAACCACGCTCAACTGCGGCACAATCAGCATCTGTTGTATCGCCCCCCATAATGGCTTCAAAAACACGTACAGAAGACGGATTAAAAACACTATCACCGTCAAGCATACGCCCTTCTGGCATATCAATATTGATCACAAATGGGTTAACAGTTGACCAACCATCTAATGCGCTTGCTGCAACAAAAGGATCAGAACCGTCTGTAGGATCTTCTACAGGAATTTCTAATGTACCATCTATAGAACCTGAAAAAATCAAATCATTAGGTACGGAAAGCCCCTCAATACCAGAGGCAGGATCAAATACAATACGTGCTGGCGTAATAACAGCAGGCGCTTCGCTTGCTACATCTTTTTTAACATCTTTTACGGTTTCGCTATCACAGGCTGCCAAGCCAAGGGTGCTTGCAATTGCGAGACTCAGTACTAGCTTCTTCATTTTTTCTCCCCATAGACGAGTCTTTTTATAATTGTAATTAGTGCTTATTTTTATTAATAAGACTCAGTCAAGTTTAACAAGTTAGACCAGTTAAACTTAACTCAAGAATAGCCTTTTCGCTAGCGCTTTTTTCATAAATTCCGTAAATTTTAGTAAAACAATGCTTGTTTGCTTAACTTTTCCTCGTCAGAGGCGATGTCAATCAGTAAAATAACCATTCATATTCGCAATTTTACAATCACCATGTTCGATTACACGATAAAAGACAATTGCTTAAAAAATAAAATTATTTTGATCACCGGTGCAGGAAGCGGTATTGGGCGCCAAGCAGCATTAACATACGCTAACTTGGGCGCAACTGTTATTTTGCTTGGAAAAACAGTGAGTAAACTAGAGCAAGTTTACGATGAAATACTGGCCAATAATGGTGCAGAACCCGCTATTATCCCTTTAGATTTAAAGGGTGCAACCCAGCAGCACTATATTGATATGTCAAACACCATCGCACAACAGTTTGGTCGGCTAGATGGTGCTTTGCTCAATGCATCGATGTTAGGTGAATTAACACCCTACACCCATATTCATCAGCAAATTTGGGATGATATTGTTCAGGTTAATATCACAGCGCAGCATTTATTAGCACAAGCGTTGATCCCTACTTTATTAAAAGCAGATAATGCATCTTTAGCATTTACCACTTCAAGTGTAGGTAGTAAAGGTCGCGCTTATTGGGGAGCCTACAGTGTATCAAAATTTGCCACAGAAGGGTTAACGCAGGTTATTGCCGATGAATATGATGAAACAAGCTTACGGGTAAATGCCATTAATCCTGGCGCTACAGCAACCCCGATGCGAGCAACAGCATATCCAGCAGAAGATCAATCAGCATTGGCATCAGCAGAAGATATTATGCCTCTTTACGTCTACTTAATGGCTGATGATAGTCAATCAATTACCGGTCAAATTATTAAAGCGCAATAATAACAGACTCATTAATCTTTATTTTGTTAGATATAAAAATGCCGAGCAATGCTCGGCATTTTTATGAATTTATAGCATTAACGTAGCTCTCTTCGAAGAATTTTCCCCACATTAGTTTTTGGTAACTCTTGCCTTATTTCTACCTGTTTGGGCACTTTGTAATTTGTTAATGCACTTTTACAGTGTTTTATAATATCTTCTTTGGTTAAAGAAGTATCTTTTAACACAACAAATAACTTCACCTCTTCTCCACAAACTTCGTGAGGAACGCCAATAGCAGCAGCTTCTAGTATTCCTTCATGCGAAACAGCAATTTCTTCAATTTCGTTTGGAAAAACATTAAAGCCTGACACAATAATCATGTCCTTTTTACGATCAACAATTTTAAAAAAACCATTTTCATCCATTGTTGCAATATCGCCAGTAGCTAACCAGCCATCCTTTAATATTTCATCGGTCGCTTCTTGACGGTTATAATACCCCGCCATTACTTGTGGCCCTTTAACACACATTTCGCCAGCTTCACCAATTCCTGCTTCTGTGCCGTCATCTTTAATAATTTTAATATCAGTTGAAGGTGCAGGTAAGCCAATGCTGCCATTATAATGTGCTTGATTATATGGACTAAGCGTCACCAATGGCGCACACTCAGTTAAGCCGTACCCTTCTAATAAGCGAGTTTTGGTGACTTTTTCCCACTTTTCAGCAACAGGGCGTTGTACCGCCATACCACCACCCAGTGACACTTTTAAATAGCTAAAATCTAAATCTGCAAAACCTGGTGTGTTAAGTAACCCATTGAATAACGTATTCACCCCTGTTATCGCAGTAAATTGGTACTTTTGTAACTCTTTAACAAACCCAGGCATGTCTCTAGGATTTGTGATCAATAAGTTGGTGCCGCCAAGCGTTAAAAACGTTAAGCAGTTCGCGGTAAGCGCAAAGATATGATAAAGCGGTAACGCGGTAACCACTAGCTCTTTACCTTCTTCTAATTGAGGCTTAATTACTGCTTTTGCTTGTTCTAAATTAGCCACCATATTTCTGTGCGTTAGCATTGCACCTTTAGAAAGGCCTGTTGTGCCACCTGTGTATTGTAAAAACGCTAAATCTTCCCCTTTTAATAGCACGGGTGTAAAAGGTAGATTACGTCCTTTAGATAACACTGTATTAAAACGTATCGTACCCTTTAAATTAAATGCGGGTACCATTTTTTTAACATACTTAACAACCGCGTTTACAATAGTTCCTTTAATCAGACCTAAACGATCGCCTAATGATGTCATCACCACGTGTTGCACTTGAGTTTTATCAATAATTTGCTCAAGTGTATGGGCAAAATTTTCAATAATTAACATACCTTTTGCACCAGAATCGTTAAGTTGGTGTTCCAACTCTCGAGCTGTATACAGTGGGTTTACATTAACCACGGTTAGTCCGGCAAGTAATGCACCGAAAAGCGCTACAGGATATTGCAAACAATTAGGTACCATAATGGCGAATCTATCACCTTTTTTAAGCCCAAGTTCTTGCTGGCAGTATGCAGCGAATGCTTTAGCTTGTTCTTCTAGCTCAGCATAGGTAATTTCTGCTCCCATGTTGATAAAGGCAGCACGATTTGCGTATATACCTACGTATTTATCAAACATCTCGACTAACGAGCTGTATTTGTCCGGATCTATTTCATGAGATACTCCGGGCGGATAACTTTTCTCAAGCCATACTTTTTGCACTATGCATCTCCTCTCTTGCACGCAACATTAACACAAGCCTCTGTCGTTAATTATTTTTTAATCAATCTCTTTTTTGATGTTATATTTATCAGAGATGTGGGCCAGTGAGTTTTAAAACACTTGTTTGAATCAGCAAGTTTTACTGTAATACTGGTCTAATGTCTATTACTTTTGACAAAAATTCACCTATGAACGACAGTTTTTACTAATTCATCGGTTTTTTAATAAATTCGTCAATCAGACTCGCTGTTTTTTTCGGCAACTCCATGTGAACATGGTGACCACCACTTAGTTGATAAATAGTTAACTTTTTAAAGTATGGTTTAAAAATGTTAATTGCGCGCGCAACAAAGTCTAAACCTTTATCACCGTAAATAAGCTGTACCGGACAATCAATATTATTCACTAGATTAGTTGCTTGAGCTTGAGTCAACCGATAAGGAGAAGTATTCCTCAATTTACTATCGGCCTGCCACGTATAGCCTTTCTCTAGTTTTTTTAAACCACGATTAACAATGAGTGATGCACATTCTACGTTTAAATCAGAAACCGCGATTCTCGCATTTATCGCTGACTCTATTGTCGGGTGAACTGATTTACTTTTATGTCGGGACTTAAATCGACTGAGTAAGCCATTTCTTAGTTGTTGGGAGGTATTCTCTGGTTCCTCAGTAATAAACCCTATTGCATCAATTAGTGTTAAGCTCGCAACATTTTCTGGGAACGATGCAGCAAAAGCTTGAGCAATCATTCCTCCCATGGAATGGCCAACAATATCCACTTTCCCCCAACCCTGCTGTTCAAATAAAAGTACTAAATCATAAACATAGTCTAAAAAATGGTAATGTGCATCTTCGCCTCGATGGCTTGAATGTCCATGTCCCGGCCAATCAATGGCGACAATGTAGTATTTAGGTAACCACTGCATTAACGGTAAAAAACTTGCTGCGTTGTCTAACCAACCATGCAAAAACAATATCGGCTTTTCATGCTCAGCGCCAGAAGCAAGCCCAGCTATATGATCACGGCTTATTTTCGCGGTAAATTCGCTGTTCATCGCCGTAAAATCACTCAGGCTTATTTATTTTTAGTACTTGTAGTTGGCTTAGCAGGACTATTCACTCGACGGTAAATAGGTCTATGTAAGTATGGGTTCGAGTAATACCATCGCGAAGGTGTGTACCAATGCGGATAATGTTCAACACGAACATCCACTTGTTTTATTTCTTTCCATAAATGAACGTAGTCTGCTTGTAACGTTGGATATTGATATTTATGCTCGCCTATCTTTCCTTCGGTAACATCACCTAAACGACCAATGGCAGTAATACTACGACCTTCTTTATAAATGACAGGATCTAATAAACCAGAATAGATAACTTTGAAGCGCCCTTTCGTTTCGTCTTTTACTTTCGGCCGCGTTGATCTCTTCAAATCAAAATGTACAACTTCGATTACGGTTCGATCAGCTTCATTATTCACTTTTGCAATAACACCGCCCCATCTGACAGTAGAGCCTTTTAAACTATTCGTTTGGCTTTTAGCTTGCTCAAAGTTCGTTAAAGAGGCATTGTCTGCGACTGAAAGCTTTTCAGGTACATGGACACAAGCAGTTGTTAACAAGGTTAATAAACTAAATGCAATAATTCGAATTGTCATAATATTCTCCATTTAATACTGCCGAGATAAGTGCGATTTTATCAATAAATAGGCGGTCATCATACCAAGAGCGCACCAAATCACCACCCAAACAAACTCAGGCATAAAAGTAAGTTGAGCTAGGGTTGCTCCATCGCCTAACGAGCGACCATCAAATAAATACAATGGGCTTTTTATGCTGTTAAGTACCACTGTAGCACCCGTGAGTTGAAATAAGAAAGGTAAATACGCTTTTTTAAAATAAAACAATTTTAACGTAACAAACATAAGTAAAAACAGAATGATCCCTATTGTTAATATATCTTTTGCCCATAAGACTAAACTCGTTGCGATCACAAAAGATAATGCGCCAATAAAGACTTTTGTAACCGTTTGGTGCATGGTTGATACTCTTACTAAGCCATACCCGAATAAGCTTGCTCCGGCATAGCCCATAAAACTAATCAGTAAACGACTACCACCTTGGGTGGTACACAACCCTGACCCATCAATATTAAGTTGAATACTGACAATACTGCCGCCCGTAATCAAAGCAGCTAAGCCATGGCTAAGTTCATGAAAATAACTTTCAAACCATTTTAGGGGAATAGAAATAAAAGGTATTTCAACCACAAAAAAAGCGATTAAAAAAACAAACACAAGTTGATAACGTTGAAAAAAACTCACGTTGGATATGGAAGATTTATCGTGGGTCAATAAAGTAGCTCTTTATTTTAAGCGTATAAGTCAACGCCAAAAGATTTGGAAATAATCTCTTGTTGCTGTTGATTATTAATTGCTTGATAAGCAGACACTGCAACTTGATGGCGTTGCGAAGGTTGATCGTATTGTGCCTGCTCATTAGAAGTCGTAGGTTCATTTTGCGCCGACAAACGTTGTTGTTCTTGTTCAACAAGCGCGATCGCTTGTTCGTCAACATCAAATCGTTGTTGTTGGTCGTTACTGTTTTCACGCTCTGCAGACTTTTGCTGCTGTTCACGAAGAATTAACTGTTCGCTTTCTTTACTCACCTTATTTGGGCTTTCAATACTAACGTTCTGGTTAACTTGCGGCGTGTGAGCTGTCGAACTATTTACTAACATAACTATAAAGGTAACAAATTTTCAGCTATTCGCCAAATCTATTCTCTACCTGGCAATTTTTTCCAAGAAACTGTATCTCGCACATATACCGGCTGTGCATGTTCAGCTGAGACTGCCTTGCCTGTTTTAAATTGCTCAACTGCCAACGTTAACATCGCAGTAGCATTAGGAAATAAAATTTCAATATTTTCGGCATTACTCGCTAAAGGCGCCAAAATATCCTGATAGGTTTGCCAACCAGTACCTACGCCATAGGGAGCATTAAATGCTTGCTTTAAATAGTCGGCAGCTTTATTTGGCGCAATAACCGTTTCATCAACAATCGGTTGCATAATGCCTTGTTCATCGGCACGGAATGCAGATAAATATATTTCTGACATCCTCGCATCTATAGCAGCGATAACCTCAGTTTTTTGGTGTTGTTCAAGTGCTTGTTGCGCCATAGCTTGCAAGGTGGAAACACCCACGACTGGCAACTCTGCAGAAAACGCTAAACCTTGTGCAACACCAATACCAATTCTTACCCCAGTAAAGCTACCAGGCCCTTGACCAAACACCAAACCATCTAATTGCTGGAGTGTACATCCTGCTTGTTTCAATGCTGCATCAATCATCGGTAACAAAATAGTACTGTGAGATTGTGGGCATAATTCGAATTGCTCTATGAGCTGACCTTGCCACGATAATGCGACTGAACACCCTTCTGTTGACGTATCTATTGCGATCAAATTTAACATAACATTTTACTACTGGTCGTTAATTTGGTGCAGATTAGCCAAGAATTGTTCAGCAGCGTAAGTATCACGGCTACGCTTCATATCTGGCAAACTGCTTAAAAAAACCTGCCCGTAAGGGCGGTTCACTAATCTATCGTCACATATTACCATGATGCCTTGATCGGATACATCACGAATTAACCGTCCGACCCCTTGTTTTAAAGCAATGACGGCTTGTGGTAATTGAATATCTTGAAAAGGGTCACCTCCTTGTCTGCGTGCATCTTCGCTTCGTGCTTGCAACATAGGGTCATCAGGTGATGCAAAAGGTAATTTATCAATGATCACACAGGTTAGTTTATCACCACGTACGTCAACGCCTTCCCAAAAGCTGGCTGTCGCTAATAACACGGCACTTTCATTTTCAATAAATTCATCGAGCATTTTTCGCTTACTCATTTGCCCTTGTACTAATAATGAATTATCAATGCGTTCAGCTAATATATCAGCCACTAGGTTTAGCATCCGATAACTAGTAAATAACATAAAACACGCGCCTTTACTCGCTTCAATTAGCGGGATAGCAAGCTCTGCCAGTGCATTCGCCCTAGCAGGGTTTTGTGCATCAGGTAAATAACGCGGTACGATTAATTGCGATTGATGCAAATAGTCAAATGGGCTGTCAACCAATAACGTATTGGCACTAGATATACCTAGTTGCTCAGTAAAATGTTCAAAACCACCATTTACAGCAATCGTCGCAGAGGTAAAAATCCACCCTGCATCCGACTGGTTAATATAATCACTAAACTTATCGGCAACACTCAATGGTGTTAGGTGAAGTACAACATGTCGACGAGTCGTTTCATACCAAAAACTCATGCCAAATTGTTCGACATTTGCCATGATATCGTATTTTGCAAGCGTTGCTACCGCACGTTCAAAACAATTATCAATGGCTTCGCTACGTGAAATACAGAGCTTTAACACCTGATACAAAAAGTCGAGATCAGTTTTAATGTTTTCAAAACTACGTTGAATGCGAGGCAATTGAATTTTTTCTCGCCAATTGCCTCTCGCAGGATCATGTGGAAATAATAAACGAAATTCCATCGCTGTTTTTTGTAATTTCTCGGCGGCCTTACCAAGCTGTTTCACGTCAGTAAATTCAGTGCGATAAAGTTGTAATACATCTGAGCAAAGCTCTAATATTTGCCGCGTAGAAAACGCATCACCAAAGTATTCACTGGCTATATCGGGTATTTGGTGTGCTTCGTCAAATACTACTACATCCGCTTTGGGGATAAGTTCACCAAAGCCTGTATCTTTTAATGCCATATCGGCAAAAAACAAATGATGATTCACCACCACAACATCAGCATCAATGGCTTTTTTACGCGCTTTAACTAAATAACAGTCATCAATATTAGGGCAATCTTTCGCCAAACAATTATCAACCGTGCTGGTGACGAAAGGAAATATATGTGAATCTTCAGCAACGTCAACTAACTCGCCAATGTCCCCTGTGTGTGTTGCCGTACTCCACGATTGAACCTTAACAAAGTCTGCTAGTGATTGAGCATCCAGCTGCCCTCGCTCTTGCTGATATAATGCTAAGCGATATAAACACAAATAATTTGCACGTCCTTTTAATAAAGCCATTTGCGCGTTAGTCGCCATTGCCTTGCGCAATAGTGGAATATCTTTATGAAAAAGCTGTTCTTGAAGGTTTTTAGTACCCGTTGAAACAATCACTTTTTTTTCAGAAAGTAGCGCTGGTAATAAATAAGCGAAGGTTTTACCTGTACCAGTTCCAGCTTCCGCCACTAAGCTTGATTGATTTTCTATCGCAAGTTCAACTTCGATTGCCATGTCAATTTGAGCTTGGCGCGGTGAATAACCATTAAGCACTTTCGCTAATACGCCAGAAGTTGAAAATGCTTGTTCTACAGGTGTCATAGGGTACTAGGCAGAAGAAATTTTCGCCCATTATAAAGCGCTAACGTAGAATTGGAAGTCACCATTAATGGAAATATTATCTCAATACTGTATTGATATAGGTAAACCTTAGATCGCATACACTCTTTGTTTATTACCTGTCGAAAAAACATACGTAATGAATATATCAGAGTATGTAATATTCGCATAAATAGCGCAAAACAACTGTGTTAAACGTAAATGTCTAGATGCGGTTTATCATCATCATCGTCTTTATCGTTTTTATCTTGGGAATGTTTAGGATGTAACACATCTTGTTTATGCAATATTTCAGGTTCTACCACTTCATCAACCACATACTGGGGTGGTGTTTGTTCTTGATGTGTGTCAGTCGTATTGTCGTTTGTATGAGCCGAATTCTGGTCAGATTGAGAATCTTTAACAAAATATAAATGATGATCTTCCACGTGATCAATATCATCAGAAAGCGCTTTTGCCGCCGCCTGCTTAGATAGTGACTTAACGCGTAGTTTGTCTGGTTTAATCGGCGTTGGTCTTACCTTAGTTAACGCTGTTGTAAAAATATCCATTATTCACCTGTTATCCGACACTTGCAATAATGTTAAAAATACATTCAATTTATATATCGGCTTATTTAGAGCAAAGTTTACATGTTTAGACCATATTTTCATAAAACGATCACATTTATTACTTGCGCTTGACTTCTTTTACCCGTACTGTAAAAAGCAATTAACGTATTAATATTGAATTGTGTAGTAACCAAGGTAACATGTTTTACCACTTGCTATACATCCCATGAGAAAAGAGAACGAAATAAATGTACTTAAACCTGATCGCAATTCATCATCACCATCATACGAATTAGCCACTCAGGTTTATTCGCTGAGGGGCTATTGGACCTTTCAGCGGAATAAAGTAAAAGTCATTACCAAAACCCCCGAAAGAGTCCATCTCTCTCGGGGGTTTTGTCGTTTTTAACGCAAACGAATTGTATATACAGGGTAATTGGACTTTTAAATTTACACATTAATGAACTAGGAATGAAACAATGACAACTGATACTCGCTTACGCATTGCGATGCAAAAATCTGGTCGCTTAAGTGATGATACTCAAGCATTATTAAAACGTTGCGGCTTAAAAATTAACGTATCTGATCGACGTTTACTTGCACATGTTGCCAATATGCCCATTGATATAATGCGCGTACGAAGTTCAGATATTCCAGGGTTAGTAATGGATGGTGTTTGTGATTTAGGTATTGTTGGTGATAACACACTTGAAGAAACAGCATTAGAGCGCGAACGTTTAGGTGCTAAGTCTCAATATATTAAAACCTCACAGTTAAACTTTGGCGGCTGTAGACTTTCAATAGCCATGCCTGAAGAATTCAATTATCAAGGCGTTGAAAGCCTTAACGGCAAACGGTTCGCTACCACCTACCCACAACTATTACAACGTTATGCCGATTCACAAGGTATCAATATTGAGTTTTGTTTACTTAAAGGCTCAGTAGAAGTTGCACCAAGAGTAGGTTTAGCCGACGGTATTTGTGATTTAGTGTCTACCGGCGCAACATTAGAAGCTAATGGTTTAAAAGAAGTTGAAGAAATTTTCCGCTCAAAAGCTTCTTTAATTCAAACGGCAACACCTTTAGAAGCAAGCAAGCAAAGTATCTTAGATACATTATTACCACGTATTCAAGGTGTGATGAAAGCGAAAGAAAGCAAATACATTATGTTACACGCGCCTAAAGACAAAATTAGCCAAGTCAGTGCACTTATGCCAGGAAAAGAAACACCAACAATTCTTCCGTTAGCGGGCCGTGACGATTTAGTCGCAGTGCATGTAGTAGCGACAGAAACCTTCTTCTGGGAAACCATGGAAGGATTAAAAGACCTCGGCTGTGACTCGATCTTAGTCATGCCAATTGAAAAAATGATGGGGTAGTAACATCATGTCTATCCGCATTATTAATTGGTCATCATTAAATAAGCAAGAAAAACGCAATGCACTGATGCGCCCAGCACTTGCTGAAAGTGATTTACTTGCGACCCAAGTGGCCAATATTATTAACGAAGTAAAGGCCAAAGGTGACGAGGCGCTTTACAATTTTTGTCAGCGCTTTGATGGCGTTACCTTAACTAGTTTACGTGTGAATGACGAACAAATTAACCAAGCAATCGCATCATTAAATGAAACACGTTTAGCTGCGATTGAAACAGCTTATCAACAAATTAAACGGTTTCATCAAGCCCAACAACCTTCAGATATTACCGTAGAAACAACACCTGGGGTTGTGTGTACGTTAAAAACAGAGGCCATAGAAAGTGTAGGACTTTATATACCGGCGGGCAGTGCACCGCTACCGTCTACGGCTCTCATGCTTGGTGTTCCAGCACAGCTTGCTGGTTGCAATCGAAAAGTGCTTGTTAGCCCACCTGACAAACAAGGTAATATTGCTCCTGAAGTGTTAGCAGCTGCCAAGTTATGTGGGATAGATGAAATTTATGCCGTTGGCGGCGCACAAGCATGTGCTGCACTTGCCTATGGTACTGATTCAATAGCGCCGGTTAATAAAATATTTGGGCCAGGAAATAAATACGTTACTGAAGCAAAAACGCAGCTATCACAACATGTTGCCGGCTTTGCTATTGATATGCCAGCTGGCCCCTCAGAAGTATTAGTGATTGCTGATCAGCATGCAAACCCTGCTTTTGTTGCCGCTGATTTATTATCTCAAGCAGAGCACGGCCCTGATAGCCAGGTCATTTTATTATCAGACAGTAAATTACTGATAGAACAAGTGAGTAATGAACTGACAAAACAGGTATCGGCACTATCACGTAAAGCCATTGCATTAGAAGCCTTAAAACAAAGCCGATTAATATTAACCGAAAGCTTAGCTCAAGCATGTGAAGTTTCGAATCTGTATGGACCTGAACACTTGATCATACAAACTGACAACCCCGAACAATTGCTGACAACCTTGCGTAATGCAGGTTCAATATTTGTTGGTGCATACACACCAGAATCTGCTGGAGACTATGCTAGTGGCACCAACCACGTCTTACCTACTTATGGTTACTCTAAAGTAGTTTCAAGTTTGTCATTAGCTGATTTTTCGCGCCGCTTTACTGTACAACAACTGACAAAAGAAGGTTTAGCCAACATAGCAGACTGCATCAAAGAGCTGACTGATGCAGAAGGGTTAGACGCTCATAAGCGCGCCGTCACTATCAGGCTTGAGGAAACAACCGTATGAAAAACATCAATACATTAGCACGACAAGAAATTGTTGATATGGTGCCATACCAGTCTGCTCGCCGTTTAGAAGCAGGCAACGGTGAGTTCAACTCAAAAATTTGGTTAAATGCCAATGAAGCTTCAGGGCCTGGCATTTATTCTATCAATGGCGATTGCATTAACCGCTACCCTGATTTCCAGCCAAAGCATTTAATTGATGCCTACAGTCTGTACTGTGGGCTTAACAAAGAAAACATCTTAGCAACGCGTGGTGCTGACGAAGGAATAGAATTAATTATTCGCACTTTTTGCCGTGCGTACCAAGATAATATCCTTATTTGCCCGCCAACTTACGGCATGTACGCCATTAGTGCTGAAAATCACGGTGCTGGTATTGTTAAAGTGCCATTAATTGAGCAGCAATTAGATGTTAACGCGCTTGAACAACAAGTAGGAAAAGTGAAGGTTGTTTTTCTTTGCTCACCCGGCAACCCAACCGGCAACCTACTTAACAAAGACGATATCATTCGCACCATCGAATTATTCGCAGACACAGCCATTGTGGTGGTTGATGAAGCCTATATTGAATTTTCTCCGCAAAACACAGCGGTAAACTTACTTGCCAAATATCCAAATGTTGTTGTACTGAGAACATTGTCTAAAGCCTTTGCTCTTGCTGGTCTTCGCTGTGGCTTTACGTTAGCAAGTACAGATATTATCACGTTATTAAGTAAAGTAATTGCGCCATACCCTGTTCCCGCTCCTATTGCTGAAATTGCATCAGAAGTGCTATCAAATAAGGGGTTGGAACAAGTAAGAGTACGTGTGCAAGAGACAGTCATACAACGAAATTCCTTAGCCAGTTGGCTTAATGATCAAACTTGGTGCGAAGCAGTTTTTAGTTCTGACGCCAATTTTGTTTTGTTTCGTTGCGCTAATGAAGAAACCAAAAACGCCATTTTTAATACCCTAACGAATCAAGGCATCTTAATTCGTGATCAATCTAAACAAATGCAACTCGAACATTGTTTACGCATTAGTATAGGAAGTGAACGAGAATTAAGTGTTTTAAAGCAAACCCTAACAGCGTTCAGCTCATCACCAGTTTTAAAAGAAGTAGTAGAGTAATCATGACACAACAAAATATTTTATTTATCGACCGAGACGGCACCTTAATTGAAGAGCCGATTAGCGACAAACAAGTAGATTCACTTGAAAAACTCGTTTTTGAGCCTGCAGTTGTTCCTGTGTTGTTGTCATTACAAAAGAAAGGGTTTCGCCTTGTGATGGTATCTAATCAAGACGGTTTAGGTACCGATAGCTACCCACAAGCTGATTTCGATTTACCTCATAACAAAATGATGGATTTCTTTTCTTCACAAGGCGTTATTTTTGATGATGTTTTGTTATGTCCTCATTTTGAAGAAGATAACTGCAACTGCAGAAAACCAAAGTTAGGTTTGGTTAGTGATTATTTACAACAAGGCAGAGTTAATTTTACGAATTCGTTTGTCATTGGTGATAGAGAAACCGATATTCAATTGGCTGCGAATATGGGTATTCAAGGCATAAAATATGATAGAGAAACCAATAACTGGTCTGATATTGCTGAGATGTTGCTCACTAAAGCACGTAAAGCGAGTGTGACACGAACTACGAAAGAAACTGATATTTGTGTTGCGGTCAATTTAGACAAAGTGGGTGATGTACAAATTAATACTGGCTTAGGCTTTTTTGATCATATGCTAGAACAAATAGCTACCCACGGTGGTTTTTCTATGCAAGTAAGTGTTGATGGTGACTACCACATTGATGAACACCACAGCGTAGAAGACACAGCGTTAGCCCTTGGGCAAACGCTTAAACAAGCCCTAGGCGATAAACGTGGTATTGGACGTTTTGGTTTTGTATTACCCATGGACGAATGCCGTGCAGAATGTGCTATCGATTTATCTGGCCGCCCTTGGTTAGAGTTTGATGCGCAATTTACTGAAAATAATGTAGGCAAAATGTCGACTCAGATGGTGTCACACTTTTTCCGTTCCTTAGCAGATTCAATGGCGATTACTTTGCACTTATCAACCACTGAAGGTAATTGCCATCACCAAGTCGAAAGCTTATTTAAAGTATTTGGCCGGGCATTACGCCAAGCAATTACCGTCAGTGGTGATGTATTACCAAGCTCAAAAGGCACACTATAAAGGTAAAGTATGAGTAGTAAAAATCAACAAGTCGTTATTGTCGATACCGGTTGTGCAAACTTATCTTCTGTGCAGTTTGCAGTGAAAAGAATAGGTTACCAAGCGAGCATAACCGATGATATCAGCGCAATAAATGCGGCTGATAAAGTCATATTACCTGGAGTTGGTAGTGCAAAGCACGCCATGGCCAATATAAAAGCAAAAGGCTTAGTGTCAACGTTGCAACAGTTAACTCAACCAACATTAGGCTTTTGCTTAGGCATGCAATTGATGACCAATGCCTCTGACGAAGGCGCTAAAGCAACCCCAATTGACTGCTTAGGCTTGATACCGACAAACGTCAAACCATTGCAAGCAGAAGGAGTACGTTTACCTCATATGGGCTGGAATACGTTAACCAACATTAGCGATCATCCTGTATTTAACGGGATTAAAACGGGTGATTACTTTTACTTTGTCCATAGCTTCGCTGCTCCGATAAGTGAATTTACTGTCGCTGCCTGCGAATATGGACAAACATTTTCAGCGGCTATCGCAAAAGATAACTTCATTGGTTGCCAATTTCACCCTGAACGCTCAAGCAAGCTTGGCAGCAAAATTATACAAAATTTTATAGAGATGTAGCCTTATGATGATCCCCGCAATTGACTTGATAAGTGGCGAAGTAGTTCGTTTATTTCAAGGTGACTACGCACAAAAAACCCAATACGCTTTTACACCGAAAGAGCGACAAGATGCTTACTTTAATGCTGGTGCAACCGTGATGCATTTTGTTGATCTAGATGGTGCTAAAGACAGTACCAAACGACAACTTTCTACGTTAAAAACTGTAGTCAACCACCCAAATATGATCATTCAAGTAGGTGGTGGTGTACGTTCAGAGCAAGATATTATTGACTTACTTGAGCTCGGTGCAGATCGGGTTGTTATTGGCAGTCTTGCCATCAAAGAACCCGCTTTAGTGAGTACTTGGTTAGAAAAATACGGTAATGAAAAAATTGTCCTTGCATTAGACATTAAAATTGATGCGCAAGGACGTAAAACGTTACCCACTCATGGTTGGATAAAAGACAGTGGTGTTGTACTGGAAGACTTACTCGAACAATACCAGAATGCAGGCTTAAAACACGTGTTATGTACAGACATCAGTAAGGATGGCACGTTAACAGGAACGAATGTCGCCCTTTACCAAGAAATGTGTATAGCCTACCCTAACATTCATTGGCAAGCTTCTGGAGGTATTGGTTGCTTAGACGATATCAAGGCGCTTATTCCTACTGGTGTAAGTGGCGTAATACTCGGCCGTTCATTATTGGAAGGTAAGTTTACCTTAGAGGAGGCGATCGCATGTTGGCCAAACGGATAATTCCATGCCTTGATGTTCGCGATGGCAAAGTGGTTAAAGGTGTTCAATTTCGTAACCACGAAATCATTGGTGATATTGTTCCCCTTGCCCAGCAATACGCTGAGGCTGGTGCTGATGAACTGGTTTTTTATGATATTACCGCAAGCTCTGATCAACGTGTTGTCGATAAAACATGGGTAAGCCGCATTGCTGAAGTCATTGATATTCCTTTTTGTGTCGCTGGTGGTATTAAAACCGAACTGGACGCGCAACTCATTTTAAAAATGGGTGCAGATAAAATTAGCATAAATTCACCCGCATTAGCCGAACCACAATTAATCACTCGTCTTGCTGATATTTTTGGTCAACAATGCATCGTGGTGGGTATTGACAGTTTTTATAATAAAGACACACAAGAGTACCAAGTTTATCAATTTACCGGTGATGAAACACGTACGCAAAAAACCAAATGGAATACCTTTGATTGGATCAAAGAAGTGCAACAACGTGGTGCAGGTGAAATAGTGCTTAATTGCATGAATCAAGATGGTGTTCGCCAAGGATACGATATTGCACAATTAACTCTGGCCCGTCAGGCAAGTAATGTTCCACTTATTGCCTCAGGTGGTGCAGGTGAAATAGAACACTTTATTGATGTGTTTCAACAAGCCGATGTCGACGGAGCCTTAGCCGCAAGTGTTTTCCATAAAGGCATCATTGCCATGGATGAACTCAAACAATCTTTACATAACCATAAAGTAGCGATCAGACGATGATAGTAACACAAGAAAATCAGGCAGATTTAGCCTGGAAAAAAATGGAAAACATGATCCCAGCCATCATTCAACACCATAAAACTGGCGCTGTTTTAATGCAAGGGTTCATGACTCCAGACGCCCTATCGCAGACCCTTGAGCAACATAAAGCAACGTTTTACAGTCGCTCTCAGCAAGGTTTATGGACTAAAGGGGAAACTTCCGGCAACTATTTGCACGTAAAACAAGTGCTTGCTGACTGCGATCGCGACAGTTTATTAATTGCCTGTGAGCCTATAGGCCCTACATGCCATTTAGGTACTGAATCTTGCTACCCTGAGCAACAGCTTTCTCAACAGAATTTTCTTAGCCAACTAGAGCAAGTTATTGCCACACGCCAAGGAGATAAGCCAGAAGATAGCTATACCGCCTCTTTGTTTGCCAAAGGTACAACGAAAATTGCACAAAAAGTAGGTGAAGAAGGCGTTGAAGTCGCCCTTGCAGCTGTGGCAGAGACTAAAGAAGACTTATTGGGTGAATGTGCTGATTTATTTTATCACACGCTCGTGTTGTTACGAGATAAAAACATAGATCTTCACGAAGTGATGCAAGTGTTACGAAACAGGCATCAAAAAACCTAATGACTCAAGGATAAGTAGTGCCATGTAATAAAAACCACATCGGCACTACTTATTCTGCAAAATCCCTTTATACTTAAGAAAGAATATGGACTTTCACTGGCTTAGCTGTTGAGGTCTCTATGCTTTTAATAACACATAAAACAACACCCTTCGTTATTTTCACTGTTCTTTTCTTTTACATGTTCAACGCACCTAATGTACTCGCAGATAATATTGTTATTTCTATTCGTGACGATGTGTATGAAGATTATCAGCACTTTTTGAACGGGCGAAATGTGTTAGACATCAAAGACTTTTCCGGTAAAACGATAAGGCGTGATGTTGTTGATATGATTATCGCTCAACAAGCATTAACCCTTGGAGGCTTTAAACATACCTTTAAATATCATCCAGGAAAATTAAATTTTCGCAATACTAAAATGATCCAACAAGGTACCTTACTGATAAGTTTTGATTCCTATTGGTTTGCTGACGCTAACGCACTAACTGAACACGTCTATATTTCAGCACCTGTTATACGTAAAGGAGAGTATGTAGCAGGTATCTATACCAGTCCGAATAACAAAGCCGTATTAGCGATTAACTCACTCGATGATCTCAAACAGTTTACCGCTATTTCAACACCGAAATGGCGTACTGATTGGAGAACTTTAGAAAGCTTACCCATTAAACAATTAATCAGAGAAGATGAATGGCTCAGCCAAGCACGCTTAACAAATATTCAGAGGGTTGATTTTATGTTAATGGCATTTCATTCAACGCCAGATAAATCATTTACTCTTGATAAAATTCATTTAGTGCCCGTTAAAAATGTTGGTGTTGTATTAAATGACAGTAGGCACTTTGTGATCAGTAAAAAACACCCTTTAGGGCAACAAGCCTTCATTGCTATTAATAAAGGCTTAACTCTATTAAGAAAGAAACAATTGATCACAAAAGCTTATACTCAGGCGGGATTCTTTGTTGATAAAAATAACATCAAAATTATCAATAAGTAACGCTAACAAGCCCTTTTTTCCTAACCAAATAGTCAAAAATCATTGATATTTTATTAACAAATATGTAATATAGCGCCCCTAAAATACACGGATTCAATGTCACTGCTAAGGATTAGCTATGTTTAAATATTGGTCTATCAAAAAATATGGTAGTAAGCTTTTACCATTACTCGAAAAGCAGTATGGCGTTCAAGATGCTTATACCGCTTCACAAATTAGAACTGTCGTTTATCAAAAAGATTTTAATCCTGAATATTTGCCATTAGGTTATATTCTATTTTTAGATCAGAATGATTTAAATACAGTGCTAGATAAAGAATTTCCCTCGTTAAATGTAGCCGAGTATAAGAAAGAAATTCTGACGTATCTTGAACAAAAAAGTTATCGTGGTTTTTTACAAATATTGCAATAAAGCAGTAAAAACCATTGAGTTATGTTACACGGTCAAATAACATCACGCTTATTTGACCGTTTTTTATGGGCGCTTTATGCATTGGCTTGATTCTACATTCAATGAATTAACACTTGACCAACTATATGACTTGCTGAAACTCAGAGTAGATGTATTTGTTGTTGAACAAACATGTTATTACCCAGAGCTTGATAATTTAGATAGGCACATACAAACACGTCATATCATGGCGTATAAAAACGAAAAACTTGCCGCATATTTAAGAGTTTTACCAGCAGGTACAACCTACTCAACAAACCCAGCCATTGGCAGAGTCGTTATTGCTAACGATGCTAGAGGTAATGGTTTAGGGCATCAATTGATGCAAAGAGCGTTAAGCTCATGCCAACAATATTTTCCTCAGCAGATTATTAAAATGTCAGCGCAGGAACACCTAGAAACATTTTACAACGCACACGGCTTCGTAAAATGTTCTAGTGGTTATTTGGAAGACGGTATTCCTCATATCAGCATGATACAAGAAACAAAGTAGATCTAACCAAGAAACAAGCGAATATTTTCAATTGCCAACACTAATAGCGTAGCAAAACTAATGAGCATACCGGCTTGTCGACCTTTGCTTGGCCCTTGCGTTTGCGTGATACCAATACCATGCAATATACGACCAATAAAAAATGCAGCGCCTACTCCATGAATTAATAGTTGTGAGCTACCATTAATTTCTGCACAGGCAAGCATCAACATGGCTAAGGGTGCGTATTCAGCAAAGTTACCATGCACTCGCACTGCTTGTGCCAACTCATCATGACCGCCATCACCGATGCCAGTTTTGTATTTATAGCGCAATTTAATGATGCGTATAGCAAAGCCAATATATAGTAACGCTAATAGCGCAAGGTAAAAGCCGGTAATTGATATGTTTAACATAAACTTCCTTAAAAAATAAAACGAGATCTACTTTGAATCTAAGTACAATAACCCCGTGTTAAAATGTATCGTAACTAAATGAACATTACAGCGGGGGAAAAAGACAAATATCAGTGAAAAACTGACAAATCAGCAAAAAAAAGACCTACTAAAAAGTAGGCCTGATCTAGAGCGTGCTGATCTTTCAAGTTTGTTTTTGCAGCAATTTGTTTGGTATTTATACAAGGCAGAGCTTGTGCCGTGTAGTTATTCTACTCAAATCAAGCGATAACATAGTAGAAATGCCAAATAGGTACTGCCCGAAGGGTTCAACTAAACTCAAACAACAAAGATCAACACGCTCTAGCTTATTCTGTTTGTTAATACAATTTTTCTGCCAATATTTGACTGACGGTCTCAACTGGCTGAGTGCCATCGATCGTTATGTAACGACAAGCACCTGCATCAGCTTCTGCTTTGTAATAATCAACCAACGGTTTTGTTTGATCATGATAAATACCTAAACGCTTACGTACAGTACCTTCTTCATCATCAGGACGAATAATTAACTCTTCGCCCGTTTCATCATCTTTACCTTCATTTTTAGGCGGATTGTAAACGATATGATAAACACGGCCTGAGCCTGGGTGCACTCTACGGCCTCCCATGCGTTCAACTATCACTTCATCGGCTACGTCAAATTCAATAACACTATCAACTGAAACACCATTTTCTTTCATTGCATCAGCTTGAGGAATAGTACGCGGAAAGCCATCAAGCAAGAAGCCTTTTTTACAGTCTTCTTGTGCTATACGTTCTTTAACCAAGCCAATAATCAAATCGTCAGAAACTAATTGGCCTGCGTCCATTACGGCTTTCGCTTTATTACCAAGTTCGGTACCTGCCTTAATAGCAGCGCGTAACATATCGCCAGTAGATATTTGTGGTATACCATATTTGGTCATTAAAAATTGTGCTTGAGTACCTTTACCTGCACCCGGAGCACCTAACAAAATTATGCGCATAGAACTTTGCCCTATCTTATAAAAATACTAATTTGGCCGTTTAACTGTTTTAACACTGCCCAATTAAGCCGCCAAATGAGTACATAATGTACCTTCTTTTGATCGAGCAACACTATACATTTTCAACAGAGCGCAAACAAGTAAGAATTTACTCGTAGTTAACAAAAAATAGCGCTTACACACTGATCTTCGACTAATGTCTAAAGTCTCTTGTCAGAGGCATTTATAAAAATAGCAATTTAATACTCAAAAAGTAGAAAATACCCGTAGGCAACTATCAAGGCAGGAACGGCAGAATAGCACGTTGCAATAACAGCAACTTTCGGTGATAACGCAATGGCAGGAAATAAAGCATCGCCATCGTTACTAATCGCATTTCCAAGCTGAGCAGACAATGGAATAGCCCCATTCAGATACAAAGTGGTTGTTAAAATTTGTGGTCCACAACCAGGGATCATACCAACTAATACGCTGATCAGTGGTGTAACCGCTGGAAGTGCTGAGAAAAGATGAATCAATTGTAGATCAGTAAAACAAACAATGAGTTCAAAACAAAGTAACGCTATAACCACCCAACTAATAATAAAGTTTGTATCTAAAGCAACCCTTTGAAAAATAGCATGTTGTTTGGGCTTATCATCTTCAGCGACTATCGATTTAAAGCTATTTGTTTCACTTGTGGTTGCCCATAAGAGAATAAATAAAAACGCCATCATTGCACCACCACGATAAATAATACTATTTTGTTGGCTCGACAACCATGGAAGCTCTATTTGAGCAGCCATCAATACCGCGATAATTGCACATGGAGTTAACAGTAACTGCCATAACCCACCTTGAAGCATTACTCGTTTTAACGGTTTATTGGTTGATGTTTTACAACTCTTTTTATGTCTTGTGTTTGTTGAAATTGGCCGAAGAAAATCATGGCCATGGATCATATTAACCATGATGCCAGATAACACTCCAACGATAAAACAAACAGCGATTATCACTATACCCACTTCAGGTTGTGCAGCAAGCAACAAAAAAGCGGCATCTCCCATGGTAGCTGTAAGCACCGCGACAACAGCGCCAAACCTCATACTGCCTGAAACATATTGCGAAATAACAATAATTGCCCCACCACAACCAGGCAACAGCCCTAAAAAAGCAGCCAATATAATTTGCCTATTAGGGGTACTTATGAAGGTAGAAACTAAATATTCGTAACTCGATGTATTCGAAACTGAGTTCACCACTAAGTGATAAAGGAAAAGAGACATCGCAACAAAAACAGCGACTTGCCAAAAAGCATCAGACAACACGCTTAAGGTTAATGTTTGCGTTTCAGGTATTATTAAAAGTGCTAATAAAAAGCTAGGCAAGAAGAGTCTGCGGTACTGAGGAAAGTCTGTCGTATTTCGCCATAGTAATGCTTTTTGATAAAGTGAAGTTGCCATGAATAATCATCCCTTATAGGGATTACATTGCCACTTTATTAACATAAATAATGCGACCAATGACTTGCTCTTTATTAATTGGCCCTAATTCTTCTATTGTTTCACTCTTTTCATTTTCTCCTTTCCCCCAAATAAAGCCACTTCTATCAACCACTGCAACAGTTTTTACCACTATGCCAAATCGTCTATGCTTTATCAGTACTCGGTGCCCTTCTTTTATTGGCAAAAAATTTAACCAATTACACACCAATACGGCACTATTTTGAGGAAATAGTGGTGCCATACTGTGGCCTTTTACTTTCCAAAATTTTAAGCCAAGCATCGTTACTCCTCTTTTAATGCAACACTTCTTCGTTCTGAGCTAAGCGCACTTTTAACGCCTTTAACTTGTTTACACAGTCTTCGCAAATAGGATATTTTTTTGAAAAAGATAATAGCCGTTGTAAGGTAATATTAAGTGCCTTTATAGCAATGAGCTTCACATCTTCATCACGTACACTATCATCAGATAATGCTTGCAAATATTCATGGGGAACTAATAAGTATCGAAGTGACACGTCAAGGTCACCCTGTACTTCAAAAAGTGCAGAAAGGTTATGGCATGTGCAGATCCATGCTAATAAAATATCGGTTTCATACGGATTATTTTGATAATTATCCGCCAACAACTCATACGCTTCTTTGTAATAAAATTCAGCTTGTAACCAACGTCTATCGTAAAAGCATTCATTACCATTGTTTAATAATGCTTGCCATTGCTCATGCTGCATTGTAACTCCTTCTTTTTTTAACAATATAAACGGGCTTTGTTCAACATACTATTTAGTACAGATTTGCATCACTCTGCGATTCAACATAAAAACATGACGTTTAAATGATTTATAACCCCTTACTGCTGAACAACAGTGTATGGCTGTTAGCGTAAGTAAAAAACCCATAATCAAACCGTACAAATAGATGAAACCAATTTAGATAAATGATAATCATTGTTATTTGCGTTTGCAATATTTTTATTTGTTTTATTGTTGAAAGTAAACTGATGGATTGAATAAATGAATGTAGATAAGCTTTGTCAGCTTTTCATCGCAAGTTAAAGAATGTAGTTTTCAACATGATCGTTAAGTGTAGCTCAACAATGAACCCTGCCTGTCGAAGCAACGACCATGCACAAAAAAAGCGCCTTTCGGCGCTTTAGTAAAACAAGTATCAAATAATCACTGTTATTAATGAACAACCGTTATTTGGTTAAACTCATCATCAATTTATTCAACTTAGTAACAAATGATGCAGGATCTTTTAAGTTACCACGTTCAGCTAATGTTGCTTGTTCAAATAATACATCAACCCATTGGTTAAATTTATCATCGTCTGCTTCATCAGCCACATGCTTCACGAGATCATGTTCAGCATTAATTTCAAAAATTGGTTTTACATCGGGCACTTCTTGACCAACTTGCGCCATCAATTTCTGCATCTGAATACTCATGTCATCTTCAGCCGTCACGATAACCGCAGGAGAATCTGTCAAGCGATTAGAAATTTTCACTTCTTTAACTTTATCGCCTAGCGCTTCTTGCATGCGCTTAACCACAGAGTCAAACTCTTTTTCAAGCTTTTCTTGTTGTTCTTTAGATTCTTCATCGTCTAAATCACTTAAATCAACACCACCGCGAGCAACGGATTGCAATTGCTTTTCATCAAACTCGGTTAAATGACTCACTAACCACTCATCGATACGATCAGAAAGCAATAACACTTCAATACCTTTTTTACGGAACACTTCTAAATGCGGGCTATTTTTCGCCGCTTCAAAACTGTCTGCAACAACATAGTAAATCTTGTCTTGGCCTTCTTTCATACGTTCAATGTATTCTGGTAAAGACACATTTTGTACTGAAGAATCTTCATGTGTTGACGCGAAACGCAACAACTTAGCGATAGCCTCTTTGTTGCCCATGTCCTCTGCTGGGCCTTCTTTTAATACTTGACCGAACTCATTCCAAAAAGCTTGATATTGTTCTTTATCTTTTTTACCGAACTTCTCTAACATTTTTAACACACGCTTAGTACAACCTTTACGGATCGCTTGTGTTACTTTGTTATCTTGTAAGATTTCACGAGATACATTTAACGGTAAATCGTTCGAATCAAGTAAACCCTTCACAAAACGAAGATACGTTGGCATGAATTGCTCTGCATCGTCCATAATAAAAACACGTTGAACATAGAGTTTCAAACCGTGTTGTTTTTCGCGGTTATACATATCGAACGGGGCTTTACTTGGGATGTAAAGTAACGAGGTATATTCAGTATTACCCTCTACTTTACTGTGTTCCCAAAGTAATGGATCGGCAAAATCATGCGACACATGCTTGTAGAACTCTTTGTACTCTTCTTCGGTAACGTCTGCTTTTTCACGTGTCCAAAGTGCTGTTGCTTTATTAACCGCTTCCCATTTCGCTGGAACCGCATCTTTAGCTTCAACCGCCGGCGTTACCACATTACCTTCATCATCTTTTACTTCATCTTGCGCCTCAACAGCAGGTACTTCTGGTGTTAGCATTTCAACAGAGATTGAGATGTGATCTGAATACTTTGTCACAATTGAACGTAAGCGCCAGTCATCTAAAAACTCTTTTTCATCTTCTTTTAAATGAAGAATGATATCGGTACCACGATTCGATTTTTCAATTTGACGCGTCGTAAACTGGCCTTCGCCTTCACTTTGCCATTCAACAGCTTCATCAGCATTAGCACCAGCTGCTCTTGAACGAACGGTTACTTTGTCAGCAACAATAAAAGCTGAATAAAAACCAACACCAAACTGACCGATTAATTGTGAATCAGAAGCTTGGTCACCAGACAGTTTAGAAAAGAATTCAGCGGTGCCTGATTTTGCAATTGTCCCTAAATGCTCAATGACTTGCTCTTGAGTCATACCAATACCGTTATCTGAAATAGTAACCGTATTATTCTCTTTATCAGCACTTACGCGAACGCGTAAATCGCCATCACCTTCATATAAATCAGCATTTTTTAATGCTTCAAATCTAAGCTTATCGGAAGCATCTGCCGCATTTGATACTAATTCACGCAAAAAAATCTCTTTGTTTGAATACAAAGAATGAATCATTAATTGAAGAAGTTGTTTTACTTCAGTTTGAAAGCCATGAACTTCTGGTTGACCTGCATCAGACATTCGAGCTATCTCCTATCTTACTATCTGTTATTGGTGTTAATGAGGACAACGCCTCTTGATAGAGCAGATATGGGGATAGCGAAAATAAAATCAAGCACAAAAAATATATTCAGAAAATTTATTTATCAATGAACCATTACTACCCACAATATCATGGCACGATAAGCGGTAGCTTTATCGTTAAAGATAAAAAACAAAGCCAGTACACTCTGAAAGATAAAACCAATTATCCTCAGCGACTTTACTAAGTTTTCACTCTTTTTAGCAGGTTGTCGATTTAGTGTTACACTCAAAGTAAGCGTTAATATTTTCAACAATTAACAGAAAGGTAGGTATCATGACATCACTTTCAAACGGCATGACAATAGGGCTTGAACGCACGAACAATGACTTCTTTATTTCATTAAAACTCACAGGAAAATTAACCCATGAAGACTACCAAGCCATTATTCCCATTGTTGAATCAGCACTCGCCAAAGTTGTTTCACCGAACATCGACGCTTTTATTGATGCGTCAGCATTTGAAGGGTGGGAGGTACGAGCTGCTTGGGATGATTTAGTTTTTGGTTTAAAGCACAACAACGAATTTAGAAAAGTAGCTATTTATGGTGATAAAGACTGGCTAGAGTCGGTTTCTAAATTGAGCAATTGGTTTGTAACAGGAGAAGTTAAGCACTTTACTGATCCAGCTAAAGCGTTAGCATGGTTAGCAGAATAACGATTAACCATGCTTTCGGTACAACTAGCACCTTGCTATTGGTAATTTTTACGACCTGAAAATGCGTGCGATAATGTATTTCCATCAACGTACTCTAATTCGCCACCAACAGGAACACCATGCGCAATACGCGAAATACTTACTTGATATTTTCTGGCTAACTCAGCAACATAATGCGCAGTCGCTTCACCTTCAACAGTGGGGTTTGTCGCGAGAATTAATTCATTGTATTGCTGTGTCGCTAGTTGTGTTTCTAATACCTCGAGTTTTAGATCTTCTGGGCCAATTCCATCAAGTGGCGATAAATGGCCCATTAAAATAAAATAAACCCCGTTAAATTCACCCGTTTGTTCAATAGCAATAACATCTGCGGGCGACTCTACTACACATAATTGACCACGATCTTGTCGTTTTGAACTCGCACATATATCGCAAATATTTTGCTCGGTAAAATTCCGGCATTGTTGGCAATGTTGTACATGCTCCATTGCTTGGTGCAATACATCGGCTAATTTCTTACCGCCTACTCTATTGCGTTCAAGTAGTTGAAACGCCATACGTTGAGCAGACTTTGCACCTACACCTGGTAAATATTTCAATGCGGTTATTAATTCTTGTACCAAAGGACTAAATTTCATACACAGTTAACGAAAAGCAATTTTCGCTAGTCTAACCACTCAGCAAGAAAAGTTAAAATTATATATGATATTTTTCTATCTACTGATAAGAATTTACCTTAATATCAACGATAAAATCATTCGCCCTAAACAGAGATTTAGCTTGCTATGCGTTTGTCTTTTGATCCTATTAAACGCTTATAAACCCAGAGATTTTTTATGTTATCTAATGTAGTTATTACGCTTGTGTTGTTAATCACCACCGCATTTATCTTGAAAAAATGGTTAACACTTCCACACAATATTTTCCTACTTTTCATTATTCAGCCATTAGTCATGGCTTCATCACCCGTGATCGTTTTTATTGGCGGCATTTTATCATCTGAGTTAACGACAGATAAATCACTAGCCACCTTACCTATCACGTTAATGATAGTAGGTGTCGCAACAGCTGCGATACCAGCGGCAATGTTAGCTAAAAAGCTTGGACGAAAAACGGCAACACTCTTTGGTTTTTCTCTAGGTTTAATCGGTTGCACCTTGGCGATGATCGCCACCCAAATAGCAAGTTTTACATTATTTAGCCTTGCCGCTCTGTCACTAGGCTTTTGCGCTGCTTTTGTGCAGCAACTACGTTTTGCTGCGATTGAAAGTACTAAAAATCAAGAAGATGTTCCTTCCATGTTATCAGTACTGATGCTCAGTGGTATATTTTCAGCATTCTTAGGCCCTGAAATTGCAGTAACAGCCAAAGACTGGATTTCATCACCACACGGCTATACGGGGTCCTTTGCTTTTATTGCCGTATTATTAGTGATAGCAATGATAATATTTACACAGTTTGATGGTGCAAAACCCATTATTAATACAGGTAAAAGAAGTGGTCGTGCGATGAAAGACATTATCAAGCAACCTATATTTATTATTGCAATGCTCAGTGCTGCCATTGGTTTTGCGTTGATGAGTTATTTAATGACTGCCACTCCCATAAGTATGCATCATATGCATGGCCATTCGTTGCTTGATACCAAATGGGTTATCCAATCACACATTGCTGCCATGTTTGTTCCGTCATTATTTACGGGTTGGTTAGTGAAGAAAATAGGCTTAAAACACCTGATGCTTATTGGTACCTTGTTATATGCGGTGGTTGCAGTTATCGCTTATTCTGGCATGCAAGTTATTCACTATTGGTGGGCTTTATTATTGTTAGGCGTTGGTTGGAACTTTTTATTCCTTACCGGAACGTCATTGCTTCCTAGAAGTTATCATGAAGATGAAAAACATAAGGTACAAGCATTCAATGATTTTGTTATTTTTGGCTGTCAAGCAAGCGCATCGTTGTTAGCCGGAGTCGTACTATACCAATTTGGTTGGGCTGGAGTTGTTACATCAAGTTTGCCGTTTATCGTTATTTTACTGCTATTAAGCATTAAATATTACCGTCAAAAAGCACTTTAACGTTTATTGACCTTGCAAGAATTTACTTACAAGGTCAATACATTATGCACCTTTAGGTAAGTTAAAGCTTGCGCCTTCCTGCTCAAAAGCGTCAACAAAAACTTTATGCTGAGTTAAATCAGCAACTAAATTCTTTACATTATCACCTAAAGGGATAGTTAACTCTGGGAAATAATTACCCCAATTAGCATAAATCGCTAATAGATAATCTATAACAGTTACAGAATTACCAGTAAGATATTGCTGTTGTGCCAACCTGTTATCAATAATCTGCCAAAGTCTAGCAACATTTTCAGCAAGCTGTCTTAAATACACTGTTTTTTCTTCACTATCCGTCATTACAGAAGCTGTAGTAAAGAGTTTACTATAAGCAGGATGTAACGTGGCGTAATTAAACATTAACCATTGATTAAACGTATTTTTTTCTTGCTCACTAGTAAAGGTTATTTGATGTTTATCAAGTAAGTACAAAACAATCGCTGAACCTTCGGTTAGCACAAGATCGCCATTGATTAATGCCGGCACTTGATTTGTAGGTACTATCTGTTGGTAGTTAGGTACCTTATCTCGGTGAACAACTTCAGCCTTAATATCCAATATATTTAATAGTACATGAATGCCTGTTGAGCAGGTCCCTGGTAACGTAACAAGTGTATACATAGTTATCTCCTATTAGAGTAAATTAGCTATTTGCTGTGCGGCGAAACTCGCTCACCGGCAGTCCTGAAATTCCCCAGTTATCTAATGGAACTTCTTCAATGACAACAAATGTAGTTGCCGGTTCTTTATCTAGCACTTCAGATAACATTGCGGTCGTTTGTGCAATCAAACGTTGTTTTTGTCTGTTCGTTACCCCTTCATCGGTAACTTGTATTTTTACATAAGGCATGGCCTTTCTCCTGTGGTTACAACATTATTTAAACGGTGTTAGTTGATAATGAAATACCTTGCTAATGATTTGCCATTGATTATCAAGGTAGATAAAACTTAAAAAATCGGTGAAGTACTTAGGCGAAATAACACACTGCACTTTAGCTAAGGCGGTTTGGTTGCCAACTACGTCGATAGTGAGAATACGATCTTGCCTTACTTGTTCTTTACTTGAAGGTGATTGACGTTTTTCTACATTCGCGAAATACTCTGGCATTGATAAATGAATGAGCGCTCCGTCCGTGATACTGGTATAACGGGCATTTCGATGAAATACTTGCGCTAATCTCGAAACATCTGCGTGATATAACCCGTCAAAATATTTGTTAATTTGTTGCTTTATCGCACTGATATTATCCATGTGTTTATCTCCTGTTTCAGTAATAGGCGTAGTTTACAAAACATCAGACTACTGATAAATTCACAATAAACACACATTGAGTTTGCAAAAATGCACAACTGGGATGACTTTAGATTTTTTGGAGCCGTTGCTGAAACAGGAAGTTACTCCAAAGCTGCTACTTCGTTAGGCGTTAATCATTCAACGGTATCGCGAAGGGTACAAGCAATGGAAGTTGCGCATGGGGTAAAATTATTTGAACGCACACAGTATGGCTATCAACTAACAGAGGCTGGCGCATCTATCTTTGAAATTGTTCAGCAATTACAAGATAAAACCCATCAAGCTGCTCGCATATTACTAGGGCAAGATGCCAGATTAGAAGGCACTATTAACTTAACAATGCCAAACGACATGTTTATGTTTTTAATGGCTGAGCCTCTTAAATTATTTTCCGACCAACACCCTGGAATTACTTTTAACCTACTGGTGAGTAAAGGGTTACGAAATATGGCGAATAGAGAGGCTGATTTAGCAGTACGTGTCACCGCAACCCCCCCCGATTATCTTATTGGTACTAAAATCACCCATATTCAACACGGCCTTTATCAACGTGAAGACTTGGCTCAACATGATTATACGCCAGTAATAATATGGGGCAGTGAATCGAACCTTCCTACTTGGACAACACAATATTTTAAAAACCCCAAAGTCATCATGCGCGTAGATGACTTATATGCGATGCATCAAGCTGTTAGAGCTGGTTTTGGTATAGCTAGAATGCCATGTTTCATACCTGATATTGTGCAAGATGAAAAGGTAGTGAGGCTGCCTGTCGATGTGCCACTTTCAGATTTTGCCGTGTGGATTTTACATCATCAAGATTTAAGAACCTCGGCAAAGATTAATCAATGCCGAGGTTATATCAAAGAAGTATTAACCGCACAAAAAGGCGTATTTTCTGGGGAGTATTCACGCTTTCAATAACGCAACAATAATGTTTGCTACAGAAAGAGCGTTTAGCTTTTGCTTTTCTTACGCCACCTTATAAGCTCTTTTTGATCTGCTGGTGCGTCTTCTCCTTGTGCAATCAACTCTTTTGCTTGCTCTGCGAGTAACTGTTCAGCTTTATCTTCAATTTTGGCTAACATTTGATAAAAAGATGCTTTTTCTTCTTCCGTTAATACACTTTCTAATTGCTTACTACGTTCATCCATCGCCGCTGTTACATGTTTGTATATCGTTAATCCTCGCTCATTCAACACAAGGTTTTTCACATTCTTTTTATGTTGATCAGGCTGCGATTCTATCAAGTCTAATGAAAGTAATTTTTTTACCGCTCGGGAAACGGTATAAGAGTCAAGGCGAGATTGATACGCAATATCGGCTGACTTAATTGGCATGTAAGAACCAATATTAAGTAATACCCGCATTTCTCGCGGATCAAGATCAGATAAGTTACGAATTTTCCAGTCTCTATTAAGCGCAAGCAGGTTACTCACTACCGCAATTTGAAACGGTAAATGATTAGTAAGATCAAGTGGTTCCTTGTGCTCAGTGGTAAGTTGGAACGCTAAACGCCGTGCCGATGATTTGATCATATGGCTCCCCTAAGGTACTGACTGCCCATTTCTCGCTTCAAACAAGCGATACCAATCTTCACGACAATAATCGAGCATTAACGACACCTTTGCAGCTTCAATTCGCTCAGGCGTTGTCGAACCAATAATAGGCAATATTTGAGCTGGGTGTTTTACTAACCAAGCTAAGATCACTTGCCAAGGGTGACATTGATATTTTTCAGCTTGTTGCTTTAATTCGTGTTCAATACGTTGCTCATCCTTTGTCGTAAAGGTATTTCCCCATGCTGGGTAGGCCACACCACCTAAAGGACACCAAGCAATAGGTGCTATTTGATGTTGTTGACATTGATCTAAGGTGCCATTTAGCAAAGTATCAATGTTATGAACATTGATTTCAACTTGATTTGCCACTAACGGCATAGACATCACAGAACGCAACATTTCAACTTGCGACGGTAAGAAGTTACTGACACCGAAGTGTTTTACTTTGCCAGAAGCCTTCAGTAACGCAAACGTTTCTGCTACTTCATGCACATCCATTAAAAAATCCGGACGATGCAATAAGAAAAGATCTAAATAATCAACATTTAAACGCGATAATGAACCTTCAACAGCATCTAAGAGATACTGCTTACTAAAATCATATCGCGTTGGTGCATATTCATTTTCTTTTTTCGGACGAATACCCGCTTTTGACGTAATAATTAAATCATCTCGTAATGCAGGTGTCGCTTTTATCACTTCGCCAAATAAACGTTCACTTTCACCACCGCCGTATATATCAGCATGGTCAAAGTGGTTGTAACCTGATTCAATAGCTGCATGTATAGCACGTTTCCCTTTGTTACGTGCTTCCTGTGAGTTATCACCGCATATGCGCATACAACCATAAATTAACCGAGAAGTGGTGTATGGTGTTTGCGCTAAGTGTACGTTTTTCATAAATTTATATATATTAAATCTTGCATGCCCTCAATATAACATGAAGTTAGCGCAAAATAAGTACGTATACTGTGGTTTTCTTACATAAAACGGCAATTTATCCTGCACAATTTATCAATAGACTGATATATTAGCGCCAGCAATTTTCCACAAGAAGGTTAACCTGTGTCACATTTTGTTTGGAACGTCGATCCCATATTATTCTCACTTGGCCCTGTCACTATACATTGGTACGGTGCATTATTTGCCAGCGCAATTTTTGCTGGTTTGTATTATATGAAATGGGTATTCACCCTAGAGAATAAAAATGTAGATACCTTAGACAATTTATTAATGTATGTGGTACTAGGCATTATTATTGGTGCAAGGCTCGGTCATTGTTTCTTCTATGATCCTAATTTTTACTTTGCTAATCCATTAAAAATATTGGCGATTTGGGAAGGCGGCTTAGCCAGTCATGGTGGTGGACTCGGTGCCATCATAGGTACCTGGTTATTTTGCAAGCGCCATCACATCAATACGCTATGGCTACTTGATAGGTTAGCTATTGCAACCGCTGTTTTTGGTATATTCGTTCGTTCAGCGAATTTTGTAAATTCAGAAATTTTAGGCCACCCAAGTGATGTGCCTTGGGCCATTATTTTCGAACGAGTTGACACCTTAGCACGTCATCCGGCACAACTTTATGAAGCGATCGCTTATTTGTTAATTGCCGTTGTATTAACATTACTTTATCGAAGTACTGCTATTAAAGAGCGTGTTGGCGCTTTACTCGGTTTATTTTTAATACTGACTTTTAGTGCTCGCTTTGTTATTGAGTTTTTTAAACAACAGCAAGCCTCTTATACGCTAGAGTCCGCGTTAAATACCGGACAAATGTTAAGTATTCCGTTCTTTTTCGTTGGCGTATTATTATTTCTACGTGCAAAGCAAACTTCAGCCATTACAGGTAAAAAATAAATTTTATGGCAAAAAAATATTACGTCATTTGGAAAGGTACAAAAACAGGTGTTTTTGATAATTGGCCAGAAGTACAGCAGTTAACCTCAGGCAGAGCAGATGCCCAATATATGGGGTTCACTACGAAAGATGATGCAGAAAAAGCATTTAAAGAAAGTTATACAAAAGCGCTAACTAAACGCTCATTAACACAAAAAAAACCGAGCACTAAACCAGAAAACACGTTGAACACTAATGCTCATGGCGTAAACGCTGACATTCAAATTTATAGTGACGGTGCTTGTTCACCTAACCCAGGCCAAGCTGGTACAGGCATAGCTGTTTATCAAAAAAGCAAGCTAACTCAGCTTTGGTATGGTTTATATGATGCTAACGGTACAAATAACACTGCAGAGCTCCTAGGTTTGCTTGAGTCATTTAAACTTGCGCAGCAGTATTTACAAAAAAACAGCGAGATGCGTATCGAGGTATTAAGTGATTCTCGCTACTCAATAGATTGTATTACTAAGTGGGCATCAGGCTGGCAACGCAAGGGGTGGAAAAAAGCAGATGGTCAACCAATCAAGAATCCAGAAATAATCAAAGCATGCTTTGAGTTATATCAGCAAATCAAACAACAAGTTATTGTTAGCCACGTTAAAGGTCACGCAAATATTGAAGGTAATGAATTAGCAGATCGCATGGCTGTTTATGCAAGAATGACAAAACAAAAAAGCTTTGTAACCTACGAAAAGGCACTGAACATCACTTCCATTCTAGCAATGCCTTCTGGCTAAAAAAGCCCGCGTTGCGGGCTCATACACACTATACTGTTATCTGTGCCGCAAAGGCAATTGCCTTAGCTAAGTCTTCTGGGGTATCAACACCTTCTACTGGCAAGCGGCTTTGTGCTACAGCAACATGAATTTTTTCACCTTGCCACAATACGCGTAATTGCTCTAACGATTCAATTTGCTCTAGTTCACTTGCTGGCCATTGAATATATTCATTGATAAAACTAGCTCGGTACGCGTAAATACCAATATGGCGTAAATAATAATCTCCGACAGTTGTTGTATCTTTAGCGGTTAAAAAGCGCTCTCTATCGTATGGGATTGTCGCTCGACTAAAATATAAAGCATATCCTTGCTTATCCATTAGCACTTTCACTGCATTCGGATTAAAGGCTTCTTCAGCATCAGTAATGTGTACAGCCAGTGTCGCCATTTTTGCTTTTTGTTGGTTAGCAAGATTACTTGCCACTTGTGCAATATTTTCTGGCGGGATGAAAGGTTCATCTCCTTGCACATTGACAACGACTTGCTCTGGCTCAAATTGGTACTTCTCAACTACTTCAGCCAATCTTTCTGTACCTGATTGATGATCAGCTCGAGTTAAGCACACTTCGCCACCAAAGCCTTCAACTACCTTGGCAACCTGCTGATTGTCGGTAGCGACAATCACTTTTTCTGCACCACTTTTTACCGCTTTTTCAACAACCCACTGAATCATTGGCTTACCGTGAATATCGGCTAATACTTTGCCAGGTAAACGAGAAGATTCAAAACGGGCTGGAATAACTACCACAAATGACATATTTAGCTCCGTATTAATTACGTTCGTCTTCACTGAGTCGGCGCGCTTCACTTTCTAACAGAACAGGTATGCCTTTTTCAATACCGAAGGCAAGCTTGTCAAAATTACACCAAAGCTCTTGTTGATCTTTTTTATACTGCAACTTACCTTTACAAACAGGACAAGCAAGAATTTCCATCAATTTAATATCAAAAGCCATATTATTACTCTTCTTTTTGTTCTCGTTCATTACTGACTAAAGTGAGCAATGATTCTATTAACGTTTTAGCAGATAGCTCATTAAATTCCGCATCTACCGGTAAATACCACCAATTATTATCTGCAAATAATTGACATTTAACTGCATCTTTTTCAGTCATTAACAAAGGCATATTCTGTTCAAAATCACCGAAATCTCTTCGTTGAAAGTCATGATGATCATTAAAAGACTTTTGTTTTATAACCGAGAAACCTAATGTAGATAACAGGGTAAAAAAACGCTCTGGCGAGCCAATGCCTGCACAAGCGTTTACTTGAGCTGATCCTAAAAGAAAATCAGCAAGCGTGACTTTTTCATTCGTCGCAACATTTATCAGGTGTTTTGCTTTTAATGTCATCACATGTTGTGGCGTATCTTCGCAACTTAATGGTGTTGAATTTCCATTAACGATCACATGATCAACCGCTTTTAAGCGTCTTGTTGTTTCTCGTAAAGGCCCTGCAGGTAATAATAAACCATTACCGAATAACCGCTTGCCATCGACAATGATAAGCTCAAGATCCCGTGCCATTTTATAATGCTGTAAACCGTCATCACTAATCACCAGTTCTACTGACATCGTTTTTAACTGTTCAATTGCTGCATTACGATCACTGTCAACGACAACAGGTATTTGATGACGATTAAAAATCATCATCGGTTCATCGCCTACCATAGTCGCATCACTTTGTTCATTCACAACATAAGGATAATAAGGCGCCTTTGCGCCATACCCGCGGCTAATAACACCTACGTTAATATTATGTGCTTTCAAACATTCAACAAGCCATAGCACCACAGGAGTTTTACCATTGCCTCCTACACCAATATTACCCACGACCACCACAGGTAAACTCGGCTTAGTTTGCGTTAACAAACCATAACGAAAGCTTAACCGCCTAACACTGCTAATCAACCAAAATAACGCTGAAATCGGTAGTAATATCGGTACCAATAAATAACGTGCTGGATGTTGATGAAACCATACCTTTTCAATTAATCGCATGATTAACGGTTATCCAAATTGAAACTTATGTAACTGTGCATAAGCACCATCGGCGGCAAGTAATGTTTTATGGTCACCTTGCTCGACAATCTTACCTTGTTCCATAACAATAATTTTATCAGCATTTTCAATGGTAGATAAACGATGAGCAATAACGATAGACGTTCGATTTTCTTGTAACGCATTTAACGCATCTTGAATATGGCGCTCCGATTCAGTGTCGAGCGCACTGGTTGCTTCATCAAGCACTAAAATGGGTGAATCACAGAGTAATGCACGCGCGATAGCGACACGTTGGCGTTGACCACCGGATAAAAGTGCGCCGTTATCACCAATGTTTGTATGTAAACCTTCTGGTAATTGTTCAGCAAACTCGAGAACATGTGCTTTACGGGCAGCTTCAATAATTTCTGCTTCGCTCGCTTCTGGACGACCATAAGCAATATTATTGGCTAGGCTATCATTGAATAATACCACCTGCTGTGAAACATATGAAAATTGTTTTCGAAGGTCATTCAGTTGATAATCAATCACATTATGCCCATCTAGCAACACTTGTCCTTGTGTAGCTTGATAAAAACGTAATAACAAAGAACTGGCTGTTGATTTTCCGCTGCCAGAACGACCAACAAGCGCTACTGTTTCTCCTGCATTAACGTGAAAGTTAACGTCAGTTAACGCGAGCTTATCGTCTCCTGGGTATAAAAAATTTACGTGATCAAAACGAAGTTCTCCAGTAGCACGTTTTAATGGGATTGTTCCTGTGTCTTGTTCAAGTGCTTCATCTAATAAGCCAAAAATACTGTTACTGGCTGCCATTCCCTTTTGAAATTCGCTATTTACATTAGTCAATAATTTTAAAGGTCTAAGTAACATTGTCATGTAGGTAACCACCCCCATGAAAACACCGGCAGAAATGTTATCGACCACACCATCTAGAGTGGCAACGTATAGAACAAACGCTAACGCAAAGGAAGCAATAATTTGAATAAACGGTACACTTGCTGATTTAGTTGCTACCATTTTCATACGTTGTTGGCGGTTATTTTTATTTATTTCTGCAAAACGTTCATCTTCTCGATGTTTGCCATCGAAGGTTAATACTACTTTATGGCCATTAAAGGTTTGCTCAGCAGTACGCGTAACTTCACCCATGGAATCTTGAATATTCTTACTCACCGTGCGAAAACGCTTTGAAACGTATGTAACAATAAACGCGATGATTGGTGTGATCACCAAAAATATTGCCGACAACTGCCAGCTTTGCCAAAACATTAACACCAATAAACCAATAACAAGCCCACCTTGTTGTACAATCGTTAATAACGATTTACTGGTAGCCTGCAACACTTGTTCAGTATCGAATGTCAGCTTGGAAATTAAGGTGCCGGTTGAGGTTTTGTCATGAAAGGTTACCGGCATCGCCATTATGTGACTAAACATAGATTGACGTAAATCAGCGACAACATTATTACCTACCCACGCTAAGCAGTAGTTACTGAGAAAATGGCAAATACCACGAATAATAAAACACACAATAACAAACAAAGGTGCCCACTTCATAAACTCAGAGTTCTTCCCCGATAGGCCTTCATCTATTAATGCCGGAAGTTTTGAAAGAAAGTACACATCTATACTGGCATAGCCAAGCATGCAAATAATTGAAAAAATACCTGCGGTTTTATACTGTTTCGTGTGCCCCATTAACCGTTTAAAGTTTTGCCAAGTTTTATCTTGGTTATCTTCCGGGGCGTTTTGTAACGGCTCGCTTTCTGTCGACGTCGACATTTACTACTCTTATCAATTAAATTCAATCCTAACTATTCTAGCTTGTTATAGAACACCAACCAAGCTTTGATTTAATCATTAACATCACAAAGTTCATCTGCAAAGGAGGCCTGAATATTAATTAGCAAACCAGAATGGCCAATGTGCTTCTCGGTAAGTTTGCATTTGATAGTCCTCAGGCGAAACAATTACTCTCACCCTCCCGTGTGTGGCAGTAGTATATGTTTTAATGTTAAATTGATGATAACGACGAACAACATCTTGATGAGGCATATTCCAGCGATTTAAAAAGCCAGCGCTAAAAACAACCTGCTTTGGTGACACTGCTTGAATAAAAGACTGTGAAGAAGACGTTTTTGACCCATGATGTGGTGCAACTAATACATCTGAGTTTAATTTTTCTCTATAATTATCAACTAATGCTTGCTCAACTTTTTTTGAAATGTCCCCTGTCAATAACACACTAAACTTATCATCAGAGATTCTCACAACACAGGAGTCATCGTTATGATCAGCTTGACGTTCTGTAGGGTGTAATACTTCAAAAGTTAACCGGCCAATTTTTTTAATTTCACCTATTAAGCATGAGGTATATTGCTTTTTATGATTAAACATTAATTCGTTTACTTGAAGGTGCGTTTCAAGGAATGCTTGACCGCTAGCATGATCATTATCATCATGACTGATGATTAACAAATCAATAATAGAAATCCCTTCATAATTTAAATAAGGCTTAATCACTGACTTAGCCATCGAAAAACCACTTGGATAAGTTGCGCCAGTATCATAAACAATCGTTTGCTCATTTGTGCGAATTACCACAGATAAGCCCTGACCAACATCAAGTATATCGACAAGCCAAACCGAGTTTCTGCTTGGCTTATTATTTACATATGCAAAACCGGTTAACATCAACGAAACGCCACACACCGAGTAGATAAATATCCGTTTTTGAAAAGTAACCAATAGTAGTATTACGCTCACAACCACCAACACTGACAATGTTAACCATGTTGTATGATCTATTGATACGCTTGCCCATGACAGCTTTGCAACGCCATCAAGCCACTGCCACAACACGGTTAAACTTAATTGTGCTAACGAGATTAATACAGTTGCGCTAGTTTCATTGATAACACTGGCAATTACAGAAAATAATGTGAGCGGTACACACACTAAACTCACCCATGGCACCGCTATGATGTTGGCAAAGATAGCAACTAACGACACTTGATACTGCATAGAAGACGTTAAAGGCAAAAGTGTAAAAATTAAAAAGCCTTGAAAGCTCAAGGCATACAGTACCACGTGAAAATACCGAGTAAAAATCGAATTATGATCAGATTTAACATGCTTTTTATAACGCCAAATAAATAACAAAATGGTGCTTACTGCTGAAATGGATAACCAAAAGCTCGCAGATAAAAGACTAAAAGGAGAAAACAAAACGACCATAAACATCGTTAACAGAATTAACCTTGTCGCGGTAAATTTTGTCGCTAATAGTTTTGCACACCACAAAATAATCAGCATAATTGCCGCACGAATTGTGGGTTGTGAAAAACCAGCTATGTAGGCGTAAGATGTTACAAAAATAAGAGTCAATAAGGTAATAAACAGCACTTGTGAACTAACCGTTAATGTTTTCGAAATTCGCGAAGAACTGAGAACTATTAATGATAGTAAACGCAGTATTAACTTACTAAACCCGTAACTCAACATGGCAACAACCCCTAAATGCAACCCTGAAATCGCAATTAAATGCTGTGCAGCTGTTGCATTGAGCACCTGCCACTGTGCCTCTGATATTTGATGTTTTAAACCAAAGGTTAACGCTAGTAATAAAGCATTGTTTTGATGTGTTGGTAACAAACTTTGATAATGTTCATAAAGACGTTGTCTGACACTAACTTTCGATGTACTCGACTCTACCCCTTTAATTACATACCCTGTTGCATGAATATTATGTTGTCTTAACCACGTTTGGTAATGAAAACCGCCTTCGTTGGCAAACCCATGCGCCGGTTTTATTTTTATTTTTAATCGCCACTTTTGCCCTTGTTTCAACCCATTTTTATGACTTTTCCAACTAAGCCTTACATTAATCGGCTGATTAAGCACTTGCCCAGAAAATTGTGTTATTGAAAAATTAAAGCGTTGAGTTTTTTTCTTGATTTGAGGAATACTAAGCACCTCACCAATTACTGTATAAGACGCTTTATGTAATAACTCAGTTGAAATATTATTATTCTGCCATATGTCTTCATACTGGGCGCCATGATAAAGTAACCATGCAATTCCCAAACAAAAGCAAGCTAGGCTTTTATTTGTCAAAAAAATACCAACAATTAGACTTAAAAGCGTAAACAAAAGCACATAAAATAAACTTGGCACTATTGGTAAAAAAAGTGACAATAGCGCCCCTATGAGAAATGACGATAACCAACGATCCATCGTGATTGAAATCCTTAACTTGATAAATTAGACGTCCATGCCTAAGAAAACGATTAAAAAGCTGCTGCCAGATCATCAAAAAATCAAAGCAAATAAGCATTTGCAGATCTTTGGCGACTTACTTCACAACGGTAATCTATGGCATCTAAATCGTCGTTCTGTCGCTAAAGCGTTTGCTGTAGGCCTATTTTGCGCTTTTATTCCTATTCCTTTTCAAATGGTGTTAGCAGCAGGCTTAGCTATTATAGTACATGCAAATTTACCGCTATCTATCGCGTTAGTGTGGATCACCAACCCTGTCACCATGCCGGCAATTTTTTATTTTTGTTATGTGGTAGGTACGTGGATTTTAGGCAAACAAGAGCAAGCTTTTGCGTTTGTTCCAAGCTGGCAATGGGTTGTTGACAGCGTTTCAACCATAGGCCCGTCATTTTTACTCGGCTGCGCAGTACTATCGATATTATTTTCTTTAATTGGCTATTTTGGTATTCACGGCCTTTGGCGTTATTCCGTGAATAAAGCGTGGAAAAAACGCATGAAAAGGTGATTGATAAAGCGGTTAACAATAACCGCTTTTGGGAGCCGTAGTTATTTTCTTGCAATCAAATGCACGGTACTTGTTGAGCGCTCAATAAACGCGCCTTCACAATAAGCAAAATAATACAGCCATAAGCGTTTGAATTCTTCGTCATAACCTAAGGTGGATAGTTCTGGCCAAGCCTTTAAAAAAGCTTTACGCCAATCTGCTAACGTTTTTGCATAATGTAGCCCTATATCATGCAACTCTTCCATCACCAACGACGTATGCTTGGTCAGTTGCTTTGTTAGCTCATTAATTGAAGGTAAAAAACCTCCTGGGAAAATGTATCGTTGAATAAAATCAACATTCTTTCGATAATAATCAAAGCGCTGATCAGCAATAGTTATCGACTGTATCAGCAATTTACCGCCTGGTTTCAACCGAGCGTGACACTGTTGAAAGAAGCTCGGTAGGTAATCATAGCCAACAGCTTCTATCATTTCTATCGACACGAGTTTATCGTATTCACCGGTTAGCATACGGTAATCTTCTTTCAATAAAGTAATACGATCTTCTAAACCTAATGCCTTTATCTTTTCTGTCGCGTATGCGTGCTGTGCATCAGAGATAGTTGTTGTGGTGACTTTACAGCCATAATGCATTGCCGCATGAACGGCTAATCCGCCCCACCCTGTACCTATTTCTAACAAGTGGTCAGTTTCGTGCAATGACAGTCGTTGACAAATAGTATCTAATTTGTGTTTTTGTGCTTCCGCTAAGCTTGCCTTTTCGGATGGATAAATAGCGGCGGAATAAACCATTTCTGGATCTAAAAAGCGTGAGTAGAGTTCGTTACCCAAATCGTAGTGTGCAAGAATGTTGCGTTTTGAGCCTTGTTGACTGTTTCGATTAAAACGGTGATAAATCGCATTTTTTAACTTACCAAGCCAAGAAGCATTTTTCTCAAGTTCATCTGTCAGTTGCTGTGCACGAGCAAAAATTTGTATTACTTTTGTGAGGTTTGGTGAGCTCCATTTTCCATCAATAAAAGCTTCTGCAGCACCTATGCTACCACCACGAACGAAGTCACGATAAGTCGATGTATCATGAACAACAATGGTGCCAGTAATACTTTCAGAGTTGGTTCGATTCTCTGGAAACCTATAGGTAGAAGAACCTTGAATAATTTCAATACAACCGAACTGAATTTTGTCTAATACTGAAAACACTAGATCACGACAACGTTTGTTTATCCAAGTTTCTGCTGGCTCTTTAACCTTACTTTCTACAAGTTGCTCCACACTAAGCTCCTACTGCTATAATCTTTTTTTCTGCTGATAAGAAACAAACGGTATTTTTTTTAAAAATAACTTTAATGCTTGCCAATAAATGCCCGTTACAATTGACAAAGACATCGCTGGCAATTGACACCAGGTTTTCATTAATGTTTTTGCTGCTAAGGGTTGTTTCTTCAACCTTAAATGGGCATCAAATACTTTTAACTTATCACCTTGATTCATTTTTCTGTTTTCTATATGGATCAACAAATTATCGTCCATATGTTCTGGGGGCTTAACTTGCCATAAATAGTGCATGTCTAAATCCATAAAGGGCGAGACATGAAATGCTTTTTCGTTGATCTTTTTACCTTGTAAGTCAACCAAGTAATAATGGCGTTCATTCCATGGTGTATTACTCACTTCCGCTAACATATAGCGGCATTGCCCATAATCGTCGTAACAAAAATAAAAATTTGCTGGACTAAAGTAAATGCCAAAGCTTCTTGCTTGAACGAGCATCACAACTTGCGAGATAGTAGACGTACCACCCAGTGCCCTCACTTTATCTATAATACGTACCTTAAGAGATCCTGGTTCACCTGCTAGGTAATCTTTTTCAACAAATCTTATTGGCTGCCACCACTTTTTACCGAGTAAACGTGAGGCTGAAAACGCTTGCTCAAGCTTATCGACATTGAGTGCAAGCATATACAAGCGATAAGAAAATTGATGCCGCTTTGGCGTAAACCTTCTGTGCTGAATACTTCCAACATAAACATAGGAGTTTAACGGGGTAAACGTGTGCGTTTTCATTCGCTGTCTTCTGATAAAAAGCAATCAAACCTAGCAGCAACATCAAGCGCACTTCTTACGCCATCTTCATGAAAGCCATTATACCAATAGGCTCCACAAAAATGCGTGTTGCCAACACCACATACTTCGCTACGTCGTTGCTGTGCTTCCAACGATTGCACAGAAAATACAGGGTGATGATACGTAAATTCTCTGAGTATTTTTTCTGGGGCGATTGCTGCTTTTTGATTAAGCGTCACGCAAAATGTATGTTCAGTGTCTAATCCCTGCAATATATTCATGTTATAGGTAACGCTTGCAGGTTTTGTTCGGTTATCACTTAATTGATAATTCCAACTTGCCCAAGCCTTCTTGCGCACTGGTAACAATGTTTCATCAGTATGCAACACCACTGAATTGGCCGCATAAGGCATCGCTGAAAGTATTTCCCTTTCTGCCGGTGTTGGTGCATCTAGTAACGCAAGAGCCTGATCTGAATGGCAAGCAAACACTACGTCGTCAAATATCTGTTCAGATTTATCTTCAAAAACCAAGGTTACGCCATCGTCATGTCGTTGCACTGAACATATTTCTGCATCTACAGTAATACTATCTTTAAAGGGTGCGATTAAAGGCGCGAGGTAATTTCTAGAACCTTTGGGAATTACATACCACTGAGGCCTATCTGTCACATTTAACAAACCATGGTTATAGAAAAATTGAATAAAGAAACGCAGTTGAAACTGTTCCATTTGTTCCAATGAGCTCGACCAAATCGCCGCCCCCATGGGTAAAATATAATGCTCTGCAAAATATTGATTAAAGTCATTTTGTTGCAAGAAACCGCCTAAGGTTTCATGTTCAGAGATATCTTGTTGCTGAAAGACAGCTTTACAGAGTTTATTAAAACGCAATATATCGAATATTAAACGCCAAAACTTGGGGTTCAATATATTTCGCTTCTGCGCAAAAAGTGTTGCTAAGGTATGGCCATTGTATTCTAGCCCTGTATGACAATTATGCACTGAAAAGCTCATTTCAGTGGCTTGTTTATCAACACCAATGCTTGCGAGTAAAGCTAAAAAATTTGGGTAGGTTTTATTATTAAAAACAATAAAACCGGTATCGATTGCATATGATTTTCCCGCAACGGTTACATCAACAGTCGCCGTGTGCCCACCAATATTAGTTTGGCTTTCAAAAACACTAACATTGTGTTTTTTAGACAATAAATGTGCTGCGGTTAAACCTGATATGCCTGCGCCAATAACTGCTATACGCTTCATTAGTCATTACCTATTTACATCAAACGATGTCTTAAAAATTGAGGCATAAAAGCAAGTACTTTTAATAGCCATGTTAATCTTCTGGGAAAATGTATGTATTGTTTTTTCTTCATAACACCTTTATAGATGCGTTGAGCAGCTTCTGAAGCTGAAAGTATAAAAGGCATGTCAAAGGTATTTCTATCGGTTAAGGGGGTTTCAACAAAGCCTGGATGCACTAAACTTACACCGATTTGGTATTTTTCAAGATCAATTCTCAAACTGTTTGCCAGATAATTTATTCCTGCTTTTGATGCGCCATAGGCTTCAGCTTTAGGAAACGGTAATAATGTTGCCGCTGAACTGACAAATACCACTTGTCCACCCTTGTTCATTTTTGGCAAAAACGCAGCTAACACATTACCTAATGACGTTAAATTGGTATTGATAATGCGCGCAAAATTAGCGGCATCAAATGCCATAGCATCATCAATATAAGCACAATCGCCCGCATTTAATATCAGTATATCGATTGCATCTACCTGACTCGCCGCTAGGTTCACTTGCTCGATTTCATTAATGTCAAACGATAAAGGCTGACACCTAGTAGAATGTTCCTTAAGCTCTCGAAGCTTTTCTTCATTGCGGCCACATGGATACAGGGTGTGACCGTGTTTACTGAAAAGAGCAAATAGCGCTGCTCCGATACCTGAAGTAGCACCGGTAATTAGTACATTTTTGTCAATGTTCATACTGTTTTTATCCGCGCTTTTAGCCAAGAAATAATTCGTCCTAGAATAGGAACATGTTGGTACAGCATTTGACCTAAATCGAGATAATCTCGATGGTAAATAACTTTCCCTCCCTTTGCTTCTAAGTAGGAATGCCCTTCAACGACAATCGGCTTGCCGCTATTTAGCTTTGTATGTTGATAAGTCATCGACCAGTACACAGCGGCATGCTGATGTTGATAGAAAGATTGGGTAATCTTAAATTGGCAATATGCTACGTTTTCGTAGAGTTCGCTAAAGTATTTTGTCAAATTAACCAAGCCATTTATTTCGTGCATAGGGTCAATAAAAGCAACATCATGGTGATAGATTAGTGCGAGCTCTTCAAAAGAACTATCCGCAGAAAGAGATTGATAGGTATCACAGAAGTTTACCAACCACGCTGGTCTCTGTTCTATACCATGTTCAGATACTTGCTCAATATGTCGTCGCAAAATGAGTCCCCAGATGCTGCTCTATAAAATTCGTTTATCGATAAAATGCTAGCGCTTGTTCTCTCGCCACTTTATGATCAACAATTGCCGGCCAATAAGCTATATCAGAATGAGACTTCATATAACTATGCGGAAAGTGAACATGCTTGTCAGGCACTTTATCAAGCTCTGGTAAATACTTACGTACAAACTCACCTTTAGGATCAAATCTTTCCCCTTGTCGGATCGGATTAAAAATTCTAAAGTACGGCTGCGCATCACACCCTGTGCTCGCTGCCCATTGCCAGCCACCATTATTTGCAGCAAGATCACCATCAATTAATTTTGACATAAAGTATTGTTCACCTAGTCGCCAATCAATTAATAAATGTTTAGTGAGAAAACTCGCAACGACCATTCTCAAGCGATTATGCATCCAGCCAGTTTGATTGAGTTGACGCATCGCAGCATCAACAATGGGGTAACCCGTTTGTCCTAAACACCACGCATCAAATTTCGCTTTATCATACGGCCAAGTAATGTTTGCATATTTATCATTAAACATTTTATGCCGACACAGTTTAGGAAAATGATGCAACAGATGACGATAGAAGTCGCGCCAAATGAGTTCATTAAGCCATGAAAACGCAGGACTATCATGCGCAGTTAATAAATCTGGATGTTTGTTCAAAATTAATTGTAGTAAATACCTTGGGCTTAACGCGCCGATAGCTAAATAGGGTGATAGACCTGATGTGCCTTTGATGGAAGGTATATCTCGAAATTCATGATATTGGTCATGTTTGTTAGCAAAAAAGGCAGGAATAGTATGCGCTTCAACTTCATCAATTAATGGCCATTGCGACGACGAGTTGTCACCCTGTAAAACGTCGTTATTTGCATGGTTGACTGGTTCATCATTAATTTCAATGGCAGTTGTTCGCTTGTCTGGTTTGCCCAAATATTCAACACCATCATTTTTTACATGACGTAACCAAGCACGCTTAAAAGGGGTGAACACTTTAAACATTTCACCCGTTTGATTAAGTACTTTCCCTTTACTAACAATAACGTCTGCTTCAAATAACGTTAATGTTACCCCCTTACTTTTTAATTTTTCATCCCGCTGTCTTTCGTTAATCTCAAGTTCTTCATTTGCAATAAAATGAATTGCAGAGCCTTGTTCATTTTCATTGATAATAAACTCAACTTGTTGTTCAAAGTCATCAACGTGATAAACCTCTAATTGCACACCTAGTTCATTTAACTGTTTGCTCAGTAACGCTACGTGTCGTTTAATCAAATCAATTTTAATACGCGACCAGTGATGTTGGTGCCATTGAGCTGGCGTTAACAAATAAATAGCCCGATCGCCGGATTGATAATGCATTAAAAAATGGTGCAAAGCTGGATTATCATGCACGCGTAAGTCGTTTCTAAACCAAAGTATTTGCATAACGTCTCATATGCCAAAATGTATGTTAATCAAAGAAATGAATATCGACAAAGACCATGTAGTCTTCATCGATATAGGTTAAATTAATAGCCGTAGCGTAGCTTTAAACTTTCTGGGTACGGGTTTAAATAAGTCTGCTTAGCCAGATACGACTTGGGGTGTGACAATAAATAATGCTTTATCAAGGTTAAAGGCACGAAAAGTGGCACTAAACCAGTGCGAAACGCTTCGATTTGCTGACAAAGTTCTTGCCTTTGCTCTGGCGAAAGGTGCTTTGAAAAATAACCTTGAATATGCGACAACGTATTTGCATGGTTTTTTCGCGTTGCTTTGATTCTCAAGGCTGCCATTAAGCCCGTAATATATTGTTGTGCAAGCTCTTCGATAGGCAGTTCATTGCTAGCAAGTAATTGCCCTAGCTTTTTATAGGCAACAAGATCATGACTCATCACCGTATATTTATATTCACTATGAAATGTTGTTAGCTTGTGTTTTGTTAACCCTGATTCAACCAATGACTGCCAATGCTTATAAGCAAAAACTCTAGCAACAAAGTTTTCTTTAATTATTGGATCGTTTAAACGACCATTTTCTTCACACGGTAACAATGGATTTGCCGCCATAATCTGCTCGGCAAAAGCCCCCACCCCAGTAGCAGGAAGTGGATTACCTTCAGGTGAGTAAATTTTTACACGCTCCATACCGCAACTTGGGCTTTTGGCACAAAAAATAAAGCCACTAAAGCTATCCGCAAATTTAGCGATTTTTTTGCCATATGCTGATAATGCTTCTGTCACATCTCCACTACCATCAGGTCTTGCCACTTTGATAACATTATCTTTTTCAATTAACCTGATCGTAGGCCTAGGTACAGGTAAACCAATAGCAACTTCAGGGCAAAATGTTTTAAAAGTGACGTGTTGCGCCAATTCTTTCATACAGAAATTTGAAGGTTTATTACTCGCATCAAAACGAACTTTTTCACCAGCAATACAAGCGCTTATTCCAACTGTAATGTCTTTTTTATCAAATGAACTATGCATAATTTCACCTGTTAATAAATAAAGTTACCAATAGGGTTAAGCAATTTATTAATCCCTTGTGTAAATTTTTGCGGTGCATTGGCTACCGTATAACACAAACACCCTTGAGCCGACACTGGGTTATGTTCGTGCTGACCATCAAGCATAATAAAGTCGCCTGGAAAATACTCACCCATTTCATCAGTAAAGCTACCTTCAACCAATACAGTAAGTTCAAAGCCATTATGTGTATGCATGGGCACGCCACCGCCTGGCTCAATGTGCACTAAGCTTGTATGAATTTCACCTTCATCCAACATTACTCTGGCCCGTGAAAGCTTACCAATACTAGCGGTATTGGTTATTTCCATATTTTGTATAGCTCTGGGTAGTTCATATGTTGTGTCGCGTAACGTTATCGTTTTTGCTTCAACGGGTTTAGCTATTGTTATACTGTCATCTTCACAAATATTGTTGATCATTTGCTCAAAATCAACTGATATAGCGTTTTGATTACTTAATTGATCAATGTTTAATAAATCCTGATCATGATCAAAACTCACTTCCGCCAATTGCTCAGTTAATAGGCTAATCTGTTTTTTACATTTCTCGCATTTATCCGCGTGAATGCTAATACCAGCAGCCAGTGATGCCAGTAACTCTCCTGCCACATAGGCAGTTAACATTTCAAAGGTAGGATGATGCTTAATCATGGTGTTCTCCTAACTGCGCCTTTAGTTTCGCTAAGGCTAGGCGTAGTCGTGATTTTATTGTGCCTAAAGGTAAACCAAGGTGATTGGCAAGTTGCTCTTGCGACATCTCCATAAAGTAAAAGCCTTTAATCACTTGCTGCTGATTTTCAGGAAGTGTTTCTATAACAGACAATATGTTATTTTGTGCGAGATGATCTTCAAACGGTTCATCTTCTGATGCTGACTGTTCAGCTAATGGCCAAATGTCATCGCTTAAGGTATCTTCACGGTTACTTTTAACTTTTCTCAGCATGTCAAAGGTAACATTTCGCATTACCGTATATACCCACGTCGTGGGTGCTCCTTTTTGGGCGTCAAATAAGTGAGCTTTACGCCAAATATTAGACATGGTCTCTTGCACTATTTCACTTGCTTGCGCTTCACTACCAATTTTGTTTTTAGCGATACGCAAAATTTTAGGGGCAAAAAACTTAAACAGTTCGCTAAATGCCGCTTTGTCTCGATGATTTGCAACAGATATAAGCCATTGACTTAACTGTTGATGTTCAGTTGAATCGATCATAGCTTTAGGTTTAACACTTGAAGCTGTAACTGACAAGCTTATTTGCCCTGTAACCATCTTTAATACTTCCAAGAATATATATAATAGCCAATACGCAGCAATTAAGTGACTGGATCACTCAACGTTAATTTATTTTTCTACTAAGACAATATTTGCAATAAATTGCTTCGCCATTGGATAAGAGTTTTGTTGAGCAAATATCATTTTTTCCTCAAGTGTGATCGGTAGCAACTCTACCCAACGCGACATTATCCAATTAGCATTGTCATTAAAACCAGATTGATAGAGATCACTCAGTAAGTTATTTTCTTCAAATATTTTTAACAATGATTGTGACAACCTGTTTGTTACGTCATCATAACGTTCTTCAGGCCAATGATTTTGAGGAACAATATCGGCGTACTTTAATTTGTATTTATCTTCTGAAAGTTCCGAGACTGAAACGATTGACTTACATTTAACATCAATCGTTAACACGCCATGTTTATCTTGATCAAAATTAATAATATCAACCCAGCTCGCCCAATTTTCCACACCTTTATGCTCGCCACTAACCGTCGACAAAATGGCAAAGCCATGCTCTTTGATTGCCAATTTCACCATCTTTAAATAGCGTTGTTCAAAAATGCGTAACCGTGTAATTCCTTGTGGTAGCAGAAATACAGGCAGTGGAAATATTGGTAACTTCATTAATATCTTTTATTGATGTCTTTGTAGTTATTACGTAACTACCTTAGGTTTTGATCACAAAAAAGTACCTAAATTAAAGAAAAATTAACATGCATATTTTATAAATACTCAGTGAAAATATAATTCACTTGTCAATTCCTTCTCTCACATAGGTCGCAAAGTACTACGGCAAGTTTTTGAATTGGATCAAATTATTATCGTTAAAAAATATAAAAGTTTTTAAGTGATCTACACTTAGAAAATACACGTATTAATTAAGTTATTTAGTTCATGGGTGATAAACAGTGCGAATATTAATGACAGGTGGAACAGGCTTGATAGGACAAGTCCTGATAAAGCAATTATTATCTGATCAAGACAATCAGATCTCAGTGTTAACTCGCTCACCTGATAACGCCACTGCTCGCTTAGGTAGCGCAATTAATCTTATAACTAGCCTTAATCAAACGCTAATCGATCAAACAGATATTGTTATTAACCTTGCAGGAGAACCCATTGCTGATAAACGATGGACAACGAGCCAAAAACAAAAGATTTGTCATAGCAGATGGGATTTGACCGGTAAAATTGTTGAACTCATCCAACAAAGTGAAACACCACCTCACACATTACTGTCTGGCAGTGCCGTAGGCATTTATGGCAGGCAAGGAAATTATCAAATAGATGAAACCTTTACGCAATACTATCCAGAGTTTTCACATGAGATCTGCAAACAGTGGGAAGACATTGCGTTAAAGGCACAATCATCGTCTACGCGTGTATGTCTGTTAAGAACAGGCATTGTTCTTTCTACAACTGCGGGTGCTCTTAACAAAATGTTACTACCATTTAAGCTTGGTTTAGGTGGAAAGTTTGCCAGCGGCGAACAAGTCATGAGCTGGATACACATTGACGATATGGTTAACGCAATTATCTATTTAATGGAGCAAAAAGCTATTAACGGTGCAGTAAATATGACAGCACCGAATGCCGTCACTAATCAAGTATTTAGTGAAACACTAGCAAAACAACTATCTCGCCCATGCATATTTACAACTCCTAGTTTTGTGTTGAAGCTTATTTTTGGTGAAATGTCAGACTTATTTATCCACGGTCAAAACGTTGTGCCCAAGAAATTATTGGCCAATGGGTTTCAATTTGAGTATTCGCAACTAAACAGCGCGTTACTGGATTTACTTAGCGATTAGAGCACTGTTGAACAGACTTATCGAAAAATAACGTTATATGTGCAACCGTTATTCCGTACTTATTCATGGCAGTTTTATTCATCACGCGATTGTCATCTAATTGATACATCCAGTCATCCATTGAGAACCGGATCACATCGTTATCAATCGGAATATCGAGCTCATATTGCCAATTAAACGCCATACCAACTTGTTGCCCTTTAGCAGTGCCTATTACATCATGGGCTTGACCATTATATTTACCATTAGCTTCAAGGTTAAGTTGCCAAACACGCTTAGACACTTCACCATCTAAAAAATAAAACGTTTCATCAAGTTCACCTTTATTACCCAGCCAAGTGCCAATAATTTCAACGCAGAATCGACGTGATACTTTATTGTTGTACTTATTAACCATGCCCCAACCCACGAGCTTGCCCGAAAAATAGCTTTTAATGTCTAATTTAGGTGAGGTATTTCGATAATCACTCACATCACTGCTGCAACCGATTAAACAAGTGGCAATGACTAAAGACGTTAATACATTATTCATTGATTTCTCCTATTAGACGTTTGCGAAGTGCTGGCTGACTTGTTTTTTCAGAAAGCCATATTGCAAGAAATACCTCTGCAAATTTTGTATCTTCTATTGTGCCAAGTAATTCACCATTAAAATAAAAATGACTTTGATTATTGGCATAAAGCAAAGCTAAGGAATCACCCTTCTCAATGTTTGGCCAAAGAACACGCAAAGTATCAAGATACTTACCATACTGCTCCTTTGTAAAACCTAAGTATTGCCATTGCTCTACGGTATTTTCGAGTAAATCATCCCGTGTAATATCTTTCAAATAATGAATGTCCAGCAATAAAGGTTGGTTTGAAGTTGTGCTGTAACTCCCGTCTTGTGTATAAAGTTTACTTTCATAAATATCCCAAAACATGAATGAGAAGGTCGCCTTACCAACTTGTGTTAATTCTGATTTAATCTTGTTGATAGCCAATAGATTAGCTTGTGCCGTACTCATCATTAATAAGCATAGAAATACGATAGATTTAGCTGACACGGTGACGCTCCTTGTCAAGCAAATAGTTTTCTAACGAGAACGCTAACATGATAAATAATGGCCAAATAACAGACAGCAATAACATCGTCGGTAGTACACCCCAAGCAAACTTGACGGCTGATAACTGAAAGCCGACAAAATAGCTTAAGGGCGCAAAGAACATGGGTAGCGTTACCTGTAACCAACGAGTCGTTTTGAGTTGTTGTGGCGCTCGCAATAAAAGACAACTAAAGCATGCCCAAAGTACTATTAGCCAATAAGGAATAAATGTTTCGTTAGGGAATCTAAAGATGCCTAAGACAGTTAAAATGTTATCTATACTAATCCCGAGAAAGGTGATAACAGCAGCTAAATAAAATTCATGCCTCGTCAGTTTCTTGTGCCATGCAAAAGCACCCAACCAAAGTAAAGCTAAGATTATTGCAGCATTGCCGTAAATGACTAACGCCAACCATAGTAAATTAAACAAGATAAAGTGGATCAACATAACGGTAAAAAATTGGTGATATTAATTACCGTTACGTCTTAATAAAGGATAAAGATCACCTTAGAAGCAGATCCATTGACGAACTTATACTTGGCCCAACACTTGGGCAGGATCAATTTTCGTTGCTCGCCATGCGGGGTAAACAGTAGCCACTAACGTTAGCAACAACGCCGTGCAAACAGTTAGATAGATGTCAGCACTATTCACTTCTGTCGGTAAATAATCGACAAAGTATACATCGCCTGATAATAACTTAGCGCCAAAAAAAGATTCTAAAATTCGCGCAATGTCAGTTAAATTTAGCGCGAGTACTGTGCCGACAATACCACCAATGAAGGTACCAACAAGTCCATTCCTTAACCCCTGTAGTATAAATGTCATCATAATGGTTTGAGAACGCGCGCCCATGGTTTTTAAAATTGCGATATCACTTTTTTTATCGTTTACGGCCATAATCAAGGTTGAAACAATATTAAAACTTGCTACCGCAATCACAAGCACTAAGACAATAAACATCACCATTCTGACAAGTTGAATATCGTTATATAAATGCCCTTGAGAATAGGTCCAATCATAAATATACACATAAGCATCTGTTTTATAAGCAACTTGCTTTGCAACTTTCGCCGCATCGAATACTTGCTCAACCGTTAAGCGAATACTCTGCACCTGATGAGACTCATAGTGCATAATATCCTGACCTTGAGATAGCGAAATATACGCTTGTTGTGCATCTATCTCACCACCAAACTTAAATATTCCAACGACAGTAGCATTGCGTTTGCTCATCGCATTAAATTGACGTTTTACTTGCACTTCTTGACGCATAGGCGGCAATAGAATTTGTAACTGCTCACCGACTTTCACACCTAATTTATCAGCAGTGGCTTGTCCAATAATAATGCTGTTTTCTTTTAATAAATGTTGCCAATCACCATCGACCATATGATGTGAAATTGCCGAGACTTGCTGTTCCAGTTGTACATCAACGCCACTTAACTCTACGCCCTTTAACTTATCTTTATGTTGCAACATTCCTTGTACTTTTATTAACGGAGCTGCAGCCACAACATTTGGTTGTTGATTGGCATTATTTACTTGCTGTTGCCAATGATTTATCGGTTCATTGACGCTAACAAGTTCTGCATGGGGAACCACAGATAATAAATGTTGCGCTAATGCCCTTTCAAACCCATTCATAGCACTTAACACCAAAATTAAGATGGCAACGCCAAGCGCTATTCCAATGGTTGATGATGCAGAAATAAAAGAGGCAAAACCACTATTTTTTTTCTGGCTGATATAGCGTCTTGCTAAAAAATAACTGAGTGATTTAGCCATCGACTAGCTCTTCTACATTAACAAGCACACCATGATCTAATTTAATTTGTCTATCCATTTTTGCTGCCAAGGTTAAATCATGTGTAACAATAATGAAGCTGGTATTTAATGTGCGATTGAGCGTTTTCAACAGTTGATAAATTTGCTCAGCAGTATCGAAGTCTAAATTACCCGTTGGTTCATCGGCCAACACTAATGCCGGCTTTGTCACTAAAGCCCGAGCAATCGCAACCCGTTGTCTTTCTCCACCCGATAATTCTGAAGGACGATGTGCTAAACGATGAGACAATCCTACTTGCGCTAACATTTCAGAGGCTAACTTCTCAGCTTCATTTTCCTGTAGGCCTCGGATCAACAATGGCATTGCCACATTTTCTAACGCGGAAAACTCCATCATTAGGTGGTGAAACTGATAAATAAAACCAATATGTTGATTTCTAAACTTTGCTTTCTTTTTCTCGCTTAATGTATGAATGTCAGTGCCATTGATAAATACTTGTCCTGAACTAGGGCTATCTAACCCACCGGCCAAATGCAAAAGCGTACTCTTGCCACTGCCAGAGCTACCTACTATCGCTAATAACTCACCAGATGCAACAGTAAGATCAACCCCCTGTAATACAGAAGTTTCCATTGTTCCTTGTTGGTAAACTTTAGTAAGTTGTTTACAAATCAAACCATTACTCATTACGAAGTACCTCCGCAGGCTGGGTAAGTGATGCACGATAGGCAGGGTATAGCGTTGCAATGAAACTCATCGCTAATGCCGTGAAAGAAATCATAAAAATATCACTCAACTGCATGTTAATAGGTAGAGACTGCGAGAAACCACTACCAAACATATTAATATTAAAATACGTTATCAGGTTATTTAAATTTAACGTTAATATCACCCCGAAAATGGTACCCAACATAACGCCCCAAACACCATTAATAAGCCCTTGCGCCATAAAAATCTTGATAATACCGCTTCTATCCATACCAAAGGTTTGTAAAATAGCGATTTCTCCTTGTTTATCAATTACAACCATTACTAACGCAGAAACAATATTGAAGGCAGCAACAGCTATAATTAAACTTAGCATTAGCCACATCATGTTTTTTTCCATACTAACAGCCGAAAATAACGTACCCTGCGTTGAACGCCATGTACTAAATTGGTAGTTTGAAAAGTCGTTTTGGTTAGCTTCAACCAGAGAATCAGCAGCAAAAGCGTCATCTAAGTATAAACGTAAATGGCTAATGGAATCTGCAGGATAGCGCAGTAACTTACTAGCATCTCGACGATGAATATAAATAACCCAATCATCTACTTGTGAGCGCATATTAAAAATACCACTAATGGTAAACGTGCGTTGTACTGGAATGCGTCCCATGGGGGTGAATAAGGTTTTTTCGGGTACCACAACACGAATGGTATCCCCCATTGAAACAGATAACTTTTGTGCTAATGATTGGCCAAGAATAACGGAGTACTTTTGATTGGTTAGATAACTTAACTGCCCTGCAACCATATGATTGAAAACAATATTATTTCTTTCTTCATTAGGTTCAATACCTTGTAACAGCACGCCACGCAGCGTTTTATTGGATAACACTAACGCTTCTGTTTCAATAATTGGAGTGACATGAGTGACGTGTTCAAGTGTGGAAAGTTTCGTGTGTAAATCGCGCCAATGATTCATCGGCTGATTATTTTCACTGACCAACACATGCGGCACAATACCTAAAATACGTTTTTTTAATTCCCCTTCAAAACCATTCATTACAGAAACTACCGTAATGAGCGCGCTGACGCCCAGTAAAATACCCACAATAGAGAAAAAAGTAATAAAGGAAACAAAGCCTGAACGCTGGCGACTTCTGCTATAACGAAGTCCGATAAAGAAACTAACCGGCTGAAACATTATTTTTCTATGCTAAATTAAGCTATTTGAATCAGCCAAGCATAACATAACAAACGCTGAGTTAATAACGCCTATTATGCTGTTTTTGTTAGTGTTCGATTAAAAAACTCTACTGACATTCCATTAACACGTAATGCTAACGCAGGATCGTATCTGTCGCCTTCATCACGCATAAACGCGTGTTGTGCATTAAATTCATGCCAGGTGAACGTATTGGCTGAATTAAGTAACTTTTTGTGTATCTTCATTCTACCTTCGTCAGGTACATGTGGGTCTTGTTTACCCCAAATCATCATTAACTCACCTTTTATATCAGGCGTACGCGTTAATGAATCATTATGCTCTTCGCAAGGAAGCGTATTTGAATGAATATCGGTTGCATATAAACACACCGCAGAGAATACCTTACTATTTAATGCCGCACGGTAAGCTAAATGACCACCAATACACACGCCCATTGTACCTATAGCCCCGGTACAATAGGTTTGCTGATTTATAAATTCCACCAACGCCTTGGTATCTGTGTCATGGCTTTCTAACGGCTTTGCCCATTTATCATTATTTCCCTTATCCTTGCCTTCATCGTCATAACCGAGCACTGTTCCTAGCGGGTTTAATTCGTGAAAGACTTCCGGTACTAAAACAACAAAGCCATGACCGGCCATAATCGCTGCCGTTCTGGCAATCGGCGCTGTTTGTTGAAAAATTTCAGAATAAAAAATAATGCTAGGATACTTGCCGCCAGCTTGTGGGCGATAAATATAAGTTCGCATAGGCCCTGTAGCCGTATTTATATCAATAACATTTTTTTGAATGATCATCGGTTTGCGCTTTTAAATGGTTAATGTTCATTAAGTTAGTGTAGCGATATTCTCACATGATGGTAATCATTAAATAATTCATCAACCATTTCAATAAACATATCAACCGCTATTTGAAACGAACCTTATTGCCAATCATTTTAAGTGCGGGTACTCCTCGAATTAACGCTTCTCTTGCAAACGTTTGATGGCATTGAGGGCATTCACCTAACTTTTCGGTATGATCTTGAGCGATTCGTTCCGTAAAACACTTTATTAGTGCTCCTTTTCCGCCTTTTCTGTATTTAAATAATTTGCACTGACAAGCAGCACAAGAAATATCAACTGTTCTGCTCGGTCCTTTCGTATTAGGTTTTGCCATGTATTGAAGCTCTTCTTTTAAAAGATATTATAATTGTATTAAAAAAAGTGCGCATCATTCGCATTTTTTAAAATGGCTACTACAATCAACTATATAAGGCGATATATTCGCTATTAACTATGGAAAATAAATTTAATGTTTGTACTAAATAAACTATCGATTCGATTCAAAATTCTCACGATTCCAATTGTAGGCACGATAGGTTTTTTAATTTATTTAATCACCAGTATGACGGCGATGTCGCAAATTGTGAATCAACTTGAACGCGCTTATGCCATTGAATATAAATATTTAGAGTCTTCTAAGTATGCTTTAAACCACCTAGATAAAATAAAAGAAACATTAGGCAATGCCGTTACTATGGGTGAGCAAGAAATGCTGGAAACCGCCAACGGCTATGCTGATGACTTTCGACAAAACGTTAAACAAACAGCTAGCCTTGATCCAGCTCATTCATCAACCATCAAGCAACTGATTAGCGATTTCGAAGATTATTACCAACAGGCATTTACCTTATCAAGTGAAATGGTTGATGGCAGTATGGACTTTGAAACGTTAGGCGCACGCTCATCAGCAATGGCAGATAAATTAAATACCTTACAAACTAAATTACAAGCATTCAAAAGCAGTAAAAATAAAGCATTTAACGAGGCCTTCGAATCCGTCAATAGCAAGGTTTCTTCTACTGTCACTATTGGGATTACCATTGGAATAATCACTATACTTGTATTATTTAGCGTTGCAATTCCAATTACTTCATCTATCAGTAACAGCTTGAAAAATGTGATCGCCTCACTAAAAAATATTGCTCAAGATAACGGTGACTTAACCGTTCGCTTAAAAACTAACAGCCAAGATGAAATTGGTGACTTGGTTTTTTGGTTTAATAATTTTATTGAAAAATTACAGGGAGTAATAAAACGCGTAGTAGACACTGCGGTACCTCTTGCAAATACCGCCAATAATATTCAGCGACTATCTAATGAAACCATTAATTCTTTTAATCGACAAAACGACAGTATTTCTGCGTCGAAATCATCCGTAGAAGAAATGAGTCATAGTGTTAATACCATCACATCAAATGCTGCTGATGCTGTAACATCTGCACAAAATGCCAATTCGGAGGCAGAAAACGGCAAAAATGTTGTCGATCAAACAGTGATAGAAATAAGGCAGTTGTCTGACGTGATAAAAGAATCTTCTGAAATTATTAATCAACTCAATGAAGATACCAATAAAGTCAATGTAGTGCTTGATGTAATTAAGGGCATTGCTGAACAAACGAATCTTTTAGCGCTAAACGCCGCTATTGAAGCGGCAAGGGCTGGTGAACAAGGCCGAGGGTTTGCTGTAGTTGCTGACGAAGTGAGAGGGTTAGCTTCACGTACGCAAGAATCGACTGAACAAATTAACCAAATGATTGAGCAGCTACAAAGCGCAGCACGCAATGCGGTGAATACCATGGAAACATCAATTACCGGTGTGGAAAGTAGTGTTAACAGTGCCAATCAAGCAGGAAATAGTCTATTAGAAATAACAGAAGCAATAAATATTATTTCGCAAATGAATGATCAAATTGCCAATTCAACCCAACAGCAAACTTCCATTTCAACCGTAATGGTTGAACACGTTGATGATATTCAACAATGTGCACAAGATGCCTCTAATGCAACCACTGAAATTGCCTCTGTCAGTGATGAGTTAACCAACCTTGCGTCAAAACTTGAAGAAATAGCACTACAATTTAAAGTGTAGTGCGCAATACCATAGGAAATCATTATGAAAAAAACATTCATATGTTTGGCTACGTTAAGTGCCTTAACTTCGTCAGCAGCACATGCAGATATTACCTTTAATGGATTTGCTTCTGTTGTAGGCGGCATGACTACATCGAGTAAAGATCAACTTTATAACTTTGATGATAACCTTGATTTTAAACAAGGCTCATTATTTGCCTTACAAGCATCAAGTGATTTAGACAACGGCTTAGGTGTAACACTTCAATTAACAGCAAAAGGCGCTGATGATTGGGATCCAGAATTTAAATGGGCTTATGTGAGTTATGATGCTTCAGACGAGTTTCGGATTCTTGCGGGTAGACAACGCGCCCCCTTTTACATGTATTCTGATTATTTAGATGTATCATATGCTTACCCGTGGATTTCTCCTCCGAAAGGTGTGTACGATTTAATTTTTGATACTTTCGATGGGCTTGGTGGTATTTACACAACATCTTTTGGTAACGTAGACGCTACATTTCATGGCATCTATGGCAGAAATACCGATGACATTGAAGCATTTGGTCAGCAGGTTAAACCAGATATTACCGGCCTTACAGGCCTGTCATCTACTTTCGTATACGATTGGTTAACCCTTAGAGCCAGTTATTTTGTTGCAGACGTGTCTATACCCTTAACAGACTTACAAACTTTATCAGCAGGGTGGCAACAAGCAGGGTTTAATGACATTGCTCAACAAACTAATATTGCGGAAGATGATGCTTCATTTCTGGAATTCGGCTTTCAAATGCATTTTGATAATCTTCAAATTGTTGGCGAATATACCAACTTAGACATTGACAACTCACCGCTTGTAGAAGAAGAGTCATATTATGTAATGACGGGATACCAGTTTGATCGTGTTTTATTACACTTAACCTACGGTAAAGATGACAACGCAATGCCCAACTACACTTCAGGTGTACCTTATGGTATTGCCCCTACGCTTGATTTTCTCAAAGGGACTACAGAAGAAATAATAACCAATCAAATATCAAAAGAAAATTATTTAACGTTTGGCGTACGTTATGACTTCCATGATTCTGCCGCCGTAAAATTTGAATATACCGATTTTGAAAATGAAACTGATAGTAGTTATGATGCAGGATTATTCCGTATGGCATTAGTAACGGTTTTTTAAGGAGACAACAATGAAATTATTAAAAACAAGTATAGTTGTTTATTTATCAATCTTAAGTTTTTCCTCCTTGGGCGATGTTGCTGTCATTGTAAATCCGAATAACACGAGTGAGATCAGCGAGAACGATATCAGTCGAATATTTTTAGGGAAAAATAAATCCTACGCCAATGGTAATTCTGTTGAGCCTGTTAACACCAAATATGGTAATGGTGTTCGTAAAGAGTTTGAAGATAAGCTTATTGGTAAAAATAAATCGCAAATGAAGGCCTATTGGTCGAAACTCATCTTTACAGGCAAAGGAAAACCACCTAAAGAGTTATCATCAGATGATGAAATAATCGCATTTGTAGCTGCAAACCCTAATGCTATCGGTTATATCTCAAGTGAAAAAGTAAACGACTCGGTTAAAGTTGTACAATAAATAGCCTTTCACGTACATTTTAACAAAATAAAACATCATGCCGTTCTCATTAGTGAACGGCATTTTAGTTCTCACTTTATCAGTATAATTAACAGTAAAACGACTAAATGGTAATGCCAAAACTTATCATTAAACAATATAGTCTCTAATCCTTCTTACTATAATTGATAGACCAACTGCAACTTCTCACTTTTGTTAACACCTCTTTCCTCGCTAACTATAATCAAAACCTAATAACACATATAAATAAAAAAAATGATTTTAAGCTAAGACTTACCACCCATAATGTATAGCCACATTGTAATACCAATAACAAAAACAACTAAAAAATACCCCTTGTTATTGGTTACTATTTGAACTATAAAATATAGCCAGAGGATTTAAAAACAAACACCTCTTTGGTAATACCAAAAAAATTATAAATATAAAGAATTTGTGGGAGACAATGATGAAACTTAACGGTATAAGTGCGGTAATACGCCAGAAACGCAACTTACCTCTTTATGGTGCAGCTTTAGCTGCAATGCTAACAGTACCAGTTCAAGCAGAAGAAAGTGAACAGCAATCGAAAGCTGATCAAGTCGAAGTTATTGAAGTAACAGGTATTAGAAGTTCATTAGCGAGTGCATTAGCACAAAAACGTTCAGCAGACAGTTTAGTCGAAATAATTGAAGCTGAAGATATTGGTAAGTTACCTGATCAAAACTTAGCTGAAGTGCTTGAGAATGTTACCGGTATTCAAATTACACGTTCGGCTGGTGTTGGTACGGGTGTGCAGATACGCGGTACTAATGCAAACCGCACGGAAATTAATGGCGTTTCTACCGTTGGTTCTGGTGCAGGTCGAAGCGGTATTAACTTTGAAGATGTTTCTGCTTCAATTATTGCAGGTGTTGAGATTATTAAAGCGCCAGAAGCAAAAACCGTTGAAGGTTCAGTTGGTGGAACAATCAACTTAAGAACAATTCGTCCACTTCAACTTGATGAAACATTAGCGGCATTTAGAGTTCAAGGTGAAGACAGCAGCCTTTCAACTGACGGAGTCCAACCAAGACTTTCGGGCACTTTTGGCGACAACTGGGATACTGACAACGGTAAAGTAGGAATTGTTATCAGTGCAAGTTACGCAGAGCAAGATGTATCAGCATTTCGTCCTCGTGCCGATCGTGACAATATTATCGCTGCGGACAGTGGAGCAGCAAGTGCACAAGATTTTGATTTCTTACCTATTCAATTTTTAAACCAAGATCAAGACAATTATGAATATGAAACACTCAACCTAGTGGGTACCTTAGAATGGGCACCAACTGCAAACACTCGGTTTTGGTTTGATGCCGTTATTAACGATCAAGACAGAAAAGAAGAAAGTACCAGAGTACAAGCTTCAGGTGTTAGTAGTCTAAATAACATCTCAATACCAAGTGATTTTGAGATGGTTAATTTTGGTACCCTTGATGGCGTTGATTTAGGCAGTATTCAAGCCGCAGTAAAAGGCATCATACCTGTAGACTTAGCAGATGACGATGATGATCCGAATTTACGTTTTTCAGGTGATACGAATTCACGTGTTACCAAAAGTGAAATCTTCAGTATTGGTGGCGAATGGCAAGGTGAAAGCTTATTTGCGAAAGTTGAGCTTTCAACATCACGTTCAGATTCGACCAACCCACGGATCAATACTACATTAAACTTTATCAATCCAAATGCACCATTAGATGCCGGTGGTTCAAATGATAACAGCGTTCCTTTTGCATATGATTTAACGGGTGGTTCATTGGCTTTCGGCATTGCTTACGGCGCTGATCATGCACCAACCGTTGCTGATATGCTTAATCCAGAAAATGTGGTGCTTCGTGACGTACAAATTGCGAATGATCAAACTGAAAATACAGAAGATGCATTTCGTGCTGACTTTACTTATGACCTATATTGGAACGCTATCTCATCGATAGATTTTGGTATTCGTTACAGCAAAGCAAGCAGTATGACAGATCAAGTTCGGTCAAATCTTGGCCTGCGCTCAATGGATGACAGCCCGAGAGGATCTCTATTTGCTGACATTTTAACAGCAGGACCAAGTAACTTTGGTGATGCTGATGGTCGCGATTTATTTGTTAAAGACTATTTAATTGTAGATCCTGAGTTAGTGGCCTCTGATCCTGATTATGTCTTTGAAACATTAGCTTCAGCTATTCAAGCACATGGCGGTTCAAATCCATTAAACGAACCAACCTCAGGTGTTAGTGCATTTTTTGATATTGAAGAAACCACTAGTGCTCTTTACGCTCAGTTAAATTTTGAAACTGACTACATTCGCGGTAACTTTGGTCTTCGTTATATTGAAACCGATATAGAATCTTTAGGTAATTCAATTACTGAAGATGCAAATGGCAATAGTGTTGTTACGCAAGAAACCAAGAAAGGTAACTATGACTTCTTGCTACCACGGGTAAACTTAGTAGCAGATCTCACCGAAGATGTTATGATGCGCGCCTCATGGGGTAAAGACATTCGTCGTCCTAACTTTAATGACCTATCAACATCTGTAACCTATAGCACTAGTCCAAATCCAGCTGTTTCGGTCGGTAATCCAGGGTTAGAGCCAGAAGAAGTCACTTCTTTTGATCTCTCAGCAGATTGGTATTTTGCTGAATCTAGTGTGATTAGTATTGGTTATTTCCATAAAACCCGTAAAGACTTACATGTTGGTCAACAAGAAGATCCTTTTGAAGATCCAAATACCGGCTATCGCGACACAACAGGTCCAGATTGTGAACAAGGCGGTACTTGGAACCCAATTGCTGACGTTAATGTATTTGGCCCTAGTGGTGGTGTAGGTGTTTGTGTACCTTGGTCAACAACCATTAATGATACTGCTGAAACAACACAAGAAGGTATTGAAATGGCCATTCAATATGACCTTTCAAGCTTTGAAGAAGAACTTGGTTGGGCATCTGGTTTTGGCTTCCTTGCTAACTATACCATTCAAAAGTTCTCTGGTGGTGAATCTGTAGATAGCGCTACAAGTAGAGCAAATGCAGTATTTGCAGCAACGACAGGTATCAGTGATATTGAGGTGTCAGCAAAACAATCGCTAATCGATTTATCTGAAAACGCATACAACTTCACTTTGTATTACGAAAAATATGACCTTTCTGCCAGAATGCGTTACACATGGCGTGAAGCATATCGTTCTACAGATTTCGGTAGTACAAGTAGCTTCCCATGGGGTTTTCCTGTAGTACAAGAAGACAGAGGACAACTTAATGCAAGCATAAACTACAATGTTAATGAGCAATTAAATATTGGCATTGAAGCTGTAAACCTTACTAAATCTGACATTAAGCAATCATGTGTCAGTGAAGGCGCACTATTATGCTACCAAGGTTTAACAGACCGCCGTATTACTTTCGGTGCAAGTTATAAATTCTAAATAAAACGAATGTAAAGGCCTTCAACAAGAAGGCCTTTTTTATAGCAGTGCTCAAATTATTAACATCATTTATTTTTTACTTCACTAGAGCGTGTTGATCTTTGTTGTTTGAGTTTTGTTCAAGGTAAACGCCTTCTGATCGCGGCACTTGGATTCTTGCATAGTCATTCTATGGTTAATTCAAGTAACAAAGAGCAGGAGGCGTTTAGTTGACCCCTTCGGGCAGCACCTATTTGGCATTTCTACTATGTTATCGCTTGATTTGAGTAGAATAACTACACGGCACAAGCTCTTCCTTGTATAAATACCAAACAAATTGCTGCAAAAACAAACTTGAAAGATCAACACGCTCTAATTAAGGAAATATTTATGTCTGATGGTCGCAAGGTGGTCGTCATTACTGGCGGCGGTAGAGATATTGGTAAAGCCTGTGCAATTGATTTTGCCAAACAAGGGACAAAAATTCTATTTACCTATCATTCAAGTAAAGACAGTGCAATGCAAGTTGTTGATGAAATCACACAGCTCGGTAGTGAAGCCATCGCGATAAAAGCGGATTTAACACAACCTGAGGCAGTCAACCTCGTTGTTCAGCAGGCTGTTGACACTTATGGTCGTATTGATACATTAGTGCACGTATCAGGCGGACTAATAGATCGCGTAAAATTCAGTGAAATGTCCCTTGAACACTGGAATAACGTTATGTCAGTGAATTTGACCTCATTATTTATGATGGCAAAAGCATGTATCCCACATATGCCTGCTGGTAGCTCTATTATCACCTTTGCCTCTCAAGCAGGCCGAGACGCTGGTGGACCTGGTGCTGTAGCCTATGCAACATCAAAAGGTGCTGTGATGTCATTTACCCGAGGTTTAGCGAAAGAATTAGGGCCAGATATTAGAGTTAATTGTGTCTGCCCAGGCATGATAAGTACTGGGTTTCATGATACGTTTACTAAAGACGATGTACGTGAAAATGTCGCCAACGCTACCGCCATTAAACGAGAAGGACAGGCAGATGAAGTGGCTAAATTGGTAACGTTCCTTTCAAGCCAAAACGCTAGTTACATGACTGGAAACTGTGTTGATATTAATGGTGGAATTTTATTCTCATAGCATTTGTTAGAATGGTAGCAAAAAAGCTGGTGTTTTTATCAAATTAACGCATGTTGGTTGGATTTGATAAATTAACACCTTTAACCATAAAAATATCATCGAATGCCAGCCCACCATTTCCATAAGGTTGTTCAAGTGGGCCAGTATTACAATTAGCCAAAAAGCTAATTAACGGTTGCTCTCGTTGCATACGAAAGTCAGCTTTTTCATACACCAAGGTTTGTTTGACAAACTCACCACCTTGCACATAAACACGATATGTTTGTCCACCGTGTCTTTTTAACGCATTATTGACTACATACCAAATTTGATACCATTGCTTCGCCACTAATGGCTTAGCATCACGCTTTTGCGCGTAATGTTGAATATTATCATATTGACGATACTTATCATTACTGGATATCTTAACCATTAATGCGCCAGTATTTTTATGTCCATTCGATTCTGCTTTATCAGTAACTCTTAATGTTGGTTCAAAAGCATTATATCCGGCTTTTATAATTTCTTCTGACGTTAAGTTACTCAACCCAAAAGCGTGATTATTTGGAAAAGCTTCCACCTGTATGCGAGTATAAAACGTGAAGGTTTCGCCTACATTTACAGGCACGGGTAACGCTTTAAACGTCAACGCCTTTCGGTTACCAATAACCCCCTCTATTGCTGGCTTTTTAATTAAGTAATGATTATCTTTCTCACGTCGAATTTCTGTGACTTGTGGTTTTTCTATAAATGGCTTTGTATTGTTTTGTGTATCAACTTTATGCCAATTAATGAGGCCTTGTTCAAAATCATCAACTAACAGCCACTTACTATGCTGCGGCGTTGCACAGGCACTTAAAGCACTAAAACAACAGATAATTGCAGACTTTCTCATTGGATAACCTTAATCGATGTTGAGCGCCCGTCAATTTAATTGTCATATACAGGCACTCATAATTGACCTTAAATCACACGCTAAATATTTCTATTGATACAATTAAGATCAGAAAACGTTTGCTCTAGTCGATCTACCATGCTTAATTCAGCTTGGCGTAGCCAAACACGAGGGTCATAATATTTTTTATTGGGTTTGTCTTGACCTTCAGGGTTCCCTATTTGAGACGTTAAGTAATCACGATGCGTTGCATAGTAATTTTTTACCCCTGCCCAAGTCGCCCATTGCGTATCTGTATCAATATTCATTTTCACGACACCGTAGCTTATTGATTCACGAATATCTTTTAGCTCTGAACCAGAGCCACCATGAAAAACAAAATCTAACGGCTTAGTAGATAAATTAAATTTTTCAGCCACATATGCTTGTGAATTTTTTAAAATAACCGGCGTTAATTGCACGTTACCCGGTTTGTACACACCATGCACATTGCCAAATGAAGCTGCAATGGTAAATTGCTCACTGACTTGGCTTAATTTATCAAAAGCATAAGCAACATCTTCTGGTTGGGTGTAAAGCGCAGAATTATCAAGGTGGCTATTATCTACGCCATCTTCTTCACCACCTGTACAGCCTAACTCGATTTCTAAGGTCATTTCTAACGCTTTCATACGAACCAAATATTCGGCGCACACAGCAATATTATCTTCTAAAAGTTCCGCAGATAAATCAATCATGTGTGAGCTAAACAGCGGCTTTCCTGTTTGTGCATAAAACGACACAGAGGCGTCAAGTAACCCGTCTATCCAAGGTAATAAATTACGCGCTGCATGATCAGTATGTAGCATGACGGCTACGCCATAGAACTCGGCCATTTGATGAACATATTTAGCTGCTGCTATCGCACCTTGAATGGCTGCTTGGTGCCCTTCTAACTTGATACCTTTACCAACAAAAAAGCCTGCACCACCATGAGATAATTGAATAATAATCGGTGACTGAGCTTTGGCAGCAGCTTCTAAGCACGCATTGATAGATGATGTACTTACTACATTTACTGCCGGTAAAGCATATTGTTCTGCTTTTGCCTGAGCAAATACTTGTTGAACTTGCGATCCGGTGATCACGCCAGGAGCAATTTTCATTGTCATGAGTTATTTATTTCCTTCACTACACGCATCTGTTATGGCTTGCCAATTCCCTTGTTCAACCCACTCTTTCTTCGCAACCCAAGTACTACCAACAGCAAACACATTGTTAAGTGACAAGTAATCAGGTTTATTGTCGAGAGTTACCCCCCCTGTTGGGCAAAAACTAATATCAGGAAACACCGATGAGATTGCAGACAAAAATTTAGCGCCACCTGATAATTCAGCTGGAAAAAGCTTCATTTCGGTGTAGCCGAATTCACGTGCCAGTAAAATTTCACCGGTATTCGACACGCCAGGTAAAACCGGCAAGTTACAATCAGCTAAATCATTTAATAATCGATCTGAAACAGCTGGCGTGATAATAAAATCTGAACCTGCCGCAATCGCTTTTTCCAAAATATCTTTATTCGTTACTGTACCAGCACCAACAATCAACTCTGGCAATGCTGATTTAATGGCACTTAACGCTGCTAAAGATGCTTCCGTTCTTAATACAACTTCTACCAATGTTAAGCCTGCTTCAGACATAGCTTTAGCTATACTCACGCCTTCTTCTGGCGTTGATGCTTGAATAATGGGTAATAATGTTTGTGTTCCCATCAAAGATGAAAAGGATGTCATGGTAATAAACCTATAAAAATGAATTAAAGCGTGATGAGAAAGCTGATGACTCAACAATCGCACCAGGGTGTTGAATGACAAAACCAGCCACCTGGTTGGCTAATTCAACAGATTTCGTAATAGAGTGTCCTGCCATACGAGCACCAAGGTAACCACCATTGAAAGAGTCGCCTGCTGATGTAGTATCCACCACTTGCTTAACCGGCGTAACATCAACAATATCTTGGCCTGTAGATGACAAGCAATACACATTCTTTTCACCATTTTTGACCACTAACTCTTGATAATGATATTGCTCAAAAAAACTGATCACACCGTGAATATCGTTAGTGTCAAATATTGCTGCAAAGTCATCAACGCCAGGTAGTAAAATATCCGAGGCTTCAAAAGCAAGTAAAAATTGGGCTTGTGCCTCTGCTTTCGTCGCCCACAACTTGGGGCGATAATTTAAGTCAAAGGCAATTTTTACACCTGCCGCTTTAAGTTCAGCAATACATTGCCAAAACTTATCGCGACTCTCAGGGCGAACGACACCTAATGAAATACCACTAAAAAAGAAGATGTCCCCTTTGCTTAGTTGTTTCGTTATGTCTTCATTGATGAAGTCCATCACAGTTCTAGCTGCCGAATTGTCCCGCCAATACGTGAAGCTACGTTCACCGTATTGATCAAGTTGAATCGCGTATAAACCAGGAATTTTTGTTTCAGAGCGAAAGACATAATCAGTACTTAGGTATTCATCTTGAAAGTACTTCACCATGTTTTCACTAAAATGGTCTTGGCCAACGGCAGTCACTAAGTTGACATTAGTGTTAGGAAACAATCTTTTTAAATACACTGCGGTATTAAAAACATCTCCGGCGAACGACTGCTTCATGGTCATTGATGAGGTATGCATCAACTCAATCATACATTCGCCGAATAAAAAAATGTTTTTCATTGGTTATGCCTTGGTTATTTTTTTCAATGGTTCGACTTTAGGGATCAGGATCCAAATGGCTGCCATTGCAATAACAGCTAACGAAGCTCCAATGACAAAAGCTGGTGTATAATTACCGTCTGCAGTTAAATAAGGAACAAGAGAGGTTAAACCAACAGCACCTAATTTCGCCGCCATTCCAGAAAAACCCGCTAACGTCCCAACAGCCTTTTTCCCTAATAAATCACTCGGTAGCGTTTGTACATTACCAATGGCAGTTTGAAAGCCAAAGAGAATCACTGCCATTATAAGTACCGCTGTTACCGGTTCACCCGGATCCGCCATTGCTAACAACGAAGGCAACATAATTAAGCAACCTAAAGTGATGGTTAATTTACGCGTTTTGTCTGTGTTCCAACCCGCTTTTAATCTGTTTTGCGCTAATAGGCCACCAAACCAAGCACCAAACATTGCGCCTACATAAGGCACCCAACCATAAATACCAATCGATTTAACATCCATGGCATAAACTTCGTTCAAGTAAATAGGGATCCAAAAAACGAATAACCACCAAATAGGGTCAATCGCAGCAGACGCAATAATAACGCCCCAACTTTGTTTTCTTGAAAGTAGCTCCCCCGTTGACGGGTTATACTCTTCTTCCTCTTCGCTTCCTTCGCTTATGTCGGAACGACGTTGACCCGTTAAAATATATGCTTTTTCTTCTTCCGAAATCCAAGGATGAGAACCCGGTGGCGATTTCACAAGTACTAACCAAGGTACTAACCATAACAGGCCTACAGCACCAACAATAACAAACACCATTTGCCAACTAAAATATACCGTTAAAAAGGCAATCAATGGAATTGCAATAATACCGCCAATAGCAGCACCAGAATTAAAAATTCCTTGCGCTAAAGCACGTTCTTTCGTTGGAAACCATTCAGCATTACCTTTGGTAGCACCGGGCCAATTACCAGCCTCTGCCACACCTAAGATGGCTCGAAAAATACTAAAAGACAGCACACCTTGAGCAAATGCATGAGCAATTGTCGCTAATGACCAAACACCTATCGACAATACAAAACCGATGCGCGTACCAATCCAATCAAATATTTTGCCGAATATTGCTTGACCAAAGGCATAAGCAAACACAAAGACAATAGAAATATTCGCGTATATTTGCTTGCGTTCCAACGATGATTTTTCTGGAAAAAGATCTTCCACGATGTCTGGCCATAAAACACTTAGTGCCTGACGATCAATGTAATTAATGATAGTCGCAAGCGCGATTAACGCGATTACCCACCAGCGTAATCCTTTAATTTTCATTATAAATCCTCCACAAAATCTTCACGCGCAGGGCTAAACGTGTCGATTAAAATACCACCTGTAGGACAAGTAGCGCCGTGATCAGCATGAGGAGGGATATAACAACTGTCGCCCGCCTTTAAAACTTTCGTTACACCCGCAATATTAAAATGAAATTCACCTTCTACAACATAGGTAACTTGAGAATGACGGTGAGCATGATTATAGCCAATCGCCCCTTTTTCAAACCAAATTTTAACAGCCATTAACTCGTGGTTATAGCCAAGCATTTGACGTTTTAATCCACCACCGATATCTTCAATTTCGGTTTCGTTGCCAAATGAAAAGTGGGCACTTTCGCTCATAATAATTCCTGCCTTACTGCTGCTTTGTAATGTTAAGAAGTGTAAATCGACCATCAAGTTGATAATCGTTATTGTTATATGTAAATTCTGTTTTATCTGTACCAACTTCATTTACCGCTAATAAATACTGTTTTGAGTTAGCAAGTGTTATTTCTAGCAACGAGATATTATTTTCGTGGTGGAAATCTAGTGCGATAACTTTCGACTGTGCTTCTAAAGTAAACTCTTTCGAAGGGTTATATTCGCCATGCGGCTCTAAAACACTGACAAATGTATGTTGTTTACTCGCTTTTTTTCGATAAATAAACGCGGCTTCATTTCTTAGGTTAAACAGCGGGTCATTTGCGCCGGTACGCGTAAATAATGTTTCAGTATCACCATCAACAATCGCTGATTGCGTATAAAATCGGCCATTATCATTAAGCCAAGTTACCTTTGCAATTCCTTCATTGGCAACGCCTGTTGCTGTTAACCACAAGTGCTGATAACCATTTGCATTACCTAAAGCTGATAATTGTTCAGTATAGGCATGACGCTCAAAATTCGTATCGATTAATTGGCCTTGGTAGTGAACGGGTAAGTCGTATTGATGCGCTTTATCGCTAGCAACATGGAACACATCAACTGCTAATGAAATATCGGTTTTTGGTAAAGTAATTAATGCCATCATGCGGGTTAATTCAACGCCTGAATATGCGGTGTTAATGTACGCTTTACTCAGAGTGCCATGGGTATTGGTTGCATAATAATCTACTATTGGATGATTGTTATTACCCACGCTAACATCGCCATCAAAGTGACTTTTCTCATCAACAACCAAGGTATTATGAGCAATGGTTTGTTTAGCGTAACTGTCATTTTCTGGTAAGTACTGACCACCATATTTTGCTTCTACATTTAAAAAACGTGCAGCACCGTAATCTGCAACAATTTCTTCGCCTTTGTCATAAAATAACCAAGCTAGCTTATCAAAATGACCATGACCTAACCCTTGTGCAGCTGGCTTAAATACCAACGCTTGTTCGCCTTGAGTGTGTTGACGCATCACAACTAATGCACCTTGTTTACCATCGGCGCCATCACCAAACGCTTTAGAAGTAAACGCATAGGGAGTAGCTAAACCAGCATCTAAGGCTTTAGCAACCTGTAGACCATCACCCGTCAAAATGATTTGTTGTTGCTGGCTAGCTATATCAAGTAATCCACTATCTTTGGTAAGCCCGTACGCAATAGTTACCGCTTGAACAAGCTCTATAGTGTCAATTCCTTTACTTTTGATCGCATCATTTAAAGGAAAAAATAAGCCGTTATAGCTCAAATCTATCGTGGTATTTATTGCTTTCAGTAAAACACCATCGCGATATTCGAATATTTTTCTTTCTGGTTCATTTGTTTCAATAGCTTTTGCAAATGTAACAAAAGGCATTAAAGCATAGCGCTGATAATATGGGCCTTCGTTGTAATACCCTTGAGGAGAGAAAAGCGCTTCCAATTGGCGCATAAAGCCGCCTTTTCCTGACTTATCTAAGCCATATAACGCTTGTTCGACCCATTCTTGTTCACCGATAACATAACCTGTCATACCAACAGCAGCCGTTAACCATGTGCCGTGATTATGAACTTTATTAAAGGTAGCAGCTGAATCGACAGATAAGAATTTAACAATAGGTCTTAGAATTCCAGTTTCAATTCTTGTTTGTTCTTGCTCAGTTAACTGACTGATTATCATATCGTAAGCTTGCGAGGTGTAGACCAACCAAACCGCTTCGTTCAAACTTTGCCAGAATAATTTACCTGGATTGTTTTTATCCTGACGACGTGCAGGATGTAACGGTAAATTGGGGTACATATCAGCATAAGCAAACAACATGTCACGCACATATTCAGCATATTGTTTCTGTTGGGTTAATTGAAAAACAACCCCCGCGTCATACATTAATTGATAATTTTTCTTATGGCGTTCATGTGTAAAACCACCACCAGAATCTTTCGGAGTAGGAACATTAATCGTTTTGCTAATTTGTAAGTCTACCTTCGCTTTAGTTTTTGCGAAGGTATCTGAAAAGCTGTTATCCTCTTTTAATGCCATGCGCATCGCTTTCGTCTCTTGATATGACACCACTAAATTAGGATGTTTTTTTGCATGTGCAGTAGAAGTAAATATTAAGATAAAAACCGCTAAAAGCGCATTATTAAGTGTTGAGGTAAAAAACATTTTTCTTTTCCTACTTAACGATTTTATTATTTTGAAGTTCAGCGGTATGTTCGCCTGCAACGCGTAATTCAACAATGCTCGGTTTTTCATTTAAGGTATTATTAAGCAACATTGTTTTTGGCTCGCCAACAGTATGCTCTATGGTAATTGGCGCACTTTTTTGAAAAACATTTGTATCAATATTAGTTACCTGCACACCATGCAAAAACACGCTTGACGCTTTTTTATTACGTTTTCCAGCACCCACTGAAGTCAACTCATTATTGGCTAAGGTAAAATGCGGACCAAAGGTACTTTCATCTGTACCACCTCGGTATAGTTTCACCAGCGCACCTTTCACATTGTTAAAGGTATTCTGCTTAATCGTGACATATTCAGCATTGTAGACGCCTAAGTCTTCATGTTCTTTGTCTAAACGTAAAACATCGCCAGTTATATTAGTAAAGGTATTGTTTCTTAATACAATTTCATCAGCAAAAGCACCTTTTCCTGACTCAAACACATGAAATGAGTGGTTAATATCTAACTGCTCTATGATTGAATTTTCTATCACTAAACGATAATTTTTTGTCATGCCCCACTTTTTACTGCGGATCATCACATTACCTGAAGAGTCAGGACTATTTTTACCACTAATTTTCACACCGTTTAGCGCTAAGCTACCACCATCTACAAGTTCAAATAAAGTGCCACGCTCAAAGGTAATAATAGCTTTACCAGTTTTTTTTGCTTTGATAGTCAGCGTTTTATCAATAGTTGCTATTTTACGGGCATCATAAGTGCCTTGACCTAAAAGCAGAACATCACCGTCTTGAGCATTCTCTATCGCGTTATAAAGCGCATCTTCTGCAGGAGATACGTTAATTTCTTTACCACTATTAAATGCGGTAATACCTTGTGTTTTCGGATACCAGCTTGGCCCAGTTTGAGACTTGCTGATTGGCGTTAATGATTTATCTACCCCGATTGATAACCCTTGTGGATACAATAAGCCATTTGCAGCACGTTCAAGGGTAATGGCTTGTTTTTCAATGCCGTAAGCGAGTGCTTCAACAGGCTTTTTATTGGCAATATTATTAGAAAATTTAATGCCAGATACGTCATCAAATAGAGTAAAAGGCTGCTGCTTTTCATTATAAATAAGGTTATTGTCAACATGAGAGTTAATGGGCACAGCAGAGCGTTCAGCATCACTGCCTGCGGCTAACTGGATATGATCTACATTGATAAAGCTGTTATTGCTGACTTTTGCATTTTCGACTTGGTGATAACGATTAATAGGAGAGTTTGGTACGCCATTCATAATGGTAAAGCCACTACCAAAACGATACCCTGTTAAACCTTCTAGATAATTATTACGGACAATTTGATCTTTATTGATCACACGTATGCCGCCAGTATGATCAACGCCATTACCGAAAAACACATTATTTTCAATAACGTTACCGTTACCATGGCGTAATGTTAAGGTTCCTCTAGATTCATAAAAAACATTACTTTTTAATAAGTTTTTACCTGATTTCACCGAGATAATTTCCACTTCACCATTACACTGATCAAAGTAGTTATTTTCGACAACGGTAAATGAATCTGCTAATGAATAATGACTCGTACCAATGCGTAATGTTTCACCACCATTTGAACCTAATATTTGACGAGGGCCAAAATAATTGTGATCAATTCTATGATGATTTTGTTGGCTGTCTTCACTATTCAAACGAACGGCTAACGTCACACCCTTATTGGTTTTACCTGCTAGATAGTTATGATCGAAACGGTTATGTTGACCATATAAACCTACCCAATAATCTGACTCTTGTTTGTCAGGGTTGGAATAATCTTCAATGACCGTTTCAGTAACACGTGAATGAAAGGCAAGGTTTTCTTTGTTTCGACGAAATGCGATCACTTCACTGCTTGGTGTGTAGCCATTTTTAAACACTAAGCCAGAAACAACAAGATGCTCTCCAGCTAGGCGCAAATTAGATTGACCCGATAAAATCACTTTACCTTTGGTTTGTGCCATTAACGTGATTGGTTTATCTTTTGTGCCACTGCCGGTAAATAGAATTTCAAAGTCTTGCCAAGTACCGTTGGCTAGTCTGATCGTATCACCAGCAACAAGTTGTTTTACGGTTTTCTTAAATGCTTTAGGCGAATCAACTAAATATTCTTTGGCATTTACGCCCAAAGAGATCATAAAAGAGAGAAATGTAACTGTAAGTGTTTTCATTTGTATACCGTAACCCTTTGTTATTATTGCTGGCTAAAACTAAGGCTTTCACAACTCCTTGTAAGAGAAAGCCTTAAAAGAGAGCATCGTGTAAGGAAAACCTCTAAAATCAATAGCTTACTATTTTTTGTTAATACTAACTAATGTGTTAGTACGACAACATTATTTTTCAAGTTTAAGAAAGTAATCAAAGATTTCTGGCACATTGCCCTGCCCTAAACCTGCATCAAATGCAGCTTGTAAGTTCTGTGATGAACCCTGAGCAATTTTAGATTCAGTGCCTAAGTCATCTACCATTTGTAAGAAGTAACCTAAGTCTTTATTAGCATTGGCGATTGAGAAGCCTAAGTCACTGACACCGTCAACGGCATAGTTTTTACAAAACTGCATGAACGGAGAATTTGAAGGACCCGTTGACATAATATCAAACAATTGTTGACGATCTACGCCAGCAAGATCAGCTACAGCAAACGCTTGTGACATTGCACAAACGGTAGTCATCCCCATGAAGTTATTAATTAATTTTGTTGTGTGTCCTGCGCCTAACGCACCTAAATGGAAAACATTTTCACCTTGCTCTTCTAATACTGGCTTAACCTTGTTAAAGGTATCAATATCACCAGCCGCCATGATATTTAGTAAACCGTCTTTAGCATGAGCAGGTGTACGACCAAGTGGCGCATCAACCATACCTACACCTTTAGCAGCTAAGTCAGTGCCAATTTTACGCGTTGATGCCGGAATAGAAGTACCAAAATCAACCAACACAGCACCTTCTTTAACACCAGCAAGAATACCGTCTTCTGCATAGATAACTTTTTCAACGATAGCCGATGTAGTTAAGCACAGCATGATAATATCACTAGATTCTGCTAACTCTTTTGCCGATGATGCAGCATTGGCACCACGAGAAACACACGCTGCAACCGCATCTTTGTTAAGGTCCATTACGGTTAACTGGTATCCTCTTTTTTGCAAGTTTTCAACCATGTTTCCGCCCATAAGGCCAAGTCCGATAAAACCAATTGTTGGTTTTGACATAATAAACTCCTAAATAGTTACGCTATTACTTTTCTGAGGTATAACGAGCTACCTCTTCATTGGGAACACAGCGATTTACTTCGATTAATAAACAGAGTCTCAGTGAGTATTAACTGCGTGAGACTCACAGCTTTTAGTTGTCAGTAGTTAAGCTACTGCTCAAATTTAGTACCTTAAGTAGAATTCTTTAAAACTTCGCTTTCACGCCAAATTCCCACTTAGTGCCTGAGCGTGAGTAATCCGCAATGGTGGTATCGTTACCTCGCGTCATCACTTGTGGTTCATTGGTTAAGTTAAGTCCTTTTAAGAAAAGACTTACATTTGAATTGATTTTGTATTTTGCCGACATATTGAAATACAAAGCATCTTGTACATAACGGTGTGAGCGGTCTGGGAATGGTAGACTGTTCGGCTGCAGGTACTTAGAACGATATTTCCATAATAAACGTACCGTTGTGTCATCGCCTTCCCAATAAACAGACGCCGATGCAACATTCTTAGAGAAGCCAAATAAGTTCGCATCTGGAACAATACCCGCACTAGCTGGCTCTGCGGTAACAAAGTCAGACTCTGCATAGTTCCAAGCAAACTTTGCCCCTAAACCATTGAATGGTTCAGGTAATTCAACAAAATGTTTTTGACCGGTAAATTCAACACCCTTAATAACAGATTCGTCTTCAGATGTTTGTTTCACAAGATGTGCTACATCAGGGTAAATGGTATCTACGCCATCTAAATTAACCGTAATATCGCGGTATTCAGTTTTAACATCATAGCCACCGGTGAATGATTTATAGTAAAAAGCGGCGGTAAAGGCTGCATCTTGCGATGGATAATATTCAAATGACACATCGTAATTCATTGCAGTGTATGGGTCTAAGTGGTTACCACTAGCGTCACCACTACGAATAACTTGTGAAAAATCAGTGTTAGTCGCTGGATCACAGACGGTATCGTCTTCATCTTCACAGGTTTCGTAACTCACACCTGCTGACATTGCGTTCATTTGAAAACGTGACATTGAACGATACGCTGCAGTACGTACATAAAAAGCATCATTAACCATAAAGGTTAAATTTACGCTAGGTAATACCTCAGTATATTCCGAATCTAAATTAACGACTTCGATCTCACCCGTCGGGTTAATCTCTGAACTCCAGGTGATATCACCTTCGTTGCCTTCGGTAGACGTGATGTAAACTTTATCACCCCAGCCTTTTGAATGCGTTTCGGTTTTTACAACCCGAACCCCTACATTACCGTATACCGGAGTACCTGCTATTTCTGTATCAATATTCGCCATCACATAAGCAGCAGTAATGGTTTCGGTTACATCTCTATCAGCACCATCACGGCCATCTGCTCGTTCGCCTATGTCATAAAAATCAGTTCCTGACGCTCCTGGTAATTGACCAAGTATTTGACCAATAAAACATTTATGATCATAAGTGGCATAACGAGTAGCATCGCCGCCAGCACCTTCTTCCTCAGTAAACTGAATATTATTTGAATGATCGTTTTGGCAATTATCGATAATGCCATTAATAAGTGCAGAGTTCGCTTCAGGGTTTAATTCATCCCAACTATTATCTTCGTTATCACTTGCACCATAGTTTTGAGAGCCATCAGCGATGACTAGAGAAACATCATTTGTAACGTAATCGACTAAATGTTCTTCTGAGTAACGAATACCTGCTTTAATACTTGAAAAGTATTGATTGTCTAATTGATATTGACCATCAAATTTAACCGCAAGAATATCATCATTACGATGTTCATGAGCACGACGATACTCAACATACGCATGGTCGTCGTGAACAAAATTACCCATGTGGCTTGCATCAAAAGCTTCCCAAGAAGCAAAGCCGGCATCATCAGGGCCCAAGCGATTACTATCTAACCAAGTCAGAGTTGGCACATTACGGCCACGGAAATCTAAGGCATAATTATAGCGTTCAGTTGAACGAAACTTTGTGCGTTGACGTAAACGATAACGATAAGACTCAGAATAAGAAACATCTAACGCAAGTGATAACGCATCTGTTGGGGTATATTCAACTTCGATACCGCCACCATGATATTCATCTACTTGATTACGATTTTCACCTTGTAACGTTGGACGTGCCTCGCCTGTCGCGTAAAGTAAGGTGTGATCTTCTGAAACAATATGATCCGCAAGATCATCAAGGCGCGTATCAAGAGCCAACTCCATACGTTTTTCCGTATATTCAAGATCTGAATATTCATAATCTACGTTAATATTCAGTTTATCGTTTGGCACCCATTGAAAGGTAAATACAGCTCCTGTTCTGATATCTTCGTCTTCACCCGTACGCCAGTAGGCATCATTCGGGACATAAAAAATACTGCTTTGATCAAAATCGGCTAAGTCAGTATCAATACCTAATTCAGGTTCGCGACCAACACGGCCAGAACTTACACCCTGTTGACCTGTTGCACAGTTACTACCACCGATTAAACTAGAGCCGTCAGCTGCTCGAAGAGCACAAACCCCCATCTGTGAACTACCACCGTAATTTTCTTCTGGGTTGGCGGAATTTGTATGATTAACCCCTAAGGTAAAACCCATATCACCTAGATTTTCAGTTTCCCATTGCTGTACAGTTGATACAACTAGCTTACTTCCCCACGGAGAAACATCACCCTCTACATCTTGGTAATACGAATTGTAAACGCCCGTTGCTTGAACAGTTGTTTGACTTTGACCATAATCAACTGCACGTAAAGAGTTCACATCAATCGTACCTGACGTACCCCCTTCAACTAAATCAGCTTGCTGTGATTTATAGATGACAACTTTATCCACAAGCTCAGACGGAAATTTTTTGAAATTTACTGCGCGACCTGGTCCTGCATTCGTGATTGTGCGGCCATTAAATGTAGAATAGCCCCAGTAAGATCCTAAACCTCGAATAGATATTTCGTTTTGGCTGCCTTTTAATCGATGACCAGAGGCGCCAGAAATATTTTCAATAACATCAGACAATGACAAACCTGGTAATTCCCCAAAATCAGCTGCTGCCACAGCATCAACAATCGCAGTATTATTTTTTTTCTCATTTAATGAGCGTGTCATCGTACCTCGAAGTCCTTTAACTTCGATGACTTCAACCTCAGAGTCTACTTTTTTCTCAGTTTCTTCCTGAGCATTTACAGGAACAGTCACAAGTGAAAGTAACGTTGATGCACACAGTAACTGTTTGCGATAGCTGCCCCAATTGCGTAATGCACAGCTGATTTTATTTAACTGATTTGTAGTTGCCATTGATATATCCGATTAATTATAGTTTTTTGAATTTTCAATATTGCATTATTCAAGCAACATAAAAAACAATTGTCAACCATTTTGGTAAAACAATTAAAAAATAAAAACTAACCAATTAATAAGAAACAAAACGAACCTTATACTAAAATAGTTTTACCAACATACCAATAAAGGTCTACACACGTTACCTTAGGTTTATTAGCCTACTTTTAGCCTGTGAATATAATTGAAGAACATTACGACTTTGAACAGAAAAATAAACATTCACTTGGAACACTTGATGACCATGTTTATTTTTTGGTTGACCATTTGGTATTAAATAATGTAATAATCAATACACGCTCGATAAATTTACTGACAATGACATATTCCAGTGCAGTACATTTTAAATATTACGCGGTGTAATAATGACAAAATGAGATAACTTGAAGATAACTTGGACCCCCATGAAAAAACAAAAAATATTGTTAACGTTATTCACTTCAGCTTTTTTATTTAGCTGCGGAGGAAGTTCTACAGCTAAAAATACCCAAGCAATACCAAAAACACCTGAAGAAGACCAAACGACAACGCCAACGGTCATAGATGATATAACTTGTGATGTATCATACCCACTAGATATCGCTAGTATCAGTTATGAAGGAGGAGCCCAAAGCATTGCTTCATTACATGATGGTTCTAAAATAAATGACTCAAGTTGGCAACCTAATACATTAGATACCAACGTCTTAATAACCTTGGCTGAACCAGCGTTATTAAAGCAGTTAGTCATCACTTGGGCCAATACCGAATATGCAAACCTCTTTTCAATATCAAGCTCAAAAGATAATGAAAACTGGCAATTGTTAAACACTGTTACTGAAAGCGAAACACAAACAATTATTCCAGATGTTGTTGACTTAGCACAGAGCCCACATGAACAGCAAACCGCACTTTACATCAACTTAGCACTATCAGGTAATCAAGTATCGCAAGCAAGCACACTCCTTGAAATTGAAGTTTATGGATGTCGAGAAACTACTGCGCATTCTATTGAATTAATTGATTGGTATTTGAGTGTTCCAACCGACGATGATAACAATGGCAAATCTGACAGTATTAAAGAACAAGATTTAGCGGCTGGCTATTATGACCCAAGATTTTTTACCTTAACACACGATAGTGGCTTACGATTTTCCACTTCAGTTTCAGGGTATAAAACCTCTAACAACACTAGCTATGTACGGGCAGAGTTGCGTGAAATGCTTCGTAGAGGTGATACGAGTATAAATACTCAAGGGGTTAACAAAAATAACTGGGTGTTTTCAACTGCACCTGATTCAGATCTCAGCAAATCTGGTGGCATTGATGGTACTTCAAGCGCTCAACTAGCAGTTAATCACGTTACGACAACAGGCGAAAATTATCAAATAGGTCGGGTTATTATTGGTCAGATTCATGCCAATGATGATGAGCCTGTCAGGCTGTACTATCGTAAATTACCAGAGAACCAAAACGGCGCTATTTACCTTGCACATGAAAAGCTTGGTGGAGATGACTACTACTACGAATTAATAGGCAGCAGAGGAAATAACGCGAGTAACCCATCAAACGGTATCGCACTAAATGAGAAGTTTAGTTACACCATTGAAGTGCAAGGTAATAACCTTAACGTAATTGTGATCAAATCTGATGGCACTGAATTTCACCAGCACGTAGATATGTCACAAAGTGGCTACGATGTAGGTAACCAATATATGTATTTCAAAGCTGGCGTGTATAACCAAAATAATTCCGGCGATCCACATGACTACGTGCAAGCAACTTTTTACCAAATCGATAACCACCACAACACTTATTAAACCAGGAGTAAACAACATGAAAAAACTATCCCCATTGTTATTGATACTCAGTTTTTATCTTCAAGCTGCAGAAACAAACACGCATAAGTTCTTCGATGAAACATTATTAATTAAACTTTCAACAGAATTAAACGCAATGTCTTCAACAACGTTAGAGAAGCGTTATGGCAATCAAAAAACACCACCAAGCTATGGGTTTGATAACAAAAATCAAACAGTAAGCTTTACGTTTACTCAATATCCCACGCCGGCAAATAAGCAATCGATGAATAAGATCCATAAATATATTTCGAATATGTTACGTAAATCGAGCGAAGGCGCGAACTGGAAAAAAGACAAAGTATATACTCGACTAGACACTAAAATTGCTGTCTATGAATATGAAACTCAAGGGATTGGTAAGTATCAATATAATCTAACTTATGCTTTGCCTGTTAACGGCAAACTCACTTTTATTTCATTTATTACCACTGATAAAAAATATAAAAAGAAATGGTTGAATCTCGCAAGGGAAAGTTTGGACTCTTTACAGTTAAAGAAAACATAAACAATAACCACACTAATTAAATAGATATGTACTTTAAATCATGTGCAAACAAAGCACTTACCTAGCCAATACACATGACTAAAATTGTGATTAATTAAAATTGTCACCAGTTCATGGTTGACAAAATGGTTTTACAAATTAATATAAAAACAAACAAATCATTAACAAGATTGTTTTACCAAAAAAAACAACAGGATCATAATAATGAAAAATTTAATAAACAAATCGATTGCGGCATCTGCGATTGCTTTGGCTGTTACGGGGTGTAATACAGATGAATTACCTAAAGAGACGGGTAATGCATTTGGTCAAATCTCATTGTCTGGTGCAGCAAAAGTAGGGGAAACATTAACAGTATCGGTTACCGACGGTAATGGTGTAGACACATCAACAATTACCTATAGTTGGTTAGCAAACGACGTTGAAATTTCAGGTGCTTCAACTAGCTCATTTACCGTAACGTCAGAGCAAGTTAACACACAAGTTTCAGTTATCGCATCATATACCGACAATGATAACTACCAAGAAAAATTAAGATCTAGTGCAACAAACACCATCATCATGAATGCCGATGGTATGATTGAAGTATCAGGTATTTTTGAATCAGGAAAGCTTCTAACTGCAACACTTACAGACGACAATGGCGTTGATGCACAAAACGTGACCTATACGTGGCTAGCAGACGGTATCGCAATAGAAGGTGCAGCAGAATCCACTCTTGCGTTAACTGATGATGAAATTGGTAAAACCATTGTGGTCACGGCCACATACACTGATGATGATGATTACAGTGAAGAAGTCAGTTCTACAGCTTCTGAATCGGTAGCTCCCGCTTCCGGAAATACAGCAGCGACGTTTGAAGGCTTAACAGCGGCCGTTATCAATGATGAAACAGATAGCGTTACCGGTACTGTTGTTATCACTGACGCTGATGTTGGCGAAAGTTCAGCGCTTGCTCAAACAGATACAATGACTACGTTTGGTACTTTTTCTATTCAAACGGATGGTCAATGGACATATACGCTAGATACAACAAACCCAACAGTCACATCGTTACTTGATGAAAATGACACCATTAACGATACCATTTCAATTTCCTCAGCGGACGGTACGTTAGCAGAATTAAACATCACTATTTCGGGCGTAGCTTCATTTGCTCCAACTAAAGTGGCTAAAATTACTGATAACATGACTGATGATGCGGGTGAACTTAGATATAAACTTTCATCAAGTGATATTATTCCTGCAGGTAAACTTACCGTTTCCTTCCTTAAAGAAGATGGTATTGAAAAAGATGCCTACATTGGTTTATACGGTTCCTCAACCAGTACTAGCAATGCGTTAATTGATTTGCGTATCCAAAGTAGCGGTTATGTTATTCGTAATAATGAAGGGGTTGATATCACTATTCCTTTTTCAGCGAATAAGTGGACTGATGTTGAAATGACCTGGGATGCAAGCAATGCTTCGGATACCGTTGCACCACTATTAACGTTAACCATTAACGGCACAAGTGTAACCACCGAACCTTTTGCTTCTGTATCACAATCATTAAGTGATGTTGTGGCCGGCGTGCAAACAATTATATTCAAGTTAGGTGACAACAGTTCAACAACAGGTGAAGCCGCCTACTACATTGATAACTTCAAATTGTATTCAGATCTTGCAGGTACGACCGTTCAATTTGAAGATGACTTCGAAAGTTATATGGAAGGTGATTCATTAGATGATGATAATTCAGCATCACCATACAACTCTAGTACTGCTGAAACCGTTGTTGCACAAATTGGTTCCGAAGGTGGTGCAGAAAATCCAGATAACTTAACAGCAAAAATTACTGATAACATGACAGATGATGCTGGTGAGTTACGTTATAAACTATCTTCAAGCGATATTATTCCTGCGGGTAAGTTAAGCGTAGCCTTCTTAAAAGAAGCTGGTATAGAAAAAGATGCCTACATTGGTTTGTATGGTTCATCTACGAGTACAAGTAACGCCATTATAGACTTACGAATCCAAAGTACAGGTTATGTTATTCGAAATAACGAAGGCGTTGACGTGACCATTCCATTTACTGCCGATAAATGGACCAACGTTGATATCACATGGGATGCAAGTAATGCTTCTGATACCGTTGCTCCTCTACTAACTTTAACGATAGATGGTACCAGCGTAACGACCGAACCCTTTGCATCAGTCTCTCAATCTTTAAGCGATGTTATTGCAGGTGTGCAAACAGTAATCTTTAAATTAGGTGATAATAGTTCAACATTAGGTGACGCTGCTTATTTTATTGATGAAGTTAAACTCTACTCTGATCTTGAAGGAACAGTGATACAGTTCGAAGATAATTTTGAAAGTTATTCTGAAGGAAGTTCATTAGATGATGATAATACCTCATCACCTTATAACTCTAGCTCTGCTGAAGTAGTAGTCGCTAAAAAAGCAAAGTAAGCTAATTTATCTCTCTAGCTTGAAATAGCGCTATTACATAGCGCTATTTTTTTATAACACTATACGGCAGCTTTTACTTTGTTCAGCATCAATAACAGATTTAAAATAAGTACAACGTCGTGTCAACAATTTAAGTCGCTATTCGTTGTTGTGATGTCGCAATTAGCGATACTCAACAACAAAACGCGCACGTTAAAATAGGAGTGCTTAAATGATTAAAGCAGTAACGAAAATTTCACTCATATTGTTATTTGCAGGATGTGCTAGCACATCAAATAATCCTGCCAATAAATTTGATTTATCCCATTGGAAAATTACCATTCCACTCGATCAAGATAACGATGGTAAAGCAGATACCATTGACACTAGGGCGCTACAACACTATCAACACCCTGACTATTTTTATTTGGACCAATTTGGCCATTTAGTGTTTACCTCGCCGAATAAAGCAGTGACTACTCAAACGTCATCTAATACCCGCAGTGAATTAAGGCAAATGATCAGAGGGTTGGATACCTCAATTGATACAAAATCATATGGCAATAATTTCGCCTTATCTGCACACCCTGATGCGAAATACTTTGATCAACTCGGCGGTAAATTATCAGCGAGTTTAAAAGTAAACCATGTCGCTAAAAATGCTAAACACCCTAAAAAACCAGCTTATTCAGTTGTTGTTGGTCAAATTCATGCTGGTAAAGATAAAGCGCTAATCGCCGAAGGCAATGGCTTTGGTTGGGGAAATGAGCCGATAAAAATATATTATAAAAAGTGGCCAAATCATCAATCGGGATCAGTATTTTGGACCTATGAAAGAAATTTAGCCAAAGACAACCCCGATAGAACCGATATCGCCTATCCTGTGTGGGGAAATACTTGGGAAAATGCCGAAGACCCAAAAGCTAAAGGTATTAAGTTAAATGAAGAGTTTAGTTACGAAATTAATGTATTTAACAGTGTAATGCACTTAACGTTTACCCAAAAAAATAAAAAAGCCGTTACTTATCAAATTGATCTTTCCAATAATATTGACGCCTATGGCAACATCGATAACAAAGACAACCCTAATGGCTATACAGGTGATTGGCATTACTTTAAAGCTGGTGCTTATAATCAATGTTCAACAAAAGATGCCGATGGTATTTGGTATGCTGGCTGCTCTGGCACCGGAGATTGGCAAACAGATAAAGCAAACGGTGATTATACTCGCGTTACTTTTACGCATTTAACGTTAAGCCAAGCTACCCAACCTTAAACTCCACAAACAGGGTATATTAGCAATATCCTGTTTTACCTGCTTTCCCACTTGTCAGCGATAAACATCATTAATTTAGTTTGAGCCTATCAATAAAAACTAGTTAAAAGCATATGATTTGGTATTACCAAAAAAGATAAACAGCTAAGCATATTAATTAATAAGAATAAAAAACAAAATCCGCATAAAACAAACAATACAATGAGGCTAGCTTAATAATTTAAATATTCTACTTTATTCCACACTTAAGAAGGTTATTACCAATAAAAGCGAAATTATCATGATATTGGTATGATAATCACTTGAATAATAAGATCTGTTATGTAATGATTTAACTTATGTCACTGATTTTGATATAAAGAACAGATCAGTTTGGTAATTATCGTTTAACGCTTTTCGGGGTAAAGTAACTATGGCGGCAAAAAGGTTATTTTGGAGCATTGTTGAATTAATTGAAGCTTCCATTAATTCTGGAAATTTTCCAGTTGGCAGCCGATTGCCACCTGAAAGAGAGTTAGCCCAACGTTTCAATGTGAGCCGTCCAACTATTCGTGAAGCAATCATTGCCCTTGAAGTAAGAGGAAGGGTTGAAGTAAAAACTAGCTCTGGTGTTTATGTATTAGCATCTCAGCAATCAGCAAATTTACTAAAAAATATCAACGCTTTTGAAGTTACACAAGCAAGAGCACTTGTTGAAGGCGAAGTAGCCGCACTTGCAGCAGCGTCTATAAACGAACAAGAGCTTGAAGAATTAAATCAAACACTTATCGACATGGAAAAAGGGAAAGATATGGAAGCCGCAGACAGAGCTTTCCATAAAATTATCGCCAACGCTACTCGTAATGAAGCAATGAAAAGCCTAGTAGAGAGCCTATGGAATTTAAGAGCTTCTTCCAAAGAAATTATCGAAGATTATGATAGTGTCTGTAGCAAAGACAGCGCTAAAACAATCGCTGAACATAGAGCCATCTATAATGCCTTAAAATCAGCAAATGCTGATAAATCTCGTACTGCCATGCATGAACATTTTCATCGTTTAATCAATACATTATTTGACGCTGAAGAAACCAGAGCATTAGAAAAAATAAAAAGAGAGAGCAGCGAAAAACGAGACATGTACTCGATAAAACGACAAGCTTAAATACGAAACAAACTTTTCAATTAATAAAAATTTTCTGCTATGCCTTGAAATTTTACTTTGGTAGCCACTGTTTTAATACTTCTTGCACCGTATTAGGATTAATAGGCTTAGAAATAAAGTCGTCCATACCAGCCGCTAGACATTTCTCTCTATCTCCTGCCATTGAATTTGCAGTCATAGCGATTATTGGAATCTTTCGTTTACGTAGTTTTAATTCTGAACTCCTAACTTTTTGAGTAGCTTCATAACCATCCATTACTGGCATTTGACAATCCATAAAAACTAAATCAAATTGTAGGTTTTCCAAAGATTTTAATGCTTCTTCTCCATTGACAGCTATATCAACTTGCAAACCAAACTTTATCAATAAGCCTTGAGCTACTTTTTGATTAATTGCATTATCCTCGACAACCAGTACTCTTGCAGCAAATTGTGGATATTCTCTAGAGCTATTTGACGTTACCAATTTTTTGTCTGGAGAATTAACTCCTGATATTTTGATTAATGTATTGTAAAGATTAGTTTGATCTATAGGTTTATTCAGATAACCGTCAAATGCAGCGGCCTTTAACCTATCTTCATCTCCTATTTTCCCTTGAGAGGTTAACATCATTACACGGGTATCTTTAGAAAGTTTACAATCGTTTTTTATTTTAGTACCTAAAGTAAAACCATCGATTTGAGGCATGTGCATATCTAGAATAGCAATGTTGTATGGTTCCCCTTTTGAGTATTCTTCGGTTAACTTTTCTAGCGCTTTTTGCCCACTATCGACTAAAGTATGCTCAACTTGCCACCGGGTTAATATCTCCCCTAACAACTCTCTGTTAGTAACATTATCATCTACGACAAGTATTTTTTGGTTTTTTAAGCCATCAAACGTTTTATTAGCTGTCAAAGAATTACTATTAGTCACGATTACTGTAAACCAAAATATTGATCCTTTACCTTCAACACTGCTCATGCCAATTTCACCATTCATCAATCCAACTAACTGTTTGCAGATAGAAAGTCCTAACCCAGTGCCTCCGTACTTACGGGTAGTAGAGCCATCAGCTTGACTAAAACGTTCAAAAAGTTTGTTTTGTTGCTCAGATGAGATGCCAATTCCAGTATCTTTAATTTCGAACAGAAGTTTTGTATATTGCTCTGTAAGCTCTTGTGTATTGCAATATACTGATACCTCTCCTTTTTCGGTGAACTTAATTGCATTACCAATTAAGTTATTGAGTATTTGCCGAAGACGTCCTGAATCAGCAATAAATGACTGATTCAGAATAAGATTAGCAGGACATATCAATTCAAGGTTTTTATTATTGGCTTGAAAAGCAATGCTGCTACCAATGTCATGTAAAAATAACTCTAGATCAAATTCAAGAAGCTCAAGCTCTAACTTTCCTGCTTCAACTTTAGAAAAATCAAGAATATCATTTATGATGGTCAACAAGGATTCCGCACTATATTTAACAGATTTGGCAAAACTGTACTGCTCTTTATTTAACGATGTATCAAGTAGCAGGTTCGTCATGCCTATTACGCCATTAATTGGTGTTCGAATTTCATGGCTCATAGTCGCCAAAAACTGCGTTTTAGCCTCTGTCGCTGCCTCCGCTTGTTCCTTGGCTGTGGCAAGATTATCTATATTTTCTTTTTGTTGTGTGATGTCCGTACGGATGGACGTAAAGCCTTTGACTTCTTTATTGCTATCGAAGTTAGGGACTA
>NZ_MKQD01000010.1 GCF_001913705.1 Thalassotalea sp. PP2-459 | reverse complement strand
ATCGTTAACATAGAGGATATTACCTTCTAAGTTAGTTATTGATACAAGCGAGTGTTGGTCTAAAGCAAACTTTGCTGCCTCCGCTTGTTCCTTAACTATGGCAAGATTATCTATATTTTCTATTTGTTGTGAATTATCGGTTTGGCTTACTAGCTTGAATAATTGCTCAAGCAGTGAACCTAATTTTTTAAGTACGTTATTCATCTATGTTTGATATAGACTAAAAAGTGATATATCAATTTCCTTTATTGATGCGTCTCTCTTAGCTTAGTTCAGAAATAGGTTATTTAGTAATTGTAATAGAAACTTTCTTGAATAAATGGTTGACTTTATCAATTTATAGTCATGTATTACTATATCTGATAGCTACATTTTTATGACCTTAAGAATGTAGCTATCAGATAATTGTACCTTTCCCTATACAAGGCTTTCGGCATCATATAGATATCTAAAACAGATCCTGCTTTAAATTATAAAAATCAAAACATTAAGTTAACAACAAAATATGTATTGTGAACAAACCGATAAGTCGGTTACAATAATTTTATACAACATTGAGGTTATTGTATGAGAGATGCAGAACAAACTCGCCAAAAAATTTTAGAAATTACCGCAGATGAGATTCATCAACATGGTTTTCAAGCCACAAGCTTGTCAACTATATTATCCCGTTGTGAAATTTCAAAAGGTGCGTTGTACCATCATTTCGATAATAAACTCGTATTGGGCTATGCTGTTTTTGAAGAAATTTTCACGCCAATGTTTCTAGCCACTTGGCAGCCTGCCGTTGAAGCAACAGATCCTATTGACGGTTTATGTAAATTCTTTAAAGAAATCTCGCAAGACATGAGCTGTGAAGACATTGTTTGCGGTTGCCCTGTAAATAACCTATGCCAAGAAATGTCAGCTGTAGATGAAGGTTTTCGTTTACGTATTTTAAACATGCAACAACAATTAAACCACTTAATTGCCTTTAATTTACAACGGTTTTCAGCCCATTTACGAAATAATCTTGATTTCACTCAAGTAGCTTATTTTATCGTTTCTAGTTTTCACGGCGCTTATAGTTTAAGTAAAAGCGCTAAAAATAAAGAACTTTTTGATAAGGTGGTTGATGAGTTATGTATTTACCTCAATAACTTACGAAACACTTAACCTGCATTATTTAAAATAAACATAACTTACAACAAAAATATTATAAAAAAATGTTTACAGACCGCCTGGTCGGTATGTAAAATACTTTCTCATATTCACCAACTCTTTAATAAGGACATCCAATGAGAACAGCATTTTTCTTGCTTTTATCTGTATTTTCTCTTTCCCTTGCCGCTCAACCTACACTAACGCCGAAAGAAGTAATCAGCCAAACTGGCGATAAATTGTTTTCTCGAATTGCTGCTAGCCAAACGGAATTACAGAAGTTTCCAGAGTTAATGCGTAACATTGTTGAAGAAGAATTAATGCCTGCTGTAGATTATCGCTACGCTGCCTTTAAAATACTCGGCAAGCACGTCAGAAAAGCATCTAAAGAACAAAGAATAAAGTTTGTCAACTCGATGAAACACTATTTAGTCAGAACTTACGCCACAGCTTTGAACCAATATAAAGATCAAAAAGTGAGCTACGGACAATCTAAACTTTCTAATAGCGGCAAGTTAGCGTCAGTTGATGCGTTAATTTCTGAAAACGGCAAACCTGATATCCATTTAACCTTTCAAATGCGACAAAACAGGGAAACGGGTCAATGGAAAGCGTACGATATGATTGTTGAAGGTATCTCTTTGCTAAGTAGCAAACAAAGTGAATTCAATACGCGCATTAATAAATACGGACTTGATCAAGTCACCATTGAGCTTGCTGCATTGAACAAATAACAGTGTGTAAAAAATTACTTATCTCCCACTCATGGAGCTTAGCCAGTCATCGACTGGCTTTTTTTTGTTAGCGAATAAATAATACCAATTCGCATAAATATTCGGTCATTCAGCGAAAATTAAACGCTTTAGAGGCGCGATAATTGCGCAAAACGTATTTGATGTAGAACAACTATACCTGCACACGTTTCGCTTATTCTCCCACCTCTGACATCGCTCTGA
>NZ_MKQD01000009.1 GCF_001913705.1 Thalassotalea sp. PP2-459 | reverse complement strand
TCTCCTGAATAACCATTCTCTGCAATCAACGCCGTGCCTCTAAAGCGTTTAATTCTCGCTGAATGACCGAATATTTATGCGAATTGGTATTATTACCGCACAAATTTGCCTTGTACTAAGAAAAAACTCCGTGCTAGAACTGTGTGATATATAAAAAGCTTACCGTTTCAGTTGATTAGCTAACTTCTTATCCCAAGCCAGGTTAAATACACTGAGACTCGTTTAAATTATGGTGCTTTAGGAGCTATAGAAAAATGTTGGTATGCTTTGTCGGTAACAATACGCCCACGCGGGGTACGTTGCAGAAAGCCTTGCTGAATTAAAAAAGGTTCAAGTACATCTTCAATTGTTTCGCGTTCTTCACCTATGGCTGCAGCAACGTTATCTAAACCAACAGGGCCACCATTAAACTTATCAATAATTGCTTCTAATAATTTACGATCCATTATATCGAAGCCTTCATTATCTACTTCAAGCATAGTAAGGGCTTGATGTGCTATACCTTGATCAACTTGGCCTTGTGTTTTAACATCGGCGTAATCACGAACTCGGCGTAGTAATCTATTAGCAATTCGCGGTGTGCCACGCGAGCGCTTCGCTACTTCAAACGCTCCTTCGTTATCAATGTTTAAATTTAAGAAATGTGCAGAACGATTAACAATATCTGTTAAATCTTGATTATTATAAAACTCTAACCGTTGAACAATACCGAACCTGTCTCTTAATGGTGAAGTTAAGGCACCTGCTCTGGTAGTTGCACCAATTAACGTAAAAGGCGGTAAATCAAGTTTGATAGATCTCGCCGCAGGCCCCTCACCAATCATAATATCTAGTTGGTAATCTTCCATGGCGGGGTACAATACTTCTTCAACCACAGGGCTTAACCGATGTATTTCATCAATAAATAATACATCGTTTTCTTCTAAATTAGTAAGCAACGCAGCTAAGTCGCCTGCTTTTTCTAACACAGGACCTGACGTGGTGCGAATATTCACACCCATTTCATTTGCTACAATATTGGCAAGCGTTGTTTTACCTAAACCTGGCGGGCCAAAAATGAGCAGGTGATCAAGTGCTTCTTCACGGTTTCTAGCAGCCTGAATGAAAATTTCCATCTGCGCTTTTACATGCGCTTGCCCCGTATAATCATTAAGTAATTTCGGACGTATGGCTCGGTCAATGCCTTCATCTTCTTTCGTTGCCACCGGTTGTATCAAGCGATCTGCTTCTATCATGCTGCTTCTCTTTATAACATTGATTTTAATGCATCACGTATGATGGCTTCGCTATCCATACCCTGCTGATGAACTGCTTTTACCGCTTTACTCGCTTGCGCACTTGTATAACCAAGTGAAACTAACGCATTGATTGCATCGCCTTTAGTATCAGGTGCATCTGAAGCTCTAGTTGAAATATTATCTGCGGTTAATGAGAAGCTAGTAGTGTCTGTATCAGTATGCCAATCTTTTAATTTGTCACGCATTTCTATCAGCAAGCGCTCTGCAGTTTTTTTACCAACACCAGGTATTTTAACAATGGTCGATAGATCATCATGGGCGACACAACTAACAAATTGCTCAGCAGACATACCTGATAAAATTGCCAAAGCTAATTTAGGGCCAACACCATTAATTTTAATGAGTAATCTAAAAAGCTTACGTTCAGTTTTATTCGCAAAACCATAGAGTAATTGCGCATCTTCGCGGACAACGAAATGCGTAAAAATTGTCGCTTGCTGCTCATGCTCTGGCAAGGCATAAATGCTGGTCATCGGCATGGTAACCTCATAACCTACTCCTGCACATTCAATCAATATTTCAGGAGGAATTTTTTCAATTAATGTTCCACGCAAACGCCCTATCACTACAGCAATCCTATTTAACTAATGTTCTATTTAAATTCATAAATCTTAGTCGCAAACCTTATCACTATATATTTATACAGTAAAGTGTTATCTTAATCTTCTACGTACCATTTTAGTCGCCTGGCCAGACAATTTGCTTATTGAGTCATGACTGTGGGCATGGCATAGCGCAACCGCTAACGCATCTGCTGCATCGGCTTGTGGTGTAGCGGGCAGCTTTAGAATCGACTTAACCATATGCTGAACTTGCATTTTATCTGCACCGCCAGTGCCAACGACGGATTGTTTAATTTGCCTTGCAGAATATTCGGCAATTTTTAGCTCTGCACTTGTTGCTGCCACAATTGCAGCGCCTCTTGCTTGGCCAAGTTTTAACGCCGAATCTGGGTTTTTAGCCATAAACACTTGCTCTATCGCAAACATCGTGGGTTGAAATTGTAATATTATTTCGCTAACCCCCGCATAAATCGTTTGTAAACGATCACCTAAGTCATCGCCAGCAGCAATGGCTTTAATACAGCCGCTTCCAAGATAAGTTATTGTACGACCTTGCTGTTCGATCACACCGTATCCCGTAAAGCGTGAACCAGGATCAATTCCTAATATAATCGCCAATGTTATTCCTAACCCGTTTGCTTATAGTAAGCACGATTTACATAAAAAATGCAGTTAAAGTATGACTTTAACTGCATCATTTGCTTTCGTCATTTAATACTTAATAATTAAGCTATTCGCCAGCTGTTTCGTCAGCCACTTGAACAACCGTTTGAATGCCTAATTCTTTCAATTGTTCTGGATTTGCTTGACCCGGAGCATTAGTTAAAGGACATGCTGCAGTTGTCGTTTTTGGAAATGCCATTACATCACGAATCGAACTTGCCCCTGTCATTAACATCACTAAACGATCTAAACCAAACGCTAAACCAGCGTGAGGTGGCGCACCATATTGTAGGGCTTCAAGTAAGAATCCAAATTTTTCTTTTGCTTCGTCATCACTAATACCAAGAATACGAAATACGGCTGCTTGCATTTTTTGATCATGTATACGCACCGAACCACCACCAAGCTCACAGCCATTTAACACCATATCGTAGGCATTTGAAAGCGCACCAATTGGGTTAGCTTCTAATTCTTCAGGTGTTAAATTAGTAGGTGCTGTAAATGGATGATGCAAAGCATGTAAATTGCCGTCGGCTTCTTCAAACATAGGGAAGTCAACAACCCATAATGGTTTCCACTCGTCTGTAGTTAAACCAAGTTCTTCACCAAGTTTCAAACGTAGTGCGCCTAATGACTCAGTAACCACATTGTAGCTATCTGAACCGAAGAAAATAATATCGCCAGTTTCTGCGTTTGCTCGTTCGAGCAATGCAGTTACGGCGTCTTCAGATAGAAACTTAAGAATTGGTGACTGCAAACCTTCAAGGCCAGCAGCTTTATCATTAACTTTTAACCAAGGCATGCCTTTAGCGCCGTAAATACCGACAAACTTAGTCAGTTCATCAATATTTTTACGAGAAAACTTACTTGCGCCCTCAGGTACGCGTATAACCGCAACACGACCTTTGTCATCATTCGCTGGGCCAGAAAACACTTTAAATTCTACCTCTTTTAAAATGTCTGCTACGTCAACGATTTCGAGTGGATTACGTAAATCTGGTTTATCTGAACCAAAACGTTGCATTGCTTCGCTGTATGGCATACGTGGGAATTCACCAAGATCGACATCAAGCAATTGTAAAAACAACTCACGAATCATGCGTTCAGTAACTTCCATCACTTGGTCGGCAGTCATAAACGATGTTTCAATATCAATTTGCGTAAATTCTGGTTGGCGATCTGCACGTAAGTCTTCATCACGGAAACACTTTACGATTTGATAATAACGTTCCATTCCCGACATCATCAGCAATTGCTTAAACAATTGTGGTGATTGAGGTAATGCAAAAAAACTGCCTTTATGTGTGCGACTTGGTACTAAATAGTCACGCGCTCCTTCTGGCGTAGCCGCAGTTAAAATAGGCGTTTCAATATCCATGAAGCCTTGAGACTCTAGAGATTGACGTACCGCTGCAGTCACTTTTGCTCTAAAACGTAAACGTTCTGTCATTTCTGGACGGCGTAAATCTAAATAACGATATTTAAGACGATTTTCTTCAGAGTTTTCTTGATTAGAGTCAAGTGGTAATGGCGCTGAACGGTTAAGAATATTGACGTCTAGGCCTAGTACTTCGATGGCACCGGTCGCCATATCTTTATTAATTTGTCCTTCAGGACGTGCGCGTACTTTACCTTTCACTTGAATACAGAATTCATTTCGTAAGGTATTTGCTTTCTCAAGCACTTCCTGCAAGTCAGGATCATAAACAACTTGCACGATACCTTCGCGATCTCGTAAGTCTAAAAAGATCACCGCACCTAAGTCACGACGACGATTTACCCACCCACAAAGAGTAACTTCTTGACCAATATGAGATTCATTTACCTCACCACAATACAGCGTACGCATATAGTTAAATCCTGAATTTTTGAACTTTAGTTACCGCAATACCGATAACCATTTTTACGGAAAAAATTGCCGCCAATTATATAGATTTACGCGTGAATGTCACTTAATTATCCGTGTTAAAAATATAATGATTTTTACCCGCAGCTTTTACGCGGTACATCAACGTATCCGCGACTTTGAGTAAATCACTTTCAGATTCACCATCGGTTGGAAACATCGCAATACCAATACTACAACCAATTCGCACTTCACCAACAGATAACTCAAAGGGTTGCTGCACTGACTTCAATACTTTTTCAGCAATAAAAGCCGCTTCATTTTTATGGTGTAAACCCGTCAATAATAAGACAAATTCATCTCCGCCGAACCTAACCACAGTATCTGACTTACGCACGCAACCCGATAGTTTATCGGCAACCAGTATTAATAACTCATCACCAACATCATGCCCATGGGTATCATTGATTGTTTTAAAGCCGTCAAGGTCAATAAATAAGACTGCCATGGTTCTATCTTGCCTACGGTGATAGTTAATGCCATGGTTTATTCGATCTTTTAACAGTAGGCGATTCGGCAAGTCTGTAAGCTCATCATGCGTCGCCATATGTTTCATTTTCTCCTCTAGGGCTTTACGTATTTTTACTTCTCTATAGAGTCTTCTATTCCATAAAATAAAGGCGATGATCACGATCACAATAATCGCACCTATTTGTAACGACACTCGTAATACCACACTTTTATCAAGCCCGGTTTCAATATTAATTTCAAACCAGCGCTCATATATTTGTTTTTTCTCAGCTGGCGTTATAGTTGCTAAACCTTTATTGATAATACTACGTAAGATTGGCCAATCTTTACGGATCGCATAGTTATTTTCATCGATGTTTAAATCTTCAAGAACAGACATGGATAAGGTGACCAAACTGTCTCTTCGAATTAATTCAGACGCCGATGCGATATTTTCTGCAAAGCCATCCACAATGCCATTTTGCACAGCAAGTAGTCCTTCTTCATGATTATCTACCAATCGTAAAGAGATAGTAGGATGCTCCTTTCGAATTTTTTCAATAAGGTGGTAACCTTTAACAATGGCTAGTTCTCGCCCATAGAAATCTTCTATTTGTTGCCTTTCACCTTGCTGCTTCTGATGAATGATCACCCAAGGCATATCCCAGTAGGAGTCTGTAAATATAATATGTTTTCTACGTTCTGGAGTTTCTGTTGCACTTGCGACAATATCAATTTTTTGTTGTTTTAGCGCCTCAAGCATCTGTTGCCAGTTATCGAAAACTTCATAGGTAAAGTTAAGTCCTGTTCGTTGCTCAACAAGGGTGTTAATATCAATATTAATCCCCTGAACTTGGCCATTTTCATCTATAAACTCAACCGGCACCCAGTTTTTATTAATCCCCATACGTATTTTGTTTTGCTGAGATAACCAACTGTCTTCTTCTTTACTTAATTGCGCTCGTTGTTTATTTAGCTTGAAGTAGCCTTTGCTGTCTTTGTTTAACCATCGGCGTTCAAGTTTAATTAACTCTTCTTCTGGAATGAGTTCAAAACCATTTTTAATGATCTCTATTAACCGATTATTCTTTTTCGATGTAACCGCATAAATATTGGCGCCTAATAAAGAGTCTGGTAATGCATAAAAGTCATGCTGTACGTTCGCTACTTGTAATCGGGCTTCCATAATGTCTTTCACGCCGATTATGCCATCAATTTCGCCCTTTTCAGCTTGTTGAATCATGGTTTTAAAGTCTTGATAAAAGGTCAGTTCATTTTCTGGAAATAATAGTCGTATGTTTTCTACATTCGGTATTATTTGAAAAACACCTAGTTTTTTCCCTGCTAAATCAGCTGAAGTGGCAGGCCTTTTATTGTTAATATGCACATAACATTTGATATCAGCTTGGTATACTTGCATCGCGGTACGTAGTTCTGGGTACATGGTTAAGTTGCCACGAGTAAAGCTCAAATCTGGAAAACCTATATGAATATCCGCCCCGCCACTGGTGAGCATTTCGCTGGCGTTTTCAAATGACTGTGGAACGAACTCAATAATTTGGCCAGTATATTCAGACCATAAACGCCACATATCGATAAATAACCCTTGTGGTTCTCCGGAAGAGGAAACCGTCATAAAAGGTGCGAATTCAGGAGAAAAAAGTAACACTATGTTGTTTGTTTTTTTATCAATACCCAGCCATTTCTTCTCAATGGCTGAACGCTCTTCACGGGAAATTTTCCTCATTCCCTGTTCAATAAAGTTAAGTAATTGAGAATTACCTTTTTTCACTGCCGATGCATAACCACCTTGATGAAACAACAATCGTTTATAAGCTGGAAATAGTTGACTCAATTCCCGATATTTAGGGTAGTTATTTGAAATTCTATCAATGTTTGCAAAAGCCGCTATTTCACCTTTTAACGCAGCATTAAATACATCAAAACGGTTATCGTAAAACTTCAGCACTAATTCAGGGTATTGTTCAGTGATAAAATCAACATAGCTTGAATGACGAACCACACCAATAGTAAACGGTTTTAAGCTATCAATTTCACGAACATGGTAATCGCGATGTATATAGATATAATTTTTTTGCTGAAAAAAATCACTGGTAAAATCATACTCTTTTGCACGAAGTCGTGTTTTTGATAGCCCGCCATGAATATCAATAGAGCCGTTATCAACTTGTGATAATGTTTCTGACCAAGTCATTAGGCGAAAAACAATATCAACTTGTTGCTTTTCGCCCCACATACGCCATAAGTCAACGGTTAGGCCCGCCGCTTCACCTTGATTATTTTGAAAGTGATACGGGTAAGAGGTTTTATTTACCGCGATTGTGATCACACGGTCATTAAATGAAGCGGCAAAAACAATTTCATTTTTAACAATAAATAAACCCAGTAAAAGCCAGCATAAAAATGTGTAATACCTCAACAAATTTTAGCTCCTATCTATTAGCTAATGCTTTTTCGTGTGAAAAACTTCGAAGATGTCCAAAGAGTTTATCGTATTCAAGTTCATTCATTTGCGTTTTTAAGTTAAAATAATCACAGTTTTTTAGATTACCATTTAAAAGTAACATGACACCGTCAAAACCTGATCTTATTTTTTCTCACAAGCAGCGCCAAGTAAAAGATTTTGCTTTCGATGCGCACGTTGTCGAAGTATTCCCCGATATGATATCTCGTTCCGTACCGGGATATCATACTATTATTGATACAATTGGCCAATTTAGCCAACAATATGTGACTGAAAGCACTAATATTTACGACCTTGGCTGCTCTTTAGGTGCGGCCACTTTAGCAATGCGCCAAGGAATAAAAACTAAAGGCTGTCGCATTATTGGCGTAGATAATTCAGCTGCGATGGTGGATAGGTGTCGTAGACACGTACTTGCCTTTAAAGGGGAAACTCCTGTAGAAATTATCGAAGATGATGTACTTGCGATACACATTGAAAATGCTTCTATGGTAGTGCTTAATTTCACCCTGCAATTTATTGATCCAGACAAACGAGCTCAACTAATACAAACCATTTTTGATGGTTTAACCCCGGGTGGCATATTAGTTATCTCAGATAAATTTATTCATCCTGACAATGCCTGTAACCAAACGCTCATTGACTTACACCATGACTTTAAGCGCGCCAATGGGTATAGCGATCTTGAAATTGCGCAAAAGCGTACTGCACTTGAAAATGTAATGAAGCCAGATTCTTTAGAAGATCACCATCTTCGACTTGCCAACACAGGCTTTTCACAAAGTAGCACGTGGTTTCAGTGCTACAATTTCTTTTCACTGTTCGCGATTAAATAAGTTACGTTTATGAATTATTTTGCCTCTTTTTACCAACAAATAGCCGTTAATAAATTAGCGCCCTGGCTTACTTCACTGCCCCAGCAACTTGCACGTTGGCAAAAAGAACAATTGCATGGTGAGTTTTCTCATTGGCAAAAAACACTTGAAGCACTTCCTAACACATCACCTTCGATTATCGATTTTAGTTCGCAAGTAAAGATTGGTGAAAAGAGTGATATCAATGAAGGCGAATATAAACGAGCAGAAAATTTATTAAAAAAATTAAAACCGTGGCGCAAAGGTCCGTATCATCTTCATGGTTTGCATATTGACACTGAATGGCGTAGCGACTTTAAATGGGATCGCCTATACCCTCACATCAGTAATTTACAAGATAAATATGTGCTTGATATCGGCTGTGGCAGTGGTTACCACTTGTGGAGAATGAAAGGATCAGGTGCAAAATTTGTCGTTGGCATTGATCCAACACAACTGTTTTTCATGCAGTTTCAAGCTATTCAGCATTTTGCTAAAGATACTTCGGTGAACCTTTTACCCCTAGGCGTTGAAGATTTACCTGAATTAGCAGCCTTTGATACGGTATTTGCAATGGGTGTTTTATATCATAGACGTTCACCTATCGATTTTTTATATCAATTAAAAGCACAATTGGTAAAAGGCGGTGAATTAGTGTTAGAAACCTTAATTGTTGATGGTGATGAAAATACCGTACTAGTACCCGGAGAACGTTACGCGAAAATGCGCAATGTCTGGTTTTTACCCAGTGCAAAAGCAATGTGTGCGTGGTTAGAGCGATGTGGTTTTAGTAACGTTAGAGTGGTAAATGCCGATATTACTACCGTAGAAGAACAACGTAAAACCGATTGGATTGATACAGAATCGTTACAAGACTTTCTTGACCCTAACGATAATAGCAAAACCATCGAAGGTTACCCTGCTCCCAAACGCGCGATTTTCATTGCTAATAAATAAACAAATTAATCAGTGTTAGTGGATACATTGAAATACGATAACAATTGCAACATTCCATTTATTTTATTGAATATATTGGTTAATTATTTTTTGATATCTGCCATTTTTTCGCATCGTATCAATACTTTTATCAAAATCATCGCGTAATTTTTCAGACTTAAAAGCAGCTGAAAAAGTACTTTTTTCAAAAAGGTAATGTACTTTATGCGGTTTAACTAACAGGTCATTACTGAAGTGTTTTAGATAATAATTAAAAATAGCAATGTCTATGATGATCACTTCAGCGCGTCGTAAAAATAGCATTTCAACTTGCTTTTTTTGGTCAGGTATTTCTCTGTAATCAATAACATAATCAATGGCTGAATTATAATCTTGATCTAAATATCTTTTAGCATTTTGAAACGCAACAACCACTTTATTTGTTAACCCTTCCACGCTATTAAACATAAAGTTATTTTCAGCTAAGCTAATCGCTACATTTTGGTAATTAACATAAGGCTTAGATAAATATAATGCTGGGTATTGATAATCAGGCCGAACGTTTAAAATCACATCGGCATTAAGACGTTGAAAAGCAGTAATATTTCGTCCACCTGGGGCATGATAAAACTCAACATCAATATTGTAATGCGCTAAAGCCTCTCGCATCAATTCTAATTGTAGGCCTTTACCATTTTCTTCAATAATAAAAGGTGGTTTAGGTAAGCTTGCAATAACTGACACTTTTTTAGCGGAAACACCCATAGAACATAAAAAGCTAAAGGATAATACAGCAACACTTACCCAATGTTTAATTCGCATTCCAACTCCCAAATAAAAACCACATACTATCATCAAAAATTGAGTTTACATTACCGCGTAAATATGACAGAAAAATTTCGACAATGTTGTACCAATGTATCGCTATATCGACATGAAACTCGTTTAATTGAACAAATTACTCCGTCATTATCAACAATAAATAACACCCGTAGTATAAACTAAAATGTGTTTTACAAGTAAATGAAAGACTTAAAGCCTTTTAACGATAACAAAACGTTGCCAACGCTCAAGTTACATGTACATAATACCAATTCGCATAAAGATTAAGTCAGTTCAGAGCGTTTAATTCTCGCTGAATGACCGAATATTTATGCGAATTGGTATAATAAGCTAATTTTCAGAGTTTTATCAAACAATTAGACAAAGGCTATGTATGAATGATATCTGGTCAGAACGACAATTTTCTTCCGTAGTTAAACGCCGTCACGATCACCGAAGCCCATTTCAACGTGATCGTGCACGTATTTTACATTCTGCTGCTTTTCGTCGCTTACAATGCAAAACTCAAGTCATTGGCAGTGGCCAAAGTGACTTTTATCGAACTCGTCTTACTCACTCTTTAGAAGCCGCACAAATAGGCTCGGGTATCAGTGCACAGTTACGGGCAAAGTATCCAGCATTAGCTGAACAGCTATTCCCGCAGGAAGACAGTTTAATTGAAGCATTGTGCTTAGCACATGATATTGGTCACCCACCTTTCGGTCACGGCGGTGAAGTTGCCTTACACTTTATGATGCGAGACCATGGCGGATTTGAAGGTAACGGTCAAACCTTTCGTATTGTTTCACGTTTAGAGCCATTCAGTGAAGGTTATGGTATGAATTTAGCTCGGCGAACCTTATTAGGATTGGTTAAATATCCACAAACGTTAGATCTCTTAACCGCAAAAAAATCACCTGAGGCACCGCAACGATTTCGTCAGTTAAAAGCAAGCGACTGGCATCCGCCGAAAGGGCTATATAACGATGACACATCTTCTATCAATTGGTTATTAGCACCACTATCGTCACAAGACAGAGAATTATTTCAATCATGTGCTGCGCCATCGGCAAATAAACACCTCAAAACACATTATAAATCGTTAGATTGTTCAATGATGGAACTTGCCGATGATATCGCCTACGGAATACACGATTTAGAAGATGCAATAGCCACAGGTGTCGTGCAAGAAAATGATTTTGAGAAACATGTCGTTCAAAAACTACAACAATTAGATGATCAATGGTTGCAACAAATCAGCCTTCAATTAACCGAACAACTTTTTAGTACGCAGCATCACTTACAAAAAGAAGCCATTGGCTCATTAGTAAATTACTTAATTACTGCGATAGAACTCGTTGATTTAAATACAGATCAAAGCACTACATTTACTGAGCCATTGTTACGTTACAACGCTAAACATCCGAAAATAGCGGAACAAGTTTTAGACATTTTTAAAGGGTTCGTTTATCAATTTGTTATTAAGCAACCTGCAATACAGCAAGTTGAGTATCGCGGACAACAAATTGTCATGGAATTATTTGAAGCATTGTCTTCTGATCCTGAGCGTTTACTGCCTAATCAAGCTAAAGTACAATACCTAAAAGCATTACGTGAGGAAGAAAATCCACATCGCGTGATTGCTGATTACGTTGCTAGTATGACTGATGATTTTGCCACCAAGCTTTATCAATCATTGTTTATTCCTCAAGATCACACCCCCCTTTCATGGTCAAATAATTAAAGCATGTTAACGATTTACGCTGGCAAAAATGCCTTAAAACAAATAAATGAAAATGGTTTTACACCAGGGTTATTCAGTGCAATGTACGGGGCAAGTGGTGGCCCTAAGTGGTTTACGTTATTTGGATTAGATAAATTTATCTTTGGTGAATTTTTTAAAAACACAACACAAACAATCAATTTAGTTGGCTCATCTGCTGGCGCTTTCCGCTTTGCTGCATTAAGTCAACATGATCCGGTAACTGCTATAACAGCATTAGCAGAAATTTATAGTGAAACGGTTTATTCTAAAAACGCTGATGCAGTTGAGGTGACAGATAAAGCAAAAGCGTTACTCGATGCAGTTTTTTCTGAACAAGGTATCGAAGAATCACTTAATCACCCTGTATTTAAACCACATTTTATCGTGGCTAAATGTCGAGGATTAACTAGCTACGATCACAAAATCCCGCAAATATTAGGCTTAATTGGCAGCATATTACTAAACCGCGTTAATCGTGGTTTACTCGCAAAGCAATATCAACGTTTTGTCTTCCATGCGCCTAATAGCCCGTTAAAAGTTTCAGATCAATACCGCTTCAATAATCAATATATCAGTTTAAACTCGGTGAATTATAAGCAAGCTTTACTGGCGTCTGGCTCTATCCCATTGGTGATGCAGGGAGTAAAGTTTATCGAGCAAGCCCCTACAGGTATGTATCGTGATGGCGGACTCATAGATTACCACTTTGACGTTAACTTACCCGACAATAAAGGGTTAATTTTATATCCTCATTTTAATAATCAACCTAAGCCAGGTTGGTTCGATAAAACCTCAAAACGTCAAGTCTCCATAAAACATTATGAAAATGTTGTCATGCTTTGTCCTTCAACTAAATTTATCAACAGCTTACCTTTTAAAAAGATTCCGGATCGTAAAGACTTTACCACCATGGAACCGCAAGAAAGAGTTGCGTATTGGCAAACCGTTTTGACGCAATCGGAGCAACTTGCTGAAAGTTTTGCACAGTTTATTCGTACCCCCGACATAAATAAAATTGTACCTCTTTAAACAGAAAAGAATCGCGAATAAATCGACGTGCCTTTAGATGAATAAAGAACAACTTAACCACATATTATCATTGACTTAATTTTAACCACTGTGCATGATAATTAAAAAGCATACTAACTGAACGTCGATGGTAATAAAAAAAGACAATAACCAATCACGTAAGCGTGGCATTAAAGCATCACGACAAAAGCTCGATGCAGCCATGCTAGCGGTAGGGCTAAAAACACAAACCGCTTTAGCTAAAAAAATTGCCGAACAAGAAGGCCTAGCAACCCCACCGAAAGACATGGTTAATAGAGCATTTCGGCAACTTCCCGTAGAGCCTATATCATTAGAACGTATTGCCGAAGCCCTTTGTGTACCAGCTTACCAATTGTATTTAACCAGTGAAGATACGGAAGCTCCTGTTATAAAAACAACGCCTCAACCTGTTGATTCAAAACAAAGTTCAACGGATAAAGTGCATGATGACATCATTGAAAATAAAAAGAGATGGCAAAGTCCTGCCTTTATTTTTGTTTTTTTACTCGCCATATTGATCACAAGCTATCAATTTTTCTTTCCCCCAACCAACACAGAAAATAGTAACAAAGTTCGCCCGCCTGCGAGTATCGAAATAGTAAAACTTGGTATCATAAATTCAGATGATACTATCAATAAAGCTATAACAAATAGGCTTTCTCAGCAATTATCGCCAACCGTAAAACTCGTAAAGCATTGGCCAAAATCTGTGATGCAACTAGATCAACTAGATTGGAGTAAATCAGTAGAGGCTGACTATGTCATTACATGGAAAATCACCAATCTTGAACGCTTCAGTCATCTAACAGTTTATCTATTAGATCAACATCAACGTATTATGCTGTACAACGATGCGCTGTTAACTGTCTCTTTAAATAAACAACTTGGCCTATTGACTAATCGAATAGCACAAACGTTCACCACTTTTATACAAACAGGCAGTGTGCTGAGCATAGATGGACTCACCTTACAAAATGAAGCTGTAGAGCAATTCATGCTCGCCATGCAATACTTAAATCAAGAAAATACTTTAGCTAACTTATCTCGTGCAGAAGCACGCTTACAACGAGCAATTCGTATTGACGCTAACTTTGCGCGCGCGCAAGGTGCACTTTGCACTACCCTATTACGTAAAGCTAGCTTATCTAGTGATGTTAAAATGATTGGTGAAACCGAAGATACTTGCACACAAGCATTGAAAATAGCACCTGTAGAAGAGTCTTTGCAAGGAATGGCAAATTTCACACGCGCCAAAGGGAAGCTTGAAGACTCAATGGCTTATTACCAAGATATTTTAGCAATGAATCCTGGCTATACTGATGCTTTGTATGGTCAATTTAAAGTCGTTCAAAAGCAAGCGGCACAGCAAAAGCAACCTGCGTTATATTCTGATGCGATAAACATTATTGATAACGCTATTGCTCAAGAGCCTGAAAGCTGGCGAGCATATTTTTTAAAGTCACATTTATTATATCGTATAGGTAAACCCATTGAAGCGATAACAACGCTTCAAAAAAGCGTAGAAAAAGATGAAAATTTCAATAATTTAAATAACTTAGGAACCATGCACTTTTGCCAAGGAGACATGGAGCAAGCAAAACAAGCTTTTCTAAAAGTTAACAAACTCGAACGAGATCCTAGCTGGATAATTGAACACCAACTTGCGTCTTTATTTCAGTTTTTAGGTGAAACGAACAAAGCGGTTGAATATGCCGAACGCGGCATGGCACTTTTAACAACAGAAAAAGTAGACGGTCATTTTGATCCTTGGATCACCAAAGCACTTGCTTATCAGGCTGATGGCAATAAACAAGTGGCACATGAAAGTTTTGCTAAAGCGTTACAAATTGCTGAACGGTTACGTATTGCAGGCAAAGCCCCAGGTAATACCGAAGTACAACTCGTGTATATCAAAGTTGCTGATGCCTATATTGATGAACAAAGTATCGAGCAGCCAACGAAACAACAATTGTTAAATGAACTTAATGAAGTAGCAAGCAAGGCAACAATACCAAACGCATTAGTTCGCTTAATGCTCGCTTATGTCATGCTCGGAGAGTTTGAACCTGCACGACCAATCTACAAACAAATAGTGGGCATGTGTCCTGGTTTTGTTAAAGATCCAATTTTAGCCCCGCTCGCTAGTTAATCACTACAGATCTATGAGTAATACTAAAGTATTGTCCATAGATCTATTTTATAAAAAACGTTTAATGCAGTTGAAAATTTTTTAACGCTCAAAATTTGCATTGCTTTACCTTCTCTATTGCTAAAAAATCACTAACGTCATTTAACTGTAGTTAACGGCAGTTAAGCTAGAGTGCTTATTCCAATTATATTTTTACCTGTAATAATCAAAACATATAACAGTTTAAAGGACGATAAACATGATACGTTTTCTCATTATGGGTTGGTTAATTTCAGCCTTATTAATAAGCATTACAGCAAACGCAATAAACATTCCAAAAAGCCGGCAAGACGTAATAAATGCTTTAGAACAAGCAAGTAATATTTGCCAAGGAAGCTGTCAAAAAACATGTGCGAGCCAAGCGTTAACAATTAAAAATATGGCTAGCTTAAACGGAAATGAATCTACAATTAAACAAGGAGTAAAAGCATGTCGCGACGCTTTTGCAAACGATAGCTCCAAAAACTCTTCAGCACACTCCGGTGTTTATATGAGCTTAATGATGGTTGATAGTAACCTTAATTTGATTGTTAACGCTGAACAAACATCAGCCAGCAGTCAACAAGCGGCTAAAACAGCTCCTCTACCCAATGTAGATCTTACCATTCATGACCAATCAGGTAATCTCGCGCCTAATAAAGTAAAAGCGTTATACAGTCATTTATCTGCATATTGTCAGTCATATATGAATAGCGCCGGTGTAGTAAAGTTATGTAAGTCACAATGTGAAAATACATCTAAACAACTCTCAAGAAATTTTGACAATATTCCTGCCGCGCAGCAAAAAGCCAAGACTGCAACAGGTATAAAACAGATTTCAGCAAAAGGTAGTTTGCGTGCATTAACAATGGGCTTGGAGCAGAAACTAACTGGGCAAACAGGCGGTTGTATTCACTATTTCAACGCTTATTTAGATAAGTCAAAAACCACTCCCCAAATTGTCACCACATTAATAGCTGCTGGACAAGAAATAAAAGCGGGTAAGTGGCCAGTTAAAGAAACACCAAGTTTAAACTTAGATGAACTACTCGTAGAAGAAGAAATCACCATTAGTGATAAAGTTAAGCAAGTGGTTGCAGTTAATGCGATTGAAAACCTTACATTTTCTGAGGCACAAAACCTTTTTACTAATACAGATGAATTTAAAAAAATTCAATCAAGTGTCAACAAAAACGGTTTTAAACTTGACCAAATTAAAGCCTCGATGGAAAAACTGGAAAAATTAAAAAGTAAAGTTGATTCAAACACCTGGAAGAAAAAAGCACTGCAATTTAGTGAATATGGCAGCCAAGCTGAACTGGTTGCAGCATTAACGCAGTCATGTGATACAAACTATTTAACACAATTTAACCAAGACTCACCTTGGCTGATTCCCAACAACCAAAAGTCATTCGCTCTTAATTATCAGTTAAAACCTGCGTATTTACATCGTTTGTGTTTTAACGAATTACACAACAATGTTACTCGCAACGTATCAACATTTACTTCTGCTAATCAATTCAATGAATGGCAGCAAAACAACGTATCCCAAGCACCGTTAAGTGGTCGTGCTACTTGCCGAGATTGCCCACCAGACAGAGTAATGACAGCAGAGCAATGGTTACCTAACTGGTCAGCATACGCCAAAAACAAGCAGAATAAATTCAATCAAGTAGCTAAAAGCAACGAAAAACAAACGAAATATTTAACGTTTGTCGAGCAAACATTATCACCATGGATAAAGCAGCACCAACAAGAAATAAATGGGGCGTTAAAAGTGTTAAGTGCTGCAGAAAAAAGCAGTAAATTACAACAAGAAATGATGGGGAAATTTCCTGATAAGTTAATTGAAAGTAATATTCATCAACCACCTGGCAATATATACGGCTTTATACAACAAGTAGGAATTACAGGTAACGATCAAAGAACAGGAAAACCTAAATTTTACCAAGCAATTTTACTTAAAAATATCGTAAGTTGTGAGCAAGGCGCTTCTTTAGCAAGTGAATTGTTTGACGCGCCAGCTAACACAAGCTACCAAACATTATTGAAAGCAACCGTTGCAATAAACAGATGCGCAGATTTATTTCCAGTCATAGCAAAAACTAACTTTGAGGATTTAGATACTGCGAAAACAATGGGAAAAAGCGTTGTTGAAAAAGTGATAAAACAAGGCAATCTAACGCTTAGCACCCAAGGTGCCATTTACAATGATTATATACAGTTTTTAGGTTTTGATTATCTAGACCTATATGGCATGCAACGCGTTATGCATATGCTAAAAAATGAACGCAACAACCACAAATTAAGTGATAACACGATTAACGAGCACTTTATCGCATTAACTAAGCAGGCATTTAACACATTGACGAATATTGACTTTGACAATAAAGCTGCGATGCAATCACTATTAGCTAAACGGGCACAAGCTGAAAAAGAACGTCAATTAGCATTACGTCTTTCAGGTAAGCCTGCTAAATCTGCAGAACAGCAAAACGTGATAAAACCACGCGCCGTTTCAAGTAATGCATACCGATTAGATTATTTAGGTCGCTGTATGCAAAATGGTACGGCTAATACATACAATTGTGAATGTGCCGCAAACGCATACGAAAAACAGAGAGAAAAAACACCTAATATAACGGAGTATAAATTCGCAAAGAGTGAACCTTTCCGTCAATGTGCCGATGAGAAAGCTATTGCTGACCTACAACTTAATCAATGTACGTCTATGCAAAAATCAGGAGCATTTAGCGGCGTAAACTGCGGGTGTTATGCAACATCATACGGCAACACAATAGCTAATATGATCAAAAAATCAGGGTATCCCAATAGTCGTCAACAAAGCCAAGCAAGACAAACTGCAACAAAAAGTTGCTCATAAAGGATGTTAACAATGTTTAAAACATGCACATACAAGATTATCCAAGGCTTGCTTGTCGCTAATATTTTACTGTTCGTAAATACGACGAGTGCGGATCAATTCCCCGTGTTAACCGCTAGTAATCAGTTAGATGTTGGTAATGCACAAATACTAGCAGGAAAACTTGAACAAATATGTACCTCACGGTTTAAAAACCCAGCACAAGCTTTTCAATGTAAATCCACTTGTGGTGGTTTATACAGAAGAGTTCAAACACTTTCGGCTCAAATAAATAGGCAGGCAAACAAGCCTTCAATCAAGAACAGTGTTAAACAGTTAGCTCGTGACACTATTAGCTGTAACCAACAATGGCGCAATAACTTCCCTGCCGAATTTAAACCTTTTGCACTGTTGTTAAAAAGTTTGCATGAAGGTAAGTTACCAGCGCCAGGCAAGCCAAAGGTCAATACGGTCAGTGCCCCAAGCCAATATGCACAAGTACTTAATTCATTGGTGCCATCGCTATCAGCGTTAGGTAATGTTTGCCATAATTCTTTATTTAAAGACAGCTGTTTAAAAAGTTGTGCTTTAGGTAATGACACCCAACAGTTTAGCCAATTAATAGCAAAAGGGTCATTAGCTAGCCTCAAAGGCGCAGATAAAATGACTCCGTGGGTATCAGCATTAAAAGACCAATCGACAAAGCTGCTACAAAAATCTAAATCTTGCGCCAAACATTACAGTCGAAACCCAGCAAGTTCGATTGTTTCATTACAGAAAATCACCCAATCAGTGAATGAACAGGTCAATATTGTTTACCAAAAACAACTAGTCGCTGAAAAACGAGCGAGAGAAGAAGCTAAACGTCAGCAACAAATAGCATTAACAGCGGCAAAAGCAGAAAAGCAAAAACGCTTTGAGCAAGCAGTGGAAAAACTACGTAAGTGTCGTTCTGATAGCCCATTTAGCGGCTATAGCGGTTGCAGTTATTTAACCGCTGTATATGACAACGATTTTACCTTAGCGATGGACATTGAATACCAATCTAGCGCTCCATACCGACTCGGCTGGATGGGTGAAGCAAACGCGGAAATGGCGCGAATGTTTGGTGATCTGTACGGCAGTGAAGAGCAACTGAACCAAGATTTAACGAATTCATGGAAAGCTTACCATTTTGTTGGCCGACTACTCGGCACCTATGCAACTTACTATCAACATTACTACCCTACCTGTTTAGGTAAAAATCCAGCAGTAATTACTTTAACAACAGAAAGACAAAAAGAGTATCGTAATGGTTTTGGCACATTAATTCGTACCGAAAGGCTACCAAGTAAATCTGATACGATTTATATACCGCGTCGACTTTATCCACATGTTAACTTCGCTGATATCAATAAAGATACGCAAGCACAAGTGCAAATAGCCGATATGTTATCAGGCGCAATAAACAAGTACCCTAGAATTAATTTGTTTGAAGTCACCATGGGGCTTAGTGAAGCTATGGAGAAACATCGTTGTGATAGTGGTGTGATCGAAAAGCTGGAAAAACAAATGTTAGCTTATCAACAGCATCGACATAATTATAACCGTCAGTTTAGTCGCTAACCATGACTAGCTTTTAAAAGATTGTTGATGAGAAATCTGCTCCTCACTCTTTTTTATCGAACTCAATTGCCAGTGAGCATGTTATCACTGGCAACACCTTTTCAAAAAGTCGTAAAAAATAACGATAACTTTCGTCGAAAATTGCTTCTTCAGTTGTCACTATTAAACCAAATGAATGAGCCTGTCGAAGAGCATATACAACAAGACAACGCTTCAATTACAATGACCAAGCGCTATATTCAACGAGAGGACGATACTTGGATAAATTTCCCTATTGATCCCATTATTGATTACGATAAATTGAGGTTAATTCATCAGATAAAAAAACACTTAACGGTACTAAATATTCAACGATACATTTCAGCAAAATCTCACTGTTATGTAGACTGTTTTCTCAATGAACAAATAATGCTGGTAACACAAAGCAATAACGATACAAGTGCAAAAAATAATGCTCCTTTATCACTTAAGCGTTTATTGAAAAAAAGACGGTTTTATATCAACCAGTTAACGAACGAAATCTCGACCTTGTTAACGTTCAGCAACAAGGCGACAGCACAGCATACCAATACGATTGTTGTGCTGTTATTTGATCATTCTGCCAATGAATATATGCAACAAACGTTACAACCTATCACAACAAACTATCAAACCTTTGTAACGCAGGCATTAATTCACCTAGAAGAACAATTAAAAGCACTTAACAATAACATGGCGATAACGCATCATGATCACATCACCTTCAATCAAATAAAACAATGCCTTATCAATGCTCTAGCTGGCAAAAAATAAACAGTCGTTCAGACATAACGAGTTCATTACTTTGCCGAGTTCACGATGTCGCTTTTTGGTAAATCGCACAAACTGCGCCAGCAGGATCTTTTATCACGGCGTATTTATCTTGTCCCATCGATTTAATGTCAGTGATCAATTCTCCGCCTTTTTCTTTCGTAGCAGTAACAGCTTGCTCGATATCCTCCACTAAAAAATAAGGTAACCAAGCAGCTGGTAAATCAATATTACAACCTTTAGCATGACAAATACCTGCGACAGCATCACCACTGCCAAGTGTAAGCATGGCATAATCTTGATAGTCGCCCATTGACACCTCGCTGGTTTGCCAACCAATCACGTTCTGATAAAAATCTTTCACCTCAGTAGCGTTTTGCACCGATAAATCTAGCCATGCCATTTCACCAATTGCTTCTTTCATATTATTTACCTTCTGTTATTTGCTGTTCACGTGATTTAGGGTTTATCGGATAATATTTCTCCGGCAACCGATTAATATGCTCAAAAAACCGTGTGTCTTTATAAGGAAGTTTCATAAAACCAGAAATTCCCAGTCCCGTTATTGTAGGAAGTAATACCAAAAGTTTAGCTAATAAACTTGAAAATTCTGCTTCTTGCTCATGATTTAATAACATTAAATAGCTATGAATTTTTAAATGTGTTTCAAGTACTTCAAAAATAATACACCCCGTATGGTGAATTAAGTTCAATTGCGACAAGACTTCCATCATTTCGTCGGGCAAATATAGATATTCATCTGGATCTTTACCGTCTTCAAAATACGAATGCAGTTTTGATTCATCATCTTGATCAGGAACATCACTAATATCAAACGGTATCACTTGCTCTGGTTGTGCAATAAAAGGCTGTTCAACAGTATCCCGTTCAACATGTAAGGTATTACGAGCATTGAACAAACAACTTTTAAATACACCAGTACGAAAGATGCCTTGCGCTAAATAAATCATATTATTCACTGCACTTTGGAACGATGTTTTTAACGCTTGATCAAACAACGTTAAATTTGAATCAATATAAACCCCTTCTTTTTCCCAGCGGATCGCTAATCCACCCACCACTGGAAAGTTACCTAAGCGGCTCACCGCAGCAATAAACGCTTTTTCGGTATCGCCCATGCCCATTAAATAATTTTTATAATATTTTTCTAACTGCGCATCATTGATATTTGCTAAAGACGCTTCATCGCTTTCTTCACGTAAAAATGATTTACGAGATCCATAAACTACGGTATCAATTTCTCGTGTGCGGGGTTTGCACCACACCGGAATAAGTGGCCTTATCTCTGGCCAAGTTGGGGTTTCGGCTAACACAGTATTGCGTAATAATGACAGATGTTTAAAAAAGTAATCTCCGGCTTGCTCACGTGTTTTTCTATCATCGCTTAACATCGCTTCAATCACGTTCGCCAACATTTTTGGTAAACCAAGAGAAGTTGGCTTTATCACTTCATGCCCATAACGACATGATTGACCAGATGCTAGCGCGTATAATGTTGCTGCCATGCCCTGTTCATCAAAGCGTGGAGAAGACATTTCACCATTAATTTGCTCCGGACCGATAAAATAGACATCACCAAGCCGAGCATTAGAATTTTGCAAATCACTACTCATTAGATCCATGATATTATTTGCGGTGGTTTGGCCGTTAATATCAAGTTGAGCAGAGACTGCAGAACCCCAGTCTACCAAGTATAATTTGTTCTTTTCTTGATGGTACACAAGGTTAGACGGTTTAATATCCCCATGAACGTACGGCTTCCCCTTACTATGGTATTTTACGGTTCGTAAATACAATAAAATATCTGCCAATTGCAATGCGATATTAACAATTAATTCAGGCGCTAACGGCCCAACTTGATGCGAAAAACGTTCTAAATCAATGCCTGGAGCCCGTTCCATATGCACAATAGATTGCCGCTTAATTTTATAATACTCAATTATTTGAGGAATACGCTCGTGTGTCAATTCACGCTGTATTTCAGCTTCCTCGGCTAGCCTGTCTTGTACATGTTGCGGAAGATTAATCCGAGAAAATTTAAAAACTTGTTCAACGCCTGCTTCATTTCTACCACCAAATACAAAGCCATAAGCGCCTTTACCAATTAACTCAATATCTTCATAGCCCAACAATAAAAGTTGCCGCTCACAAAGTTCGACCCACTGTTTTAGCTTGGTCGCGTCTTTATGGCTAAGTAAGTAGATTGACTGTTCTTCAGCAATATAAAAATGTTGTAATTTCTTCTCAGCCACAAAATACTCGCTTAGTTTTAACGATCACGATTTAATATTCGCACCCATGCAAGTTCGTCATTTTTCTGTCATAAACTCACGATAATATAGCGTTACTTAATCAGCGACGCTCGCTGTTAAGTGCTCTCTCTAGTAAACAAACACGTTAGTTTGCATTGTTCCTGCCTTGGCTATTAGCCAAGGCTTTTTTTTAGAAACTTAGGTATTTTCTAGAAATAGGTTATTCCATTGGGTTAACTGTTGCCACACTTGGCTTGCTTGCATTTGTTGCCAATTCATTGGCTTTGTTGCTAGCATTGCACTTAATCGCAATTTACTTTCTTGGTGAATCGAAATATTTGCATTATCAATCACATCAATACATGCTTCTCGATTATTACATAATAACAGCATATCGCATCCGGCTTCTTGTGCCGCTTCTGCTCGTTCTATATACCCACCAATGGAAGACGCACCATGCATCGACAGGTCATCACTGAATATGGCCCCATAAAAACCTAACGATTTACGTAATACTTGCTTAAGCCATTTGGTTGAAAAGCCCACCGATTTATCATCAACATCTGGAAAAATAACATGTGCAGGCATTACCGCATCTATCATGTTCTCATTAATTAACTGGCGAAACGGCTGTAAATCATGATGAGAGATATCGGCAAACGAACGCGTATCAATCGGCATAGCAATATGTGAATCTGCTTTTACACTTCCATGACCTGGAAAATGCTTTGCCGTACATTTCATGCCAGCAGACTTCATCCCCTGAATAAAAGCTTTAGCTAACGGTGCAATTTGTTCAATGTTTTGTGAAAAGGCACGCTGACCAATAACGTCACTCACCCCGTTAATATCTAGGACAGGCGAAAAACTGATATCAATACCAACACCTTGTACTTCCATAGCCATTAAAGCACCTGCGTTGGCCGCATATTGCTGGGCTTGTGCTATATTATTATTCGCGTGTTCAATAAAGCGCCCCATGGCAGGAATTTGTGAAAACCCCTCTCTAAATCGTTGCACACGCCCTCCTTCATGATCTACACCGATCAATAAAGGTTTATTGGCTGTATGTCTGATGTGAGAAATTAATTCACGTATTTGTTGAACAGACTCAAAATTTCGAGAAAAGAGAATTAATCCACCAACAAGCGGGTGTTGAACAAGCTCTTTGTCTTGCTCTGTTAACGACGTGCCATGCACGTCCATCATGATTGGACCCATAACTGTAAAATATCTAAACAATAATCGGCTTACTGTACCTAATATTGTGACATTGCAAAAGTTAAATTACTCGGTAACGCCCTAGCTGGCTTGTAGTGGTGCGCCAACACCGGCAGACACAAACGGAATAACTTTACGTATAACATCACCAATATCTAATGACTGATCAAAATCATTTTCAGCGATATCAATTAATGCATCACTTGAGGACATGGTGAATACAACAGTCCCCATGGTAAAATGTAATCGCCAAAAAATATCTTCTGCGGTTAATTCTGGAAAGGCTCGCTGAACTGCTTCAACAAAATTTGTGATCACACCTGGGTATTGAGTGGTTAAAAACCAACGTAAAAAACCTTGGCTATCAGTATAACCTCGCCCTAAAAGCTGTAAGAAATTGCTTGTGCCATTGTCACGAAAAACATTTAACGATAATAATGGCTCGATAAACGCAGAGAATACTTCAAGTAACGAAGGCTGCTGCTCTTGTTGACAAACCAAGACTAAGGAGTCTTCTAAACGCGGCGCTAATTCATTCATGTAACGAGACATAACTGCTTTAATTAATTCTTTTTTTGACCCAAAGTGATAGTTAACCGCAGCTAGATTTACATCAGCTAAACTTGTGATCTCGCGTAACGAAGTGCCATTAAAGCCCTTATCAGCAAATAATGTTTCAGCGGCATCAAGTATTTTATTTTTAGTATCCATGGGAATCACCACATTTTACTGCACAATTACCCCACAGTTTAAACAAGCGTTTTAAATAACGCAATAAACGAAAGTTCAAGCTATGAATATTGATACCTGAAACACTAAAACAGTGGAGTTCAAAATTAACCGTTTTTATACTGACAATAAAACCTCCAATGATACGTTTTTATAAAGCTAATCCTTTTAAAAGTGAGTAAATATCGCGTAGGTTATTGTGCTCTTCAATGACTGTATAAAAACAAACAGTATGACAAATATCTCAATTTATAATCTGTAATTTTTCCTAATTTATACGCAGGAAATACATCAAATTTACTTAATAAATAAGCAATTACAATTTTTTTTAAAATAGCTAAAGATCCTAACTTATATTTAGGTTATTATTTAATCAACTCTTGTGAATGTATTGTTCAATACTGGGAATGTGTTGGCCGTAAGAGTGTTCTAAGTTTCATGAATTTTAATAGCCCGGCATTCAGTCGGGCTTTTTTTGTCAATGTATTAAGTTTTTCTATCTACCTGCATTTTTATAAAAATAAGCAGAGAACATTGCACTTTTGGATTATCACTATTACTTTTTTAATGAACTATTAAACATCAATATATTCTTTTATACTGACATTAAATTTACAATAGGTTTACAAATAGCATCATGAAAAAACAATTAAAAAAATCTTTCATAGCCCTATGTATCGCAGCAACCATTGTTGGCTGTAACACGACACCCGCAACAACAACTTCACTTACTCAACAAGATGCAGAGCAATTCCTCAATAATGTAGAACAAGAGTTGATAGCATTGAATTTAGCCGGCGCTCGAGCGGCATGGATAAATGCTAATTTTATTACTCACGATACAAATGCACTTGCAGCAAATGCAGATCAGAAATCAACAGAAGCCGGTGTACGTTTTGCTATGGAAGCGGCAAAATTTGATAATGTTGATGTAACAGAAGATCAACGTAGAAAGCTGAATATTCTAAAACAAAGCTTAGTCATGCCTGCACCGCAAAATGCTGAAAAATCAGCTAGACTCGCGACGCTAGGTTCACAACTTAATAGCATGTATGGACGAGGTAGCTATACTACCAACTCTGGTGAAACGCTAAGTCTAGGTGACATGACATCGACAATGGCAACCTCAAGAGACTATGACGAACTATTAGAAATGTGGCAAGGTTGGCGAGAAGTCAGCCCAGAAATGAAGCCCTTATTTACCGAACAATCAGCACTAGCTAATGAAGGTGCTAAAGGTTTAGGTTACCGCGATTTAGGTACAATGTGGCGATCAAATTATGATATGCCAGCCGATGAATTCGCCAAAGAGCTAGATCGTTTATGGTTACAGGTGAAGCCATTATATGAAGACTTACACTGCTACGTTAAAGATAAGCTAGCTGAGCAATACGGTGAAGATAAGGTACCGAGCGACCAGCCGATACCGGCACATTTGCTTGGCAATATGTGGGCGCAAACCTGGGGCAATATTTATGATGTAGTCGCACCTGAAAATACCGACCCTGGTTATGATGTTACTAAACAGCTTGCCGCGCACCAATATGATGAAATTAAAATGGTAAAAGGCGCCGAGCATTTTTTTACCTCTCTAGGCTTTGAACCACTACCCGAAACATTTTGGGAGCGTTCTTTATTTACTAAACCAAAAGATCGTGACGTAGTATGTCATGCATCAGCATGGAATTTAGATGCTAAAGATGATATTCGTATTAAAATGTGTATTCAAAAAACCGGGGAAGAATTTAACGTAATTCATCATGAATTAGGACATAACTTTTATCAACGCGCCTACAAAAACCAACCTACGCTATATCAAGGAAGTGCGAATGATGGCTTTCATGAAGCAATTGGCGATACTATCGCACTCTCTGTTACGCCTAAATACCTTAAAGAAATTGGCCTAATTGATTCAATTCCAGATGAATCAAAAGACATTGGATTATTAATGAAAATGGCACTTGATAAAGTGGCGTTTATTCCTTTTGGCTTATTAGTTGATCAATGGCGTTGGAAAGTATACTCGGGTGAAATTACGCCTGAAAATTACAATACGGCATGGTGGGAACTTCGTGAAAAATATCAAGGTATTGCGGCTCCTGTAGCCCGTCCAGATAACGCGTTTGATCCAGGTGCAAAATATCATGTGCCAGGTGGTGTGCCATATTCTCGCTATTTCTTAGCACATATCCAGCAATTTGAATTTCATAAAGCGTTATGTGAAATTGCGGGTAACACAGATCCCATTCATCGATGCTCTATTTATAATAATAAAGAGGCTGGAAAGGCACTGAATGAAGTGTTAGAAATGGGACAAAGTAAACCATGGCAGCAAGCTTATAAGGTGCTAACCGGTAGCGAACAAATGGATGCTACAGCAATCTTAGATTACTTTGCGCCATTACATAAATGGTTGAAGAAGAAAAACCAAGGTAAAAGCTGCGGTATATAACCGATAACATTAGTTTCTAGGAAGGCGCCTAGGGTCTGTTGATCTTTAGTGTTTATTTTTGCAGCAGTTTATTGGTATTTAGACAAGGCATTGCGATTAATGTGTGGTTATTCCACATGAAAAAGCAATAACGACGTATAAATGACAAAAAACGCTGCCCTTTGGGTTCAGCTAAACGCTATTTCTTCATCGTTGTTCGAAATTTACATGGAATAACCATGTGACATTGCTCACGCCTTGAACAAAAAGCGTTTAGTTCGAACAACATTTAATCTCGAAAGTTCAACAGACCCTAATATATGGCGCCTTTTTGTATAGCTTTTTGAACCACAGACTCTACTAGTTGGTTATTATTAAAAGGGGTGACCTGAAACTTTACTTATGTTTAATTTAATGTACCTGACCCCTTTAATTAAAACTTAAACAGCAAAGATCAACACGCTCTAGTTTATTATGTCTGTTTCGGATGTAATACGACCTTATTTCTACCCGATTCTTTTGCACGATATAATGCCGCATCAGCGCATTCTATCCAGGCCTCATAATTTTTAATACTAGGCTCGACTTCTGCCAGACCTAAGCTAATGGTGTATTTAACATCAATATCATTATGTTGCACTAGCGCGCTTTCAATTTCTGCACGTAAACGTTCCGCAAAAGTTTGCGCATTTTCTATAGCGGTATCTGAAAGTAAAATAGCGAATTCTTCACCGCCATAACGACCAGAAACATCGGTTTCTCGTACGTGCTTACGGATCACACTAGACAAGTGACGGATCACTTCATCACCTACCACGTGCCCATAATTGTCGTTAACATCTTTAAAACGATCAATATCAATCATCACTAAACTGCTCGCGTGCTGACTTCGCGTCCAACGTTTATATTCAGCTTCTAAACATCGTTCCCAATGCGTACGATTAAACAATTTTGTTAAACCGTCGGTTTGACTTAAAATGGCTAACTCAGCATTCGCTTGCTCAAGATCTTGTTTATGTACAGCATTATCAGTGACATCATAAACAATTAAACATAAATGCGTAACTTCGCCCGTTGACGACATTAAGGGAATAAACGTGGTGTTTTGGTACATATAATCAGCGGTACCGGTAATGGGGCGATAGTTTTGAAATTTAAATAAATAAGGACGCTGTTCCCAAATGGTAAACGCTTTATTTTTAAGCATAAATACTGATTCTGATTTGCGCACAAACCACTCTTCTGGAATTTCTTCAAATAAGGAAAAAAGCGTTTTACCTTTCACTTCTCTTGGTAATAATCCGCTATGATTTTCCATAAAACCATTCCAAATTTGTATCTGGTATTTTCGATCAAGCACAACCAAACCTACATCTATGGTGTGCAACATTTCCATTAACCAGTGTAATTCATTTATTTGCTCAGTTTCTAACGACATGTTTTTAATCCAACAGGTAAGCAATTTTATTATTTAAGGTGTTCATAGAGTCTTCAGTAAACAGTAACAAAAGATCACATTTTATTGGATAGTTTTCAATTCCATAGCTTATTTCTATTGCTAACGTTCTTCGCCACTTTGTCGAATTAGTCGCAATTAATTCCGATATTTTACGATGTTGACCCAACACAACCGGGTGCCCCTGACTAAAAGGCATATCTAACTGTTCCGAAACTCCTTTCAAACAAGCGCCAATCAGCACATTTGCCAAATCCATTAGCAATTCAAGCTCGGTTGTATCGTCAACTTCATATTGATAATTCATTAAATCCGCTACATCTTTAAAGCTAGAATCATTTAAAATAAGTAACGCTTCACCAGAGATACCTGCGCCAATAAAGCCTTGGCAAATTCCTGACGTACTTTCATGGGCTTCAATGGCTGATAACGCCATTGACAACTCACTCACCTCAATTAAATTAACATTCGGAATTGGCAATACCACGAATACATCAAGTAAGCGTGCTAATAAATCACCGGCTTGTCCCATCGCTACATTGGCAATTTCTTGATAACAATCGCGAATATCACCTTCTAACGCAGGTAATTGAGGTACCGATTCAACGTCAGCCACTTCAGAAGGTGGGGTAGCTACGCTCGCTGGTGTTACATTCAAAGGTTCACTAGGTTTACATGATAATGGCCTATCTGTCTCACCTTGCTGAACATCAGCATTAAACACACCAAAAGCCGCTAATATGTCCGTTAATTTTTCTTTGTTTACAGGCTTTTGTATAAAATCTAACGCCCCTAAACTAGTGACTCGTTGGTGCGCCTCAGGTTGAATATCACCAGATATCACAATCACCATTGTTGGCAGGTCTTGTTGTACAATAGCCTCTAATACTTGATAGCCGTCCATTTCTGGCATATTTAAATCTAAAAATAGCACATCTCCTTTGCCTGCTTTAATTAACTCGATGGCCTCCAAGCCATTAGTTGCGAAACTGATCTCGACATCCCAGCCATCAGGCAAAGATCTCGCGACCTGTTTTCGCGCCATATTTGAATCGTCACAAATCAACAAAGGTGTTGGCATAGAAAAACTCGTCTAACACAAAGATAATATTAATAAAAAAACAATTTCGGCTATTTTAAAGCCTTCTCAAATATAACCATAGTTATAAATCGATAAAAACACTATTTATTCGCAATTTATTTTTGTCAGAGGTACTATTTTATCTTCAACTCTTAAAAAATATATGACATCACATGAAACAAACAACTTATTCAAGTATTTTCGCGATTCTCATCAGCCTATCGCTGCCAAGTTTAGCCAATGAAACAGTATCGAACCCGCTACCTGAATCTTATGACCTTGTTAAGGCGGGTGATAAATACATTACATTATTGGGCAACCAAGTAGCTGTTGGGGAGCAAGCTCCACAGTTTAAAGTGGTTGATGATATGTTTTCACCAGTATCTCTCAGTGACTTTTCTAATATGCCAGTGTTAATCTCTGTAGTACCTAGCTTAGATACAGGCGTTTGTTCCGTTCAAACAAAGCGATTCAATGAAGAAGCTGCCAAATTAGGCGACAACTTAACGTTGCTGACGATTAGTAATGATTTACCTTATGCACAGAAGCGCTTTTGCAAAAATGAAAATATCGAACAGCTACAAGTATTATCAGACAGTGTTTGGCGTGATTTTGGTAAAAAATATGGCCTTCTGATCAAGGATATGGGGTTATTAACACGCGCAATATTCGTCATTGATGCTACCGGTAAAGTCACTTACAAAGAGCTTGTTGCTGATATTTCACAACACCCTGATTACGATGCAGCACTTGCGGCTTTAGAAGCAGTAAAATTAACAGACGACAAAAAATAAAGCCTTTATTTTTAATGAATTACCAGATAAATACAAAAAATTTAATTTTTATCCTTGAATAAAAACATATTAACCCTATCTATTAATTGTAGTCGCTGAAAGGGACTACAATTAACCGCCTGTTCACTATTGAAAGGCACTTTATAAAAGTTATGCGAGTACGATGAAATACGCGGCGAGAACCTCGAGCGACATTCAACGCACAACTTTACTTATTAACATATTGCTTAACAGAGGATATGAATTATGCGTACAACTACAGATTTTAGCCCACTTTACCGTTCATTTATCGGTTTCGATCACTTAGCTGGATTATTAGACAAAGCATCTCGTGCTGATAAACAATCGTCTTATCCCCCTTATAACATTGAATTGCTTGCTGAAGACCAATACAGAATTACCATGGCTGTTGCAGGTTTCGCTGAAGAAGAGCTAGCGATACAGTCTGAACATAACAATTTAGTCATTACTGGCACTAAAGCAGGTGAAACAGATAAAACCGACAGAAAATTCTTACATCAAGGCATTGCAGAACGAAATTTTGAACGAAAATTTCAATTAGGCGACCATGTTAAGGTGGTTGGTGCCTTTATGGAAAATGGTTTACTGCACGTTGATTTACAGCGTGAAATTCCAGAAGCTTTAAAACCACGAAAAATCGCCATTAATGGTAAAAGCTTATTAAATGATAACTCGAATTAACATAAGCTAAACTGATTTTATCCCTTATTTTTTGCCCGGTTATTCACCGGGCTTTTTTTGTTGATTTAAAAATTGGCTGAACAAGGTTACCGTCTCTTGCGGATGAGAAACTGGCGCCATATGACCCCCTTCAACGTAGTGCAGGTGAGCATTAAAAAGATGCTCAGCAATTAACTGACTCAATACTTTACTCAACGGTCTGGTTTGTTCACCTATGACTAATAAACAAGGACATAATAACTGACTGAGGTCTATCAACTGATAGCTTTGGTCTAATATTCCTTGAAAGTCTGCATGAACCTTCGGCATAGCAAGTGCCATTTGCTGTTGTACTTTTTGAGGAAGCTGTTGAAAAAACTGTTCACCATTCCAAAAATTAACAAATGCCGCTGTTGCCTCTGTACTTTCTAATTGGCGTAATTGCTGTGAAAATTCACTCACTTGCTGAAAGTATTGCGCTTGAGCCTGTTCAAGCAAATGAAAGGCAACCGGCTCAAATAAAGATAAACTTGCTACTCGTTGACGATTTTTCATTGCCCAAGCTAATGCAACAGCTCCACCACACGAATGACCAACAAGATGAATTGGCGTTTGAATATTTTCTTGAAGTAAGCACTGTTCAATGCGAGTTAACTCATCTTCAAAGGTATAACTCGATAGATCATCAGGTAAACCTGCATCACCATAACCAAGTAAATCAACATTAATTAATGTAAAGCTGTCTTGTAATTGAAAACACAATGGCAACCATTGCTTACTACTACTGAGTGAACTATGCAATAAAATAACGGCAGGGCCTTGTCCTAATACTTTGATACCTTGCATATCTGAAACACAACCTTTTCATATTAACATCGTAAAATGTTGCACATTTTAACAAGAGATATGATTAAATAACTAGGTCAAAAGCAAGATATAAAGAGAAGCATGAATATAACATTAACCAACAAAAGCGCCCTAGTGTGCGGTAGCAGCCAAGGTATTGGAAAAGCATGTGCAATCGAATTAGCATCACTGGGTGCTAACGTCACTTTATTTGCACGTAATGAACAATCTCTCAATAAGGTTTTGGCGTTATTAGACACTAGTCAAGGCCAACAACATCATGTATTAGTTGCTGATTTTTCCCAGCCTGAACAAGTGAAAAATGCGATTACTGCAAATATCGAAAAGCATGGTGGCATTGATATTCTCATTAATAATACTGGCGGGCCAACGCCAGGGCCTGCTAATACAGCAGATGCGCAAGCGTTCATCGATGCCTTTCAGTTACATTTAGTCTCGAACCACCACTTAGTACAAGCGGTAATCCCACACATGAAAAATACAGGATATGGACGGATTATTAACGTTATTTCAACGTCAGTGAAACAACCATTACCAAATTTGGGTGTTTCCAATACGATACGTGGTGCAGTAGCAAGTTGGGCTAAAACGTTAGCCAATGAATTGGGCCCGTTTGGTATTACGGTAAACAACGTTTTGCCAGGCGCAACAGCCACCGCAAGATTAGACGCTATTATCGAAGGTAAAGCAGCAAAGCAAAACATTAGTATTGAGCAAGCGACCGACATTGAAAAATCTCACATACCAATGAGACGATTTGCACAACCAGAAGAGTTTGCCGCTGCGGCTGCATTTTTAGCATCGCCTAGCGCGGGCTACATCACTGGTATTAATTTACCCGTCGATGGTGGCAGAACATCCAGTCTGTAATCGTTAAAAAGATAGGGTAAATAATAACTCGCTAAGATCAGGCTGCCATTGAAACTCTTTCAGGCTGATCTTAGCCCCTACTACCACAATTTGTTCTTCTTGTAGCAACGCTTTTTGCCGTTCAAACCCTTCACTGGCAAGCGGTAACGATATTTTCCCTTGTGCGTTAATCACACGAAACCAAGGAACAGCTTTATTTTGCCAGCCGCCATCAGGTACATAGCCAAGTGATTTACCCACTAATCTAGCGCGGCCGGGCAAACCAGCTAAATCAGCAATTTGACCATAAGTCGCTACTTTACCAACAGGGATCTGTTGTACCGTTTGCCAAATTCGTTGGTAATTTCCTATGTTGGTCATTACCAGGGTAATACGTCGCCATTTGAATGTTTAAACACACCCGTTTCAGCCATTGATTGTTGCTCTATTAACTTAACAATACGACCAGCCGCTTCATTAGCACTAATATCCCCACCCATATTGACCATTTCAGTTTGAACATAGCCTGGATGATATACGCCAACAGAAATATCGTGAGATGCTAAATCTTTCGATAACGACATAGAAGCCGCATTTAAAGCTGCTTTTGACATACGATAACCATATCGACCACCTGAACCATTATCCGCGATAGAGCCCATTCTAGAAGTGATCATCGCTATTTTACTACCGGTAACTAGCTGAGGCAGTAAACGTTCAACAACCAATAAAGGTGCTAAGGCGTTAACATCAAACTGTTCTTTTATTGTGGTTGTGTTTAATTGACCTAATTGTTCATCTCTTAGAATACCCGCATTGCAAATCAACACGTTAATCCTCTCGTTAGATAATGCCTCAGCCATAACAGTTAAGCCTTGCTCGGTGGCAACATCAACCCCATTGATTACCTTTGCATTTAACGCATCTAACGCCTCTGAGCTTTGACGACATAATGCGATAACGTTATCACCCTGATCTGCAAAGATCGTCGCCATGGCAAGTCCAATTCCACGATTAGCGCCAGTAATTACTACAGTGTTTTTCATTTCACTTCCTCTGTTTGTTATTGATCAAACCTTATGTACTATATGGCAACACGCTATACATTATTCAAGGATAGTTTATGAACATTGAGCTGATCCAACAGTCCATTTCACTTCAAACAACGCGTTTTGACTTAGCCTTAATGACTTCAGATGATTTTAATCTGTTTCAACAGTTACAAACTGATCCAAGATTAATGCAGTACATTGGGCCAATACTTGAGCCACAAGCATTAGCAGAAAAATTTTCACAAAGGATCAAGCCTTGGCAACATGAAGAAGAGCATTGGCTAACCTTTAAAATTACAGAAAAATCATCAAAATCTGCTGTTGGTAGTATCGGTTTTCGTATTGAAGACTTAGCGCAACAGCGTGCTGAAATAGGTTATTTACTATTAGGAAAACACCAAGGAAAAGGTATTATTCCAGAGGTTGGTCGTTGCCTGATTGAATTTCTCTTTCAACAAATTGGCGTTCATAAAGTTATCGCTTATTGTTATGCCAAGAATATTGGCAGCTGGAAAGTCATGGAAAAACTAGGTATGCAGAAAGAGGCACACTTTCGTGCTCACACTCTACTCAATAATGAATGGCATGATGAGTTTATTTACGCTCTGCTAGCCAATGAACAAAAGAATAAATACTAAAAAAAGCCACTTGACGTTAAACTATCAAGTGGCTTTTTAAGCGCGCGAGTATTAGGGCGTGTTGATCTTTGCTTTTTGAGTTTAGTTAAACCCTTCAGGCAGCACCTATTTGACATTTCTACTATGTTATCGCTTGATTTGAGTAGAATAACTACACGGCACAAGCTCTGCCTTGTATAAATACCAAACAAATTGCTGCAAAAACAAACTTAAAAGATCAACACGCTCTGTATTAACCGTTATCTTTTTTCATTTTTTTCATTTTCTTTTTACTACCTTCACCACAATGATTTTCACCACAACTGGTACGTGGCTTTTTCTTCATTGCACCTTCACCGCAACTTTTTTTATCTTTGTGCTTCATGCCTTCACCACAGCTTTTTTTGTCTTTGTGCTTCATGCCTTCACCACAGCTTTTTTTGTCTTTATGCTTCATACCTTCGCCGCAGCTTTTCTTGTCTTTATGCTTCATACCTTCGCCGCAGCTTTTTTTGTCTTTTTTATCGGCACCTTCGCCGCAAGAACCACCTTCATGTCCAACATGGCTGCTTCCTGAAAACTGTACATTTTCAATTTCAAATGGGTTAATATTATTTTCCGCTTTAGCTGGTAACGTAAAAACGCTCGCCATCGCTAAAGCAGTAAACATTGCTGCTATTGTAGATTTTTTTGACATACTCATCTTATCTTTCCTTTATTATATAAAAATAGATACCATATCTTACGATCAGCTCTATTTAAGAAGACCTGAACTATTTCATTTAATTTCAACAAATATTGCTTTTTTAAGCTAGGCGAGAAAGTAAGATTTGTCTAGCCAAAGTTGTATCTATATATTTATGAATAATAACGTAAAAAAAATAACACTTGCGCCAATGGAAGGTGTTGCAGATGCGCTAATGCGAGAATTGCTTACCTCCATTAATGCCTATGATCTATGTATCACTGAGTTTGTTAGAGTAGTACAAGGGTTAGTACCACGTCATATTTATCACAAACTGTCGCCAGAATTACGTAATAAAGGTACAACTTCTAATGGCACACCTGTACGCATTCAATTACTAGGTCAACATGCCATGTGGATGGCAGAAAATGCCAAACGCGCTATTGAGCTTGGTTCGCAAGGTGTTGATTTAAATTTCGGTTGCCCTGCAAAAACGGTTAATAAAAGTAAAGGCGGCGCAGTGTTATTAAAATCGCCGGAGACCATTCATCAAATAGTTTCTGCCGTTAGAAGTGCGGTACCCTCTTCTCAAACCGTATCAGCTAAAATTCGTTTAGGTTTCGAAGACACAATGCTTTTTGAAGAAGTGGTTTCAGCTGTTGCCCAAGCTGGCGCAAACGAATTAACCATTCATGCACGCACCAAAAAAGACGGTTACAGACCACCAGCTTATTGGCAACATATTGGTAAATTAACCAACAGTCACGATATGACAATTTACGCAAATGGTGAAATATGGGATGTAGACTCAGCACAACAATGCATGGTAGAAGCAAAAACCCAACATTTAATGCTAGGCCGAGGTGCGCTTGCCATGCCTAATTTGGCGAATGTAATAAAGGGCATAGAAGATAAAATGTCTTGGCAAGCACTGAGTCGCTTACTACAACACTATGCCCAATTAGAGTTAAGCGGTGATAAAAGCTTTTATTTTTCGAGTCGATTAAAACAATGGCTCCGCTATTTGAAATTGCAATACCCGCAAGCAGAAAGCCTTTTTCAACGAATAAAAACGTTGACACAAAAGCACGAAATACTAGCAGAAATTTCCACACTCACCTCACTTGATGCCCAAAATAAATATCCATAACTGCACGGGTATGAATTTTTCTCGTACCCATACGAAAAATTTGCGATAAATTATCACAATTCGAGCTAGTGTTAGCGAAGATTTTTAACCAAAAAATCGGTATGATTACTCTCAAATTAGGTTAAGAAGAATATAACAGTGGAACAAGGTTCAGAATTAAGAGCAAGGTATAACGATATCAGGCGTGGCGTTTACTTTATTGGTACTACCCCTCCTAAAAGTGATACGCCCGTTGAAAAAGTCGATGAAATAGCCGGAAAATTACTTGAACGAGTTAGCGATATCGACTTTGATGGCTTGATTGTTTACGATATTCAAAATGAAGATTCGCGCACTAATAAACCAAGGCCGTTCCCATTTAAATCAACACATGACCCACGGCATTATTCTGCATTATTGAATCAAAAATCATCACGACCAGTGATCACTTATAAAAGTGTTGTGCAATCAAATGCTGATGATTTTAATACTTGGGCAGATGAAGCATGGCAACGATTTGGTATTACAGACGTTGTGCTAGTAGGAAGTCCTTCAAGCCACAATCAAGTATCACTACCGCTACAAACGGCTTATAAAACGCTTGTTGAAAACCAACATGACTTTTTTATCGGTGGTGTAACAATTGCTGAACGCCATGCGAGTAAAGGCAATGAGCATGAACGATTGATTGAAAAACATAAACAAGGCTGTAATTTCTTTATATCACAGGCGATCTATGATCCTCAAGCCACCATTGATATGCTCACTCGCTACGCGATCGAATGTAAAAAGTTAGGCCTAAAACCTCAACGAATTATCTTAACGTTTTCACCTTGTGGCAGTGAGAAAACCTTAGAATTTATTGATTGGTTAGGCGTTAGCGTTCCAGAAGCTACCAGCCTACGTATTTTAAATGCCGAAAAACCACTATATGAGTCTATTCGCATTTGTACTAATAGTTTACACCAAATATTAGATGCCGTTTTACCTTATCAATTACCACTTGGTCTGAATATTGAAAGTTTAACCAATCGAAAAGAAGAAATTGATGGTTCAATATTGTTATATAAATTATTACGTTCTACCATGGAAAACTATCTAGCGAAGCAAGAGTTGCAATCGCTGATCAGTTAAGGAGAGTTAATATGACAGGTACTACAATGGTTGTGCTTATTGTACTTATATCTGTGGGCTTTAGCGTACTGTATGATATGTATAAAAAGCATATAGCCTTTAAAGAACGTACGCTAAATAGTAATAATAAAGCGCATGAGCAAAATATTTCGTTAAAAAAGCAAGTGTTATCCTTGGAAGAACGTGTACAAGTTCTAGAAAAGATCGTGACTGATCAGGGCTACCAAGTTAGTCAAGAAATAGAAAAACTGTAACAACCATGAAATTAATCATGAAAACTGAGTTTGATAACCTCAGGCTTAATACTCAACACCAATACGACACAGACAGTAATGGTGATAAGCAAGTGGTTAAAATTTACTGTGGTGATTTACTCATTGCGAAGCAAGTAAAGGTTAAAAAGTCTATTCGATATTTTGGTGTTAAAAATTATCGCGACTTTTTAACCAATTAACACGATTAACGTAACAGACATGCAAACCTTCAACTGTAATATTATCACTGAATGCCTATGAATTAGGACCACGTCAGCTTTTATCAAGCGTCCACATGCTCTATTATCATCTTCACTTTTTACAAGCTATTCCAGTACAACGGCTTTACGAATAGTAATTATTAGCCATACTCAAGAGCAAAGTCTATTTATTTCTGTTACATGCTAGTAAATAAGGAGCGTATAGTGAGTAAGTCTGCACAACTTTTTAGAATGGCTACCGAAGAGCACATATGTCCATTTGGTTTAAAATCAAAAGATTTATTAGAGCGAGAAGGATATAACGTTGCAGACCATTTATTAACGTCTCGAGAACAAACAGACTCATTTAAAAAGCAACATAGCGTAGACACCACCCCACAAACTTTCATTCAAAATACACGCATAGGGGGATATGATGAATTGCGCAGTTATTTTAATAAAGCACAAGCAGATCAACAGGGTACCAGTTATACACCGGTAATTGCGATTTTTTCCATCACCTTATTATTAAGTTTAGCGTTTAGTTTCTCAGCTGGATTTAGCTTGATATCAATATACACCCTTGAATTATTTGTGGCATTAACCATGTCGGCTTTGGCAATACAAAAACTGCAAGATTTATTTAGTTTTACTAATTCATTTATTACTTATGATCTTGTTGGCATGAAAGTAGTGAGATATGCCTATGCTTATCCCTTTATAGAGGCCTATGTTGGTATTGGAATGATTGCTGGTTTACCCGCTTATAGCGTTGCGCCTTTTTCATTATTGATTGGTGGTATTGGTGCAATTTCAGTTATAAAAGCAGTGTATATTGATAAACGTGAATTAAAATGCGCATGTGTCGGTGGAGATAGTAACGTACCACTAGGTTTTATTTCTCTCACTGAAAACCTATTTATGATCAGTGCTGGTATCTGGATGTTTGTTAAATAACAAAAAATCATCACCCGCAGAAAACAGCGGTTAATATGTATTAATCGCTGTGCTTCCCTCAGAAACAAAGTCTACTTTCGCATGTATTTTTACAGCAGTTTATTGGTATTTAGACAAGGCATTGCGATTAATAGGTGGTTATTCCACATGAAATAGCAATAACGACGTATAAATGACAAAAAACCTGCCCTTTGTATTCAGCTAAACGCGATTTTAATTATGTTCAGTAAAGTGAACATTTCGAACCATACACACTATGAAATATTCATACATATAATTTACAAGTCGTACTTGTTTATTTTATAATCAAATCCTTTAGTGGCTAATATCAAGAGTAATACAATGAAAAATAGAGTAGTAAGTAGTTTTTTCATGATATTCGTTGCTTCATGTGCATCAAACGGAGATGTGTCACATTGGCACGGAGAATCACTCGGTACATTAATTGAAGAATATGGCACACCTCAAACATTCCTAAAACTCGAAGATGGCAATAAAGTCATTGAATATGATGGCGCAACAGCATTACATAAAGCAGCTAATTATTGTTCTTTAACTTTTATGATCGATAGGCAGAATAAAATTTTAGGGGCATCACGCAAAGGTAATGGCACGAATTGCAGTAACTTTTAAGTGCCTTTTTCATAAAAAATTTAGTAGTGACAATAAACTTTACGACGTTGTCACTACTAAGAGGTTTACACATATTTGTGACTTATTGGCCTCTATTTACCCTCAACCAATAAGTGGCATAAATAAAGCTTCCGCCTAACACAAATGTTCCCACAGTTACCTTACTCATTATTGCGTTAATCGGAACAGCTGAGATGGATGTATATTGACCGGTTATAGCGTTAGAAAAGTCAAAATAATTGACAAGCATCACAGTAAAATACGGTGAAGCTAAATTGAAATATTCAACAATAATTGCTTCAACGATCACTAAAATAGTAACGGGTAAAATCGCCAATAAAAAGGGGGCTTTTTTAGCATATATAGACGTCAACATTAACCAAGTATAAACAGGTAACAACCACAGGCTAAGCGGTAACAAACTGCTCCAAGTAATAAGAAAATTACTGAGCCATTCACCTGAAAACCATAAGCCCCATATATCAATATCTTGACTAACAGATAAGACCGTACATACAATCAATGCTACTAACACAAATAACAATAACACTATCGTTGCTGCTAACATAAAAATGGCAGGTAAAATAATCGCACCAACAAGCAATTTAACACCGACGGTTTGGCTGTCTGGTACTGGCAATGAACGCCAAAAAACGATAGATAAATCTCGTCTTTCATCGAAAAAACATGCGGTGAAATAATAAAGTTGCACAATAAACGCAACAATCATAAAAGGAGCAAATAATGCAGAAATAAAACCAAACACTATTTGCGAAAACAACATGTTATCTTGCTGTTGGCTAATTCTGTTCAGCTGTTGCTGCCAGTTAATTGGTAAGCCGTCTCCGAGAATATAATTAAGCACTGGTATCAATACTATTAGCGAAGCTAGAATTACCGGCAACCATACAAATATTCTTTTATATTCCCATAATTCTTTTTGTATATTCATTTGTAAAGAGTGCATGTTCATTAGTACACCTCCTTGGCCATTACGCCTACAAAAATATCCGCTAAGCTTGGCGATGATACTTTTCCAACTGCTTCCAGCTGTTCCCGTGAGTGCTGATCAAATAACATGGTTGTGATCCCCATTAAACGATTCGTACATAACGGCAACATAGAAGATGCCAGCTCTTGGCATTCATCAGAAACAGCAACAAGCTTAAACCTGTCTTTAATCTGTTCAACACTTTCTGCAATAATAATGTTGCCATCTTGAATAAAAGCAACATCCGTTAAAATGTGCTCAATTTCTTCTATTTGGTGTGTTGTCACGACAATCGCTTTCTCTTCGGAGTAAAAGTCTTCGAGTAAGTGACTATAAAATTGGCGTCTCGTTAAAATGTCTAGACCGAGAGTTGGCTCATCTAAGATAAGCACCGATACATCTAACGCTAAAATCAATGCCAAATGTAGTTGCGTTATCATGCCTTTAGACAATGTACCTACTTTGCTTGACTCATTAATATTTGTTTTAGATAAAAAAGTACGCGCTTTATCTGCATTAAACCTTGGATGAACCCCCGCCATATATTTAATTGCTTGTGCTGCAGTTAACCATTTTGGCAGCACTGCTACATCAGCAATATAAGCGACATTTTCTAGCATTTTCGCGCGGTTCTTTCTGGGTTCGAAACCGAGAATGTCAATTTCTCCTTGGTAAGAAATTAGCCCCAACATTGCTTGTAAGCAGGTAGTTTTACCTGCTCCATTAGGCCCAACTAAACCGAGGATCTGTCCTTTTTCAACAGTTAAATCTACATTATCAACAACTTTCGTCTTTTTATAACACTTTGATACTTGTTTTAGTGACACTACCGCACTCATAGTGAGTCCCCCGTGGTTAACAATGATTCGGGTTTAAGTTTTAATCGTTTTATTTGTTGTAATATCTCAGGCCATTGCTCTTGTAAAAACACTTCACGTTCCCGTACAAGCATGGTTTCTTGAGCGCCAGCTTTAACATAAAGCCCTTTACCTCGTTGTTTCTCAACAATGTTTTCATCCTGCAACATTTGATATGCCTTTGAAATGGTCATTGGATTAACTTGATACTGTGCAGCTACCTTTCTCACAGAAGGAAGTGCTTCCCCTTCTTGAATATATCCATCAAGAATTCGTCCAACTACTTGCTGATATAACTGCAAATAGATAGGCTTATCAGCCTGCCATTGAGTTGTCATCGTGTTTTATCCATGAATAGTGATTAGCGAATAATTAGTGTTATACATCACCAGTACACCAAAACACAAATTTTACGCTCAAATAAGCTGTAAATAAATGTTTCATTCAACGAAGATAAAGTGAAAGAGTCTACCGAAGACAGTAATGCACGTTAGTGTATTAACGCTTAATGCTGCTTCCATACTTGAGCAGTAAAGTCATCAATAGTGTGGTTCGCATTGTCTTGCGATAACCAATTGACAATTAATTGAGCAACATCTGGAAAAATAGTTCGTGTTTGTGTTGGTAAATTCACCAACCACTGTTCAACGACTGTACTCGAAAGCGCACTAACCGCTTTACCATAACCAAGCTGTTCTAATGCCAGCGCATTCGATTCTTGCTCCATTTGTCCAGCGATGGGTTTAGTAAGAATAGGAATGCCTAAATGAATACATTCGCTATTTAATTCAAAGCCGCTATTACAAATGACTGCACTTGCACGCTTTAAATCTTCTTTGAACCCTTGATAACTCGTTGTTCGCGTTTGCACATTTGCTTGTTCACCATCTGTTAACTCTTGAGAGTATTGAACGAACTGGTACGCTGTAACGCTGTTTAACATTTTCAGAACCGTTTGTTGATCTTCAAACGGTAAATACACTAATACCGGCCCTTTTTGTGCCGAACGTGTTAACCTAACATCAATAATAGGCGGCAATACGTTATTATTGTAACGAGCCCAATGTAGCCCTATCGACTGTTTTGCTGGTGCAAAGTACTTTAAAATACCACTTGCTAATACATTACCACCCGTAATCGGAGTGTTTTCACCAAAGGCATATTGATGGCCAATCGCTAATGATTTTACACCAGATAATTTAGCAGCCCAGGCGGTGATAGGTTCAAAATCAGTGATCACTAAATCGTACTGCTTTACATCAAGTGTGCGAATATCATTAACAAATTCAATAATATTATTGGTTTTTATCGTTCGCCAATGATCTATTTTTCCTTGATGGGTAACGAATGTCAGGCCCCTCCGATAAAGAAAGTCACCAAACACTTCCATATCAAATAGTTTTTCTTTCTCACGCCCTGATAATAAATACGTCACATCTATATTACGTTCGTTAAAGTACTTAGCCATCACACGAGACCGTGAAATATGGCCATTGCCTGTCGCTTGAATACCGTAAAGGATTTTCATTAAAGCACAACTCCTATCACAATTAGGCTACCAAGTAATGCTCCAGCAATGATATCAGAAGGAAAGTGTACTCCTAGCACTACACGAGATATACCAATGCAAGTAGCCCAAAGATAAAGTGGAAAAGCAGCACTGCCAATGTGAATAGTTGCAAGTCCTGCTAACGCAAAGGCTGCCATAGTGTGTCCAGACGGAAAACTAAATTGGTCCGCGGCTTTTACCAGAGAAAAAAAGTCAGGCACCACCTCTGGTGGTCTTCGTCTTTTAAGTATGTTTTTTAGTAAAAAATATATAGGTCGTTCAAAAGCAAAAGTAAGGCATGCAAGTAAAAGAAATGTTTGTCCGGAATCAGGGTTATATCCCCAGTAAACCAAGGGAAATAAGCCTTGCATATAGCCATCACCTGTTTTTGACAGGCTCCGAACAAAGGCGATAAATTGCGGGTAATAACGCGATTTCCTGCACCATAGAAGTACCCGTAAATCTACCTGATATAGCGCTTCAAGTACTGTCATAATGCTCTACCTTATCGTGAATATATGACCGAAAGATGACAAAATTGCACGTTAATATAATTATTGTTTTAGCTTTTTTCCAAGGTAGCGTTCTCGTTTCTTAGTTTTTAACTTAGCTAAATCTAGCATCACTAAACCGTCAATGCAGTCGGCAAATTCAGCATCAACACCAAAATCAAGAAATTGCACACCACCACGTTCAGTAAGTTCACTATATTGTTTGTATAATGTAGGGATCGCAGTGCCCATATTCGCCAGTAGATGTTTTAAGCGTGTAAAATCCGCTTTATAATCTTGTCCGGTAAATTGCTGTGTTAATTGTTCAATAGCGGATTGTTGAAGGGTAAAAGGTGATCGCGACGTTGCGATATTTTGCTCGCTACCAAAGTATAGACGGTAAAAATATACCATGAGCTCTTTAGCTGCTTGCGGCATACTATTGCTGATTGTGACTGGGCCAAATAAATAGCGATATTTAGGATATTTATTTATAAACGCGCCAATACCAAACCAAAGATAATCTAAACTGCGTTTTCCCCAGTATTTAGGCTGCACAAAACTCCGCCCAAGCTCTAAACCTTGTGCAAGGTAAGGTGTCATCTCTTCACAAAAATCAAACAAAGAGTGGCTATATAAACCCGTTAAGCCTTGCGTTGATATCACGTCGTTTGTATCTGCAAACCGGTATGCCCCAACAATTTCCAATTCGTCATCATCCCATAAAATTAAATGCAGATAGTGCTTGTCAAAATGATCAATATCACGACGTAGATTAGACCCTTCACCCACTGCACGGAATGCCTGTTCACGTAATACACCTATTTCCCGCATAATAGGATCATTCTCTTGGTAGCGATGGAGATAAATGCACTTTCCATCTTGCGTTTGACCGAGGTATTCACAAGCTTTTATTGCATGCTTGAGCGCTTTTCTATCTTCGTGTGGAGCGATAGCAGATTGTGTTTTAAAAATACCTGCTCGACTTTTCTTTAAGCGATAAAGGTGCTGTTTAAACAGCTTGGTTTTGGTTTTTATGTCTACAGCTATTGATTGATAGCTTTCGTAAGGAATTTGTTGCCCAATACGCATCGCAACGTTACCTTGCTGCTTGTTAAACATTTCGTTTACGAGCAACAACGTAGATGCTGGTTTATACATCATTGATAAACCGTAAAACTTCGCTGAATTTTTCGCATCTATATATACTGGTACGATGGGAGATTTAGCTTGCTGAGCAAAACGTAGGAAGCCACTATGCCATTTACCATCTTTCACGCCACTTGGGCTTAAACGTGAAACCTCACCCGCAGGAAAAACGATAATCGCGCCGTCATTGGCTAAGTGTTGTTGAATGGCTTGTAAGTTTTGTTTTGGCGTTTGCCCTCCCATATTATTAACGGGCAATAACAAAGACTGTAATGGTGTAAGCGCCATTAACATGTTATTCACCACAACTTTTACATCACGACGAATATCAGCAACGAGTTTTATTAAGGTTAATCCATCAATAGAACCAATAGGATGATTGGCAATGATGACCACGCGACCATCTCTTGGAATATTCTCACGCTCGTTATCTCGCACTGAATAACTGACACCTAAATGTGATAATCCTTGTTCGACAAAATCAAACCCTGAAATATGCGGGTACTTCTGTTCAAAATCTTGAAATTTGTTTTCGTGTAATAAGCTTTTTAAAATCGCTTTGACTGGCTTTGCTAACCAAGGGGTTTGTTGTATTTTAGGTAAGTTTTGTTCGACAACATCATCAACACGGATCATCTTTTAAAGCTCCAAAAAGTGTCACATTCCAACCTTTATTGGAATGTTCTTAACATAGTTAAGAAAAATGACACCTTTGTTACTTGTTTATGACGCTTTTATGGCATTACGCGTTAGTTAGAGCGTGTTGATCTTTGCTGTTTAAGTTTTGTTCAAATTAAACGCCTTCTGATCGCGGCACTTGGATTATTGCATAGTCATTCTATGGTTA
>NZ_MKQD01000008.1 GCF_001913705.1 Thalassotalea sp. PP2-459 | reverse complement strand
CAATCATTAGGGCAATATATTCCTCTCACTAATAGTGACCACATGGCGGTGTTTCAGCGCCCAGATGAAATTGTAAATGCGATACATTTTTTAATCCAATAAAAGCAGTTTGATTATATTGATGTCAACTTCGCACTATGGTCGTAGTACTCTTTATAAGTAGAATTGAAAAATTTGAAAAAGACGGAATTCTCTAGCAAAATATTGAATTCCGTCTGTGGCATTCAGCCTCAGTTAATTTTAGGGACGTTACGTTACTCACTACTTTAATATTGATGAGGGATAATCATGAAAATAAACACGATTTTGTTCGCTCTAGTTACGTCATTGCCTTTCACCGCGCTAGGTGAACTTGTTGATAAAAATGGTAATGTACTTTCACAGCCTGATTTAGCAAAACTTTCTAACATTATGGGCGTGTCGATGATGAGCACTAAAAGTGACATCGATAACATGATCGCCACTAAAGGTAAAAACTGGCAATGTCAGCGATTGGATATACCTAAAAATACAAGGGGACACTCAACTACCTTTGCTCGTTGGGAAAGAACATGTACTTATCAGAACCCATCTAACCTTATGCAATCACAGAGATTTGTCGTTAAAGCTGTTGGTAATACGATTTATCATCTATCGTTTGAAGATCGCGTATTCGATGTGGTTAGTCTTGATGAGTGGCAAAAGCAACCTGCTCAGCTCAAAGCCGCTTATGGCGCAAGTATTGATCAAGCTCAGATAGAAGTATTGAAAACACAAGACACTTCATCGAAGATGGCATATAAAGAAATTGATTCAGGGTTGAAAGTGTCAAGTAAAAACTATTGTTTCGGTAGACCGTTTAATGTTGTTGCATCTACCAATGTGATTAAGCAAACGAATGTTACCACAGCACAGTTTATTGCTGAGTTTGCTGGCTATAATGCCCATTGCCCTGAAAAATTTCGAAAAAGAAATAAAAGGTAAATAAGATAAGAAAAAAGTGAAAAAGGGTCGGTAACCTGCTCCTCTTATTTGTTTAATATGCTTACGCCAAGTCGTTGTCGTTGGAAATGACTTTACTTTACCAGCACTGGTGTTAGGTCGCTTAAGACATTTTTTATTCTATATAACGCTTTGTTTATTAGAGCGTGTTGATCTTTCATGTTTACTTTTGCCGCAATTTGTTTGGTATTTATACAAGGCAACACTTGCGCTGTGTAGTTATTCTACTCCAGTCAAGCGTTAACACAGTAGAAATGCCAAACAGATACAGCCCTAAGGGTTCAACTAAACGCCTCCTGCTCTTTGTTACTTGAAT
>NZ_MKQD01000007.1 GCF_001913705.1 Thalassotalea sp. PP2-459 | reverse complement strand
TTCTTCATCGTTGTTCGCAATTTACATGGAATAACCATGCGACATTGCTCACGTCTTGAACAAAAAGCGTTTAGTTCGAACAAAATTTAATCTCGAAAGATCAACAGATCCTAATTATATTGTCGTTGTTTGTTTCGCGTACATAACCAAATAACGCCGGCTATCATGAATATCGGCCAAAAGGCACCAAGTAATGCCATAGCAACTGCACCAAAAACAAGCATCGCAAGAAAAATCACCGTACCAAACACACTGACAACTATCGCCACGGCAACAAGCGTCAATATCACAACAACTAACGCTGAGATACTGATCGCCTTTAAAGGTTCAATAAGTTCTTCTCCCATGTATACGTCAACGTCAAAATATTCGACAAAACTCGTCCCTAAAACATAAGTAAGAAACAACGTGGCAATAATGGCAAGTAACAGTGATTTAAATAATGACATAGCCTACTCCTATCGTTTGAAAGTACTGCCTTAACAAGGACTAATAATGATTTGGAAGTAAAATTGTTGCACAAATATAAGCAACCGCTGTAACGACAGGAAATGCAAATAAAGATACAACCGCTGCAATTCTTACTCCCCAACGTGGAAATTCGTAATGTCGAGCAATACCAGCACAAACACCTGATACTTTCTTATACAATTGATCTTTTGATAAAGTAGACTGATGAGTATATTGACGTTGATATTTCATGTGTTTTTCCTTCTAATTAATGGGTAAACATGACACCTTGAACGTAAGGTGTCATGGCAACGTGGTCATTAGCTATTGACTGTTTTCTTCTTCAAATTTGCGATTTCTTCGTCAATACGTTCATCTGTTTCCAACGCTGATATTTGGCTTGCAAGATCTTGATTAGCCGTTAAATCAAATGCTTCAACTTGCGCTTCAACGTCATCAATTTTTTGCTGGTAACGTTCAAACTTGCTAATCGCATCTTCAATATTATGCACTTGTGCGCTTTCTCTTACTTTTAAACGCACCGTTGCTGATTCTTGTCTTAACACATAGGCTTCCTGTTTGCGTTTTGCTTCTGATAACTTACTTTGTAAACGCTGACTATCTTCCTGCACTGCAGTTAAAAACTCTTCTAATTGAGATAGCTCTTGTTCATAGTTTTCTTGTTCACTCTGTGCTTTATGTTTTTCAACTAAGGCTGCTTTTGCAAGATCATCACGATCTTTTGCTATTGCTGTTTCAGCCTTCTCTTGCCAATTACCAACAGATTTTTCTAGCTGGCGAATATGTCGTAACACCGACTTTTTCTCAGCAATATGTTTTGCCGCTGTCGCTCTTACTTCAACAAGTGTTTCTTCCATTTCTTGAATGATTAATCTGACCATTTTTTCTGGATCTTCTGCCTTATCTAGCATGTTGTTAATATTGGCATTTATAATATCTGTAAATCGTGAAAACATTCCCATGGTATTTCTCCTACTCTTCTTCTATGGTTCTTTTTGATGATGGTGACACCTGAGCGATCATTTGCTCAGTATGAACAACTGGCTTATCAGCTAAGGCGATGGTTAATTTAAGTTGCGCTTGAATATTATCTTTCAATGCTTTTGATATCTGCTGTGACACTTGTTTAGTTTGTTCTGCTACCGCTTTATTTACGCTATCTTCAATACTGCTTTGATTTGCCGATGCACTCGTAATTGTCGTTAGTCCTATAACAAGTGAAGTCAATAATAATGAAAAACGTTGACGGTTCATGTTGCTCTCCTGAGTGTGTGTCATCTAAAAATTAAAAACTTATCCTTCATTAATCTATACATTACAAAGCTTGTGCCAACAGCGTAAATTTATTTAACCACTTGTTTTATAACAAATATTTAAATAATCACTAAATCCTCAACAATTCACGACATAATATGTCAAACGAAATTATAGTGAATATAACTACCGATTTAGTCTAATTGACCAATATGACTATTTGACTGATGAGTAAGACTCTTCACGTAATAGATACGCCGAGACAATTACCTTGTTTGATCTAGGTTCTGAGCCCTCATAGCTATCGATACCTCTGACCAATGAACGCTATTATTTAGCAATTGGGTGAGAGCAAAGAGAAGGTATTATTCTTTAGCATTGCGTTTTTTATGCCTGCCAATGTGGTACAGCTTTCTACTTTATTATCAACTAAGTAAATCTGTGCTGCTTAATAGAAAAACAATTGTTCAGATGACATTGGGAGGCTTCAATTTAATTAATGGCACGAAAAAGAATGTAACTGCACAAGTATGGTATTTAACAGGTAAAATATCAGGAGTAGGTATTATGTTTCGCCGGATGATAGTACAAAACCGAGAGGAGCAAAGAACTCAATAATGCGTTGTCGTTAATGGCTCAAGAGAAGCATGTGTATACATTGATAGTAATTATTATGCTTAATAAAAATAATTCACTTTGATGAAAAAGGCACATTAGTTAAGATATTTAATTCGTTTTTCTTTCAAGTAATCAAATATCACAAACAGATATTCGCTTACTTGTATTGAGCTTTTTTTCAAAAAACCGAATCACCACTGAGCAGGCAAGCACCGCTGCAGCAGGGATCATCATGATCATAGAAATGGTTAATAAACTTAGCATCTTCTTGTCCTTTAATAAGGTTATAGTGAGTAAGATGCAAGAAAGTAAACAAAGGTTGTGCCATTACAGCAAAAAAAACATAAACCATTGAATTATAAAGAAAGTTAATTTTTACAAAAAATTAGTTTTCGAAACAGGTTTTTAATTATCATAACCAGTTGGTGAATTTCACTATTTGTTAGTAAAAAAATTGCTAATTATTGTTTTATTGAGAGTTAACAACTTAATTAGTTTCCCGAATACGGGAATACACTTCCCGATTTCGGAACTTTGTCGTCATTAAATACCCTTCACTTTACCAAACGCTTCAAGTAGAACACGACTATTTGCACCTTCACGGTTAGCATTTTCACTTAAGTAACGACGATATTGTTTTGCCCCTGGTAAACCGTTGCATAAACCAAGCATATGCCGAACAACATGCCATACACGACCACCATTGGCGACATAATTATCAATATACGCAGCCATTTCTTCAATAATTTGCGCTCGTGTTTTCACCACAGTGTTTTCATGCCAAACTTGCTGATCCGCTTGAGACAATAAATAAGGGTTTTGGTACACCTCTCGGCCGATCATTACCCCATCAATATGGGTTAAATGTTGATTTACTTCTTGAAAAGATTTAATCCCACCATTAATAGAGATGTTTAACGACGAAAAGTCGCGTTTAATTTGGTAAACCCGATCATAATCAAGTGGTGGTACTTCCCTGTTTTGCTTAGGGCTTAAACCACTTAACCATGCTTTACGAGCATGTACAATAAAATGTTCACAACCCGCTTGAGATACCTCACTGATAAATTGATGTAAAAACTGATAGCTATCTTGATCATCAATACCAATGCGCGATTTCACGGTAACAGGAATATTTACTGCTGTTTGCATTTGCTCTACACAGCGAGATACTAGAGCAGGTTCAGCCATCAAACAGGCACCAAACTTGCCGTTTTGAACACGGTCAGAAGGGCACCCTACATTAATGTTTATTTCATCATAACCTTGCTGCTCGGCGATTATCGCGCATTTAGTCATCGCTTCAGGATCACTACCACCTAACTGCAAAACAACAGGATGCTCTTCTTCGTTAAACCCTAAGTAATCACCTTTACCAAATAAAATAGCGCCTGTTGTCACCATTTCCGTATACAGCACCACGTTTTTAGACATGGTTCGATAAAAATAACGACAATGGCGATCGGTCCAATCGAGCATGGGTGCAACGGAAAGTGCATGTAGCCCCCTATTTACGGGAGTTTTAGATTTTCCGGTAGGTTCAATAGTTTCTTTATTCATATATTTGACGCTTTCAATTGCTCTGAATCGCATAGAATTACCTTGAGTTTCCTTTGCGGTCACCCTTTGGTCACCCTCAGAAAGTAGGATTTTGAGCTTAAAATATTGTGGCGATTATACATTAAGAATAAGTGTAATTTCTAAAAAACTGATGGATAATAACTTAACTACTATTTTTAAACTGATAGACTTTAACCCGCGAATCGATGTGGACATTATTTTATTCATTGGTTTCAAAATAAAGACTCTGTAATATAGTATTTACCTTTTGAAAATTTCATAAGAATTTAACTCATTGAAACTATATCGTTTTGAAAAGCTGGATGACGAGCGTTGTGACACGCTTGCTAACAATCAACTTTGGCTTTCCTCCCCAAAAATGTTTAATGATTTAAATGACTGTAAAATTCAGGCTCTTTATATGCCTCCTCTTTCGGATATATATTTACAGACATTAATATCTACTATTAATACTGTTTATCCTGAAAATTTTGACTATAAAAATGCGGTATTTTCGAAAGAAATTATTCAAGAAATAAAAATCTATATTGAAAACTGCATTAATGCTGATGCAATACAAAACTTAGAACGTGAATTATCAGTTGCAAACATCAGACACAATATTCTTAACTCAGTTGGTATTTGTTGTTTTTTCTCTGGAGAAGTTAACGACCCTTTATTATGGGCTCACTACGCTGAAAATCATGAAGGTTTTTGTGTCGAATATGAATATAATGAACTTCCTAACACTAAAATTTTACCCGTAGTCTATTCAACTACTCTCCCTATTATTTCTGCACGAGAGATCGCGTTGTGCCCTGAAGAAACAATAACAAGAATAGTTACTGCAAAAACGTCACACTGGCAATATGAAAAAGAATTTCGTTTAGTTGAGTTATTCCCCTTTAAAGAAGGTGAAAGTGGTAAACCTATTACGATGCCAGATTACTTAAAACCCACAAAAATTATCACTGGAGATAGGTTTAATGATCATTCAATGCTAAGTAAAATTGATTTAGAAATTACTAATTTTAGAAAGTTTACACGTTAAGTTAAAAACCATATTACCAATAACACAAACGAACAATCTAGCCTCCTGAATTCGGTCACCCTCAATATCAATTGGTCACCCTACAGGAACCCCAAACTAGCTCGCAGTCCCTGATAAACCTAGAAAGCAGTCCAATCGAGCATGGGTGCAATAGATAGTTTATGAGAAATCATAACGTTAAATTAAAAGCCTATAAAAGTATTACGTCAGCCTCTTAAGATATCGGGCTACTTCAGCAGTAATTATACGTTTTTTATATGCGTTAAACAAAAGTACATCGGCTCTTATTACAGAAAAGCAAAATAATCACTATGTATTAACAATCATTTAAAGAGTTTTCATTGAAACGCTGGGTAACCTTTTTTCTCTATGGTAGACTCATTTAAAACAGTGAAAATATCGATAATGTAATGAATATTGAAAAATTGTTAGAGCAAGCAAAAGCCTATTGTGTAAAAAGAGAAGTTAGGTTTACTCCAACGAGAGAGCAAGTATTTAAATTATTAGCAGATAGAAATAAAGCTGTAGGTGCTTATGATTTACTTGATGAACTTAAAGAAACCGACCCAGCCGCAAAGCCTGCAACGATTTATCGTGCATTAGACTTTCTCAGCCAGCAAGGGTTTGTGCATAAAATTGAATCTATTAATGCATTCGTTTTATGTCATCACTTTGGTGACTGTAACCACCCTGTACAATTATTAATATGCGATAAATGTGGTTTAGTTGAAGAAATTCAATCTAATGATTTTGATATGGCATTAAAAGAAATGGCTGGGCAAAAAGGCTTCACGGTTCATCATCAAATTGTAGAAGCACACGGTGCTTGCATGGATTGCCAATAATAGTTACTCACAGATAAATGATAAAATTTTCATACTATTATTGGTAAAATTAGCAATACTCGTCGATACTTACAGGCAACTAGGTAATTAATGTGAATTTTCAAGAATCTGAAGTAAATGTTTACATAACTTTTGCCAAAGAGCATAAAGTTGCTAGTATCTTAGAATAACAATTGGTATTCTCGATTTACATTTACTAATTATATGTGCAAAATCAGAATACTAGAACTGATAAGGCTTTGAGTACCTTCATGAATGTAGAGTTTATTAACCCATTTTTATCGTCAATGCTAAATGTAATGTCAACAATGGCTCAGATGGAATTGACCCCAGAAAAGCCTAAGCTTAAGAAAAATGAAGTAGCCATGGGCGACGTATCAGGTCTAATTGGTATGGTGAGTGAGCAAACAAAGGGCTCATTATCCATTACATTTGATGCTCCATTAGCATTAGCAACCATGAAAAATATGGTTGGCGAAGCACCTGATGAGGTCAATGAAGAAATTACCGACTTGGTAGGTGAAATTACCAATATGGTAACAGGTGGCGCCAAAAGAATGCTAAGCGAAAAAGGCTTCGAATTTGATATGGCAACTCCTATGGTTGTGTCTGGCAATAACCATACAATTAACCATAAAGCAGACGGCCCTATTGTTATTATTTCGCTGAGCGCGCCAGAGGGCAAAGCGTATATCGAATTCAGTTTCGATAAATAATAAGCCCTCTTACTAAGCTTTATTGTACCCCCATAAAAAAGTTAATCGTACGATTAACTTTTTTGGTATTGCCCATCATCAATGGTTCCTTGTCGCCAGTCTGATCGAAGTATACCAAGACTGTTTGTTCGCGGGAATGAATCGATAATAGCCTTTTGATATAGTGATCAGTCGTTTTTAACATAGCTACACAATGGCTCATTTAGATATTGCAGTATTATCCAATTAGGGCGTGTTAATCTTTTAAGGAACTTAAGTAATCAATATTATGTGGCAACAAAAAACATTTCAGCTACCCGCAAAATCACGAGGGTTTCATTTGATCACCGATGAGATAATTAACCATCTACCGCACATATCAGCCATTGAATGTGGTTTGTTACACCTTTTCATTCAACATACTTCCGCTTCATTAACCATTAATGAAAACGCCGATACAACAGTAAGATCAGATTTAGAACGCCACTTTAATACCTTTGTCCCCGAAAATGCGCCATATTATCAACACACTTACGAAGGTGCCGACGATATGCCAGCTCATATAAAAGCGAGTACATTAGGTAGTAGCGTATCTATTCCTATTACCAATGGACGGTTAAACCTAGGTATTTGGCAAGGAGTTTATCTTGGTGAGCACCGCAATTTCGCAGAAGCAAGAACCATCATCGCCACTATTCAAGGACAATAATTTGTTTTATGGTATTAATGACAAATCATCAATAACAAGGAAATTTTATGGGTTTTTTATCAGGATTAATGGGCAATGCATCACAGGTTGATGTAAATGAGCTAGCCGAAGAACTCTCACCTATTTTAGCAAACAATGAAACGATTGAACTTGGATTTAAATTAATTCGTGATAAATTTATTTTCACCAGTGATCGATTAATTTTAATTGATAAACAAGGTCTAACAGGTAGTAAAGTTGAATATCACTCTGTGCCATATAAAGCCATTACTCACTTTAAAATTGAAAGTGCCGGCCACTTTGATCTCGACTCAGATTTAAAAATTTATATTTCTGGTCACGATACGCCAATCACTAGAGAACTAAGAAAAGGTGACGACATTGTCGCTATTCAAAAAACACTCGCTAACTGTTTATTTGCTAGGTAATTGTTAAAAATTTCACGCTATTTAAGGCGTGAATTTACGCGCTTACTAATATTACATAATAATTCGTAGGGAATAGTGGTTGCATGCGCGGCAACCTCTGCAACACTCAATGACTCGCCCCAAAGTGTTGCAACATCACCAAGGTTATCCGTTGATGTTTGGCCTAAATCCACGGTTATCATATCCATTGATACGCGACCAACTAAGGGGACACGGCGACCATTTATTAACACTGGTGTACCATTAGCAGCATGACGTGGATAACCGTCACCGTAACCAATGGCAATAACACCAATAGTGGTATCTTTATCACTACGCCAATTAGCACCATAGCCAACGCCTTCCCCAGCCTTAATGTCTCTAATGGCAATTAAGCTTGCTTGCAAGGTCATTACCGGCACAATGTCATGAGCATTATTATTGGTATCATGGATCATTGGGGAAACACCATACAACATTAACCCAGGGCGAACCCATTGAAAATGGCATTCCGGCCATGCCCAAATGCCCGCGGAATTGGCCAAGCTTTTTTCATTACCAAAAGAGGCGGTTAACTGATTAAAGCGAGCAAGTTGCTCGGTGGTGGCAGTATCTTGAGTATCATCAGCACAGCCTAAGTGGCTCATCACAACAATATCATTTTGTACATTGTCACTCGCGGTTAATTGTTGATAGAAATCTTCAAATTGCTCAGGATTTACGCCTAAACGATGCATCCCCGTATCAACTTTTAACCATACTTTTAACGGCTTATCTAAATCAGCGTTTAAAATAGCCGTTAGTTGTTGTTCATTATGTACAATCGTTTGTAAATTGTTAACGGCTAAAATCGGTAAATCTTGCGCGGTAAAAAAACCTTCAAGCAACACTATGGGTTTGACTATACCATCTGTTCTTAGTGCTAATGCTTCTTCGATTCGTGCCACCCCAAAAGCGTCGGCCTGCGGTAACGCCTTTGCAATACGCTCTAACCCATGGCCATAAGCGTTTGCTTTCAGCACAGCGAGAATTTTGCTGTTAGGTGCTTGCGCTTTTATCGCTGCATAGTTTTGTTGTAACGCGGCAAGGTCAATTAATGCAGTCGCGCTTCGAATACTCATCGCTAAATTAATCTTCTTCTAATACATGAGGGCCAGCATAATTATCAAAGCGAGAAAATTGCCCTTGGAAGGTTAACGGTACTCGGCCAATTGGGCCATTACGTTGCTTACCAATGATAATTTCGGCCATACCTTTAAATTCAGAGTCATCGTGATATACCTCATCACGATAAATAAACATAATTAAATCGGCATCTTGCTCAATTGAGCCTGACTCACGTAAATCTGAGTTAACAGGACGTTTGTCTGAGCGTTGCTCTAGACTACGGTTTAGCTGTGATAATGCAACGACGGGGATCTCTAATTCTTTTGCTAAGGCTTTAAGCGAGCGAGAAATTTCAGCGATTTCTAAGGTACGGTTATCAGAGAACTGTGGTGCCCGCATAAGTTGAAGGTAATCAACCATGATCATACTTAAGCCACCATGATCTCGCGCAACACGCCTCGCCCGAGAGCGAACTTCTGTCGGCGTTAAACCTGCAGAGTCATCAATAAACATTTTACCTTTTTCAAGTAACAACCCCATAGTTGAAGACAAACGTGCCCAATCTTCGTCATTTAATTGTCCAGTTCGTATTTTGGTTTGGTCTATTCGGCCTAATGACGCCAACATCCTCATCATGATTTGTTCTGAAGGCATCTCGAGAGAAAAGATCAAACAGGGTTTATCTGAAGTCATCGCCGCCGTTTCACACAAGTTCATTGCAAAAGTTGTTTTACCCATTGAAGGACGAGCAGCAACAATTATAAGATCAGAAGGCTGTAGACCTGCGGTCATTTTATCTAGATCAGAAAAGCCTGTGGTTACACCTGTTACCCCATCGTGCGGTTGTTGATAAAGTTTTTCTATACGGTCAACAGTTTTTTCTAGCACGTTATTAATGTTTTCTGGGCCTTCAGATTTATTCGCCCTTTTTTCGGCAATCTGAAACACGCGCGTTTCAGCTAAATCTAGCAGTTCAGCACTGCTGCGCCCTTGAGAATCAAAACCGGCTTCAGCGATTTCATTAGCCACTGCGATCATTTCACGCGTTACTGCACGTTCTCGAACAATGGCTGCATAGGCTGTTATGTTGGCTGCACTTGGCGTGTTTTTCATCATTTCAGCGAGGTAAACAAAACCACCGGCATCATCAAGCTTTTGATCATTTTCTAACGCTTCTGATAGCGTGATCAAATCAACAGGGTCGCCAAGCTCAATCAATGAACCAATTGTTTCAAACGCAATGCGGTGAGAGCGGCTATAAAAATCTTCAGCAACAACACGTTCAGAAACACGATCCCACGCTTCGTTATCAAGCAATAAGCCGCCTAATACAGACTGTTCGGCTTCAAGCGAATGTGGTGGCACCTTTAACTCGTCGACAAGTTGGTCATGCTTCTTATTGTTTTTGGAAAAATTTGCTGGCTTGCGATCTGCCATTCATACACCTGTGTTGATTTATCGGAATCAGTGATCATTGCTAACGTTTAATTCACTGAAAGCTAAGGCGAGTATTATGGCTTAGAAGAACGTTTTAAGTAAAGAATAAGCGAAGAAGATTATGAGCGACTGCTAATGAGCCGCTCAAGGTAAACTTATTTTAATAAGCGAATAGTACCACTAACAGTTGTTGCTTTTACCGTTGCACTACCGTTCCCCACTTCAAAATTAAGCTTAGCACGTGGTGAGTACTTACTTTCAACGGCTTTGTCACTGGTAATATGGTTAAGTAAATCACCGCCTGCATGCGTTTTCAATCGAAAAGTAGCATTAACAGCATCAATGAATTTAAGGGCAATGTCACCACTCACTGAAGACATTTTCACTCGGCCATTATCTGCTAGCGCTAGTTCACCTTCGATTTCACCACTTACTGACGATAGCTCTAATTCATCCACCGTTGCCAAATTAAATGTTAAATCTCCTGATACAACACCTAAATCAACTTCTGTCGCACTTGATTGCGTATCAATTTCGCCACTTACTGCTCGTAGCTGCAAGCGACCACTTGAGGCTTTATCTGATATTTGACCACTGACAGTGGTCATGGTGACTTTGCCTTTGGCGTTAATACTTTTAATATCGCCGCTTACTGTTGAAATTTCTACTTGATGGTCAATATCGCGAATATCGATATCTCCACTCACTGTTTTTCCTTCGATGCCTTTCGTAATACTTTCTAAGCTAAAATCAGAAGACACTCCGGAAAACTCTACTCGCATACGTTTAGGTACCATAATAACCAAATCAGAACCGTCATTATTTCGGGAGTTATGATGATTTTTCATGCGCACTTTTATATCAATAACACTACCGTTTTTATCAAAGTCGAATGCTTTGGCGTGTTCATCAAGCTTACCCTTTACCACCACTTGATTTTTATCCCAACCCTTTATCGCAACTTCACCACGCATATTTTCAACATACACTTTACTAACACCTTCACCAGACATGGTTTCATCTATTAGATTCTTTGAAAATACAGGTAAGGTAACAATAGCGCTAAATATGCCTACCAGTAAAAATAACGTTTTCATAAACCTTCCTTTAAATTGTTTGCCATTGCGGGCTGTATAATTTTTTGATCAAATCTAACTCTTGTTTTTGAGTCCAGCGTAATAAGTTAAGTAAATCACCATTATTTTCATCTTTTGCTAGTGCTTTTTGTATCGCCTGCTGTGCTTCTTGCAGCTCAATTAGCTGGGTTTTCATTTTAGGTGACAACTGTGTAAGATCCGGTTGCCCTAAGCTGGTTAACATAAGTTGCTTTTGTTGTTCAAAGTCTTGCTTCATTATTTTGGCAAGGCTTTGCTGTTCAGTTACGTCAGTGACCGGCGTTAAACTTAACCAAGACACTAACACTGCAACAACGATACTGGCAGCCCAAGCTACCGGGTAAAATGATTTTCGTTTACTTGTATTGTTTGATTGTTGCGCAATGGCTTTTTCTATACCAGGCCAAAGGTCTCGCTCAGGAGTTCGCTCTCTCGGTAATTGCGCTACTTGTGTTTGTAGTTCGCTATCGGTTATCGGTTTTTTCATGCTACTACTCACTTAATGCTTCTTTTAGCAATGTTTTAGCTCGGTGATATTGAGCTTTACTTGATCCAACAGCCATTCCTGTCATGCTGGCAATTTCTTCGTGTCGATAGCCTTCTACCGCAAATAATACAAACACAATACGCGCTCGTTCTGGCAATTGTTGAATGTGTTTATCTAACTCATGTACTTCAACATGATCAGACATAGCAACGGTTTGTTCTTCAACAAATTTATCTTCCACGCTGAATACTTTTTGTATCCATGTTTTTTGCTTTCGAAGATGATTTAACACCACATTTGTCGCGACACTATGAAACCATGTAGAAAACTTACTATCACCACGAAAGTGATTAATTTTTTGCCACATTTGCACAAATACTTCTTGGCAAATATCTTCTGCGCTGTCTTTATCAGCAATCATTCGCCAACACAACGCATAGATGCGTTTATGATGACGCTGGTATAACTCAATGAACGCGCGTTGCTCTCCGCGTTGTGCTTGTGTTACCAGCTCAAAGTCTTGATCTTGAGAAAAGCGTTGCTGTGCGTCAATAACTTGAGAGTTACTCAAATGCTCTTTCCATGTTTGCTGTTTAATTATTTAGATGCAGTATGAATAAAAAAGGTTTAAAAGAAAAAGTTTTAATAGCAATTGAATTAAAGATTTAATCAACTTAGAGCTTCATTAGCACGCTTAGAACAAGCTAAATAATTTAACTATAGTCACTCTATGGTTTGATTATTTAGGGAAGTTATCAGGGGACTAATGAGCTCCCAAGGGCGAGTTTAAAAGGCTTATAGGCTGTGTTATTGATTTTAACAAGGACGCTTCAGGGATGAAGCTACTTAGGCTAGGTCAGGAACAACTAACCAGTGCCTCAATCCTTTTAACTCTCGCTAAGTGACCAAATGTTTATTTTAATTGGTATAAGGCATAAAAAAAGCGCCATAACTAGGCGCTTTTCTCAAACGAAATGCATCATTAAGCTTATTTTTTGCTTAATGCACCAAAACGTTTGTTGAATTTATCAACGCGGCCACCAGTTTCAGCAGCTTTTTGCTTACCAGTGTAAAATGGGTGACATTCTGAACATACGTCAAGGTGAATGTCTTTCGCTCTCGTTGAACGAGTGTTGATTACGTTACCACAAGAACAATGTGCCTTGATTTCAACGTACTCAGGATGGATACCTTCTTTCATGGAAAACCTCTAAATATGGGCCGTATCGCCACTCAGTCGAACCAATTTCGCTAAGCACCATACGTGTTAAAAAATAATGGTGGCGAATAGTAATTGATAACTCGTCGGTATTCAAGAAAAATAAGAATGTATTAGTGAAAAAATAACCAAATAATATATCGCTTGGCATCATCACCAATAATAAGCAAAATAGCGCCTCTGATCATTAATAATAGTTTTTCACTTTGTCTGATTGTTTTCTTGTACAAGTTGCGATTCCTGTGCCACTGCGCCAGCAGTTTACTTATTTGGTACCACAAGCTTTACAACACCCTAAAATTTCAGTGGGTGAGCAGGTATTAGTTCCCTTTGGTTCTCGGCAAGTAATCGGCGTAATTATTGGCTTACAACCCGATGAAAATATTGCTTTTGATCTTAAAAAACTTAAATCTATTGTATCTCGGGTAAACCCTGAACATGCAATTCCTAATGACTTGATAAAATTATTAACCATCAGTGCTCATTATTATCAACATCCTATTGGTGAAGTATTTCAGCACGCATTACCCGTTTTATTGCGGCAAATATCGCCTTCAATGCCTGAAAAAGAAAGGGTTTGGCGTTCATCAACTAACGATGTTTCTCTGCTATTAGCACAATTAACCAAAAAGCGAGCAATGAAACAAGCGGCGTTATTATTATTAATCGCGAAACATCAAAACATTACTTGGCCCGAATTAAGAACGCTTGGTTATAGCAAACAACAATTAACAGCATTAGAAGAAAAGCAATTTATACATGCCGTTGAGCAAGAGCTAACGAAATTTAACTGGCAAGAAAACAGTATCAATAATTCAGATAAACTGTCGCTATCTACCGAACAGGCCGTAGCTGTTGCTGCAATTTCACAGCATAAAACTAAGTTTCAATGCCACCTTTTACATGGTATTACCGGTAGCGGAAAAACAGAAGTTTACCTTCAAGCAATGGAGCCCATCCTTGCTGAAAACATGCAAGTACTAGTATTAGTACCCGAAATAGGTTTAACGCCGCAAATGCTTGCTCGTTTTGAACAACGTTTTAATGTGCCGGTTGTGCTACACCACTCAGGGTTGAACGATAAAGAACGGTTTGCAACTTGGCAACACGCGAAGCAAGGTAACGCAGCCATAATCATAGGTACACGTTCAGCTGTTTTTACTCCCTGCAATCAACTTGGCATGATCATCGTTGATGAAGAACACGACCCCTCGTTTAAACAACAGGATAGTTTTCGTTATCACGGCCGTGACTTAGCCATCATTCGTGCGAGGCAGCAAAATATTCCAATCGTACTAGGCAGTGCTACCCCAAGTTTTGAGTCACTGGCAAATGCTAACCTTAAAAAATATTGTTATCACCAACTCACAAAGCGCCCCGGTAACAGTGTACAAGCAACGCTAAAATTAATTGATGTTAATGGCCAATCAATGGCTAGTGGATTAACGCCTGCAACCGTACAAGCAATTAGTCAAACCATCGCTAAAGATGAGCAAGTATTAGTTTTTATTAATCGTCGTGGCTTTTCACCCGCAATAAATTGTAAAGAATGCCACTGGGTGGCTGACTGTCAACGATGCAATCGTCCTTACACCTTGCATAAATCACAAGGGTTATTAATTTGCCACCATTGTAATAGTCAAAAACGTATTCCTAAACAATGCCCTGATTGTGGCAGTATTCGCATCAACCCTGTTGGACAAGGCACTGAACAAGTTGAACAATGGTTAACAGAACGCTTTAGTGACCATAGTGTGGTACGAATAGACCGTGACAGTACCAGACGTAAAGGAGAACTAAGTAAACGATTAGAACAAGTGGCGACAAAACAACATCATATTCTTATTGGTACTCAAATGCTGGCAAAGGGTCATCATTTTCCTGATGTTACATTAGTGGTTATGCTTGATATTGACGGCGCTTTATTTAGCATTGATTATCGTGCGGCTGAGCATATGGCACAACTACTAGAACAAGTTGCTGGCCGCGCAGGTCGCGCAAGCAAACCTGGTACGGTATACATTCAAACCCAATACCCACAACATCCATTATTACACCAACTGGTGCATCAAGGATATGCTGAGTTTGCCAATACCGGTCTGCAAGAACGTAAATGGGCTAAATTACCGCCTTATAGTTTTCAGGCATTGATTCGCGCCGAAGCTAACACGCCCTATTTACCTGAACAATTTTTACGGCAAATCAGCCAACTATCGCTTGCTTGTAACCTAGCTGGGCCAATGCCAGCCGCGATGGAGAAAAAAGCAGGTAAATATCGTTATCACCTTCTAGTGCAAGCTGACTCACGTAAACGGTTACATCAATCTTTACAAATGATACTTTCTGAAATTGATAGTATTGAAAGTCACAGTAAAGTACGCTGGTCGATTGACGTTGATCCAATAGATTTAAGTTGGTAAACACCGCCTTTAATAACAAAATAAAACTGATTATTTTTCATTATTACTTTGAATTTTGACTTGCTCAGTTACAATAAGCCATTCACGCTTTAAGTTTCAGTTATCATGTAGTAAACCAATGACACATCAAGATTACGTTTCCCGTACCAAAAATAAAAAGAATCCTTATAAAAAGCAACAAGCGCCTGCTCCAAAAGTAGTGACAGCAAAATTAAAGTTGTTAATCGTTGTTGCACTGACATTCGGCATTGGTTTTGGTTATTTATTATGGTCTATTAAAGACATTACGCCTGAAGAAACAACAACAGTAAATAGTAAACCCGCCACTAAAAAGGCCACTACTCTACCTGAGCCGCCAAAAGAAAAATGGGCTTACCCTCAACAGTTACAAGAAAAAGAAGTGGATGCGGGTGAGTATACTGTAGAAGACAGAGGCCCTTGGAAAATGCAATGTGGTTCTTTTAGAACACAGCAACAAGCTGAAAAGATGAAGGCAACCATAGCCTTTGCCGGGTTGTCATCTCATATTAGTGCATCAAGCGGTAGTAATGGCACTTGGCATAAAGTGTACTTAGGTCCATATGATAAAAAACGAGATGCTGAACGCGACAAACATAAACTACGTGGTAACCGCATTAGCACCTGCCAAATTTGGTTATGGCGATAGCTGAACCCAAAGGGCAGCATTTTTTGTCATTGATACATCGTTATTGCTTTTTGATGTGGAATAACAAACCACATATTAATCGCAATACCTTGTCTAAATACCAATAAGCTGCTGCAAAAATAAACGCGAAAGATCAATAGGCCCTAGGCAATTCAGCCAAACAGACTTTTTTCCCTTTTGAACGTGTTGTTTGCGCTTAATTGTACGCTTAATCTTGAAAAAACCGTAAGCGCACCCATCTAATCTACAATGTAATTAACTCGCTAATTTATACTCCCGTTATTCAATTAAGGTGAGTATGTTTTAGCAGACACCTGTAGAGGTTTAACGTGACGACTATTGTATCAGTAAGAAGAAACGGTAAAGTTGCCATCGGTGGAGACGGACAAGTTTCTTTAGGTAATACCGTAATGAAAGGCAATGCCAAAAAAGTACGCCGTTTGTATAACAACAAAGTATTAGCCGGTTTTGCTGGTGGTACCGCAGATGCATTTACTTTGTTTGAACGCTTTGAAAGCAAACTAGAAATGCACCAAGGTCATCTAACAAAAGCTGCTGTTGAATTAGCCAAAGACTGGCGTAGCGACCGAGCATTACGTAAGTTAGAAGCATTATTAGCGGTTGCTGATGAAACAGCTTCTTTGATCATTACCGGTAACGGTGATGTTGTTCAACCAGAGCACGATTTAATCGCAATAGGAAGTGGTGGAAACTTTGCGCAATCAGCCGCAACAGCATTACTTGAAAATACCGACCTAACCGCCTCAGAAATTGTTGAAAAATCATTAAAAATCGCTGGTGATATCTGTGTATTCACCAATCATAGTTACACCTTAGACGAACTATAACCAGCGAAAAGGAATCATCTATGTCAAATATGACCCCACGTGAAATTGTACATGAATTAGATAGCCATATTGTTGGTCAAGCAGATGCCAAAAGAGCCGTAGCGATTGCGTTAAGAAATCGTTGGCGTCGTATGCAGTTAAATGATGAGCTACGTCAAGAAGTTACACCCAAAAACATTCTAATGATTGGTCCAACTGGTGTTGGTAAAACAGAAATCGCACGACGTTTAGCTAAATTAGCCAATGCGCCTTTTATCAAAGTTGAAGCAACAAAGTTCACTGAAGTTGGTTACGTAGGTAAAGAAGTAGAAACGATCATTCGCGACCTTGCTGACATGGCATTCAAAATGACCAAAGAGCAAGAAATGGCAAGGGTGAAACACCTTGCAGAAGAACGCGCTGAAGAACGAATACTTGATGTGTTAATACCTAACCCTCGCGATACTTACGGTAATGATGAATCTTCAGAGAATACTGCAACACGACAGGTATTTAGGAAAAAGTTACGTGAAGGCAAGTTAGACGATAAAGAAATTGAATTAGAACTTGCTGCACCACAAATGGGCGTTGAAATTATGGCACCTCCCGGCATGGAAGACATGACTTCACAGCTGCAAAATATGTTTCAGAATTTATCGCCAGAAAAAACCAATAAACGTAAATTAAAAATTAAAGATGCTTTTAAGTCGTTACAAGAAGAAGAGGCAGCTAAAATTGTTGATCAAGAAGACATCAAGGTAAAAGCCCTTGAAGCCGTGGAACAAAACGGTATTGTTTTTGTTGACGAGATAGACAAAATTTGTAAACGCGGTGATAGCTCAGGACCAGATGTGTCACGCGAAGGTGTACAACGTGATTTACTGCCATTAGTTGAGGGTTCTACAGTATCGACAAAGCACGGTATGGTAAAAACTGATCATATCTTGTTTATTGCATCAGGTGCTTTCCAAATGGCAAAGCCTTCTGATTTAATACCAGAATTACAAGGCCGTTTACCTATACGGGTGGAGTTACAAGCGTTAACCACTGAAGATTTTGTCAGAATTTTAACCGAACCGAGTGCCTCATTAACCGAGCAATATACAGCATTGTTAGCCACTGAAGGCGTCGACTTATCATTCAGCGAAGACGGCATTCAAGCGATTGCAAAAGCGGCATGGCAAGTAAATGAAAGCACTGAAAATATTGGCGCGCGTCGTTTACATACCATGTTGGAACGCCTAACAGAAGAGCTGTCATTTTCTGCTAATGACCGTAGTGGCGAAGCCGTTGTTATTGATGAAGCTTACGTAAACAAAACATTGAATAATGTCATACAGGATGAAGATTTAAGTCGCTTTATTTTATAACTCATATTGCATAAATAACAAAAGCCATCGAAATATTTCGATGGCTTTTTCGTCTATGCGATTAAAATAAAGTGAAAAACCAATTACACACTAAACTGATTAACTTCTTTATCAAGTACTTGCGCTTGTTGTGATACCTCTTCACTCATTTGTGCATTTTGGGTAGCCGCTTGGCCAGCCTCTTCTGCAACATCGCGGATCATAACAACGTGCTCATTAACTTCTTGAGCAACGGTACTTTGTTGCTGAATAGCACTTGCAATGGCTGTATTCATATCCATAATCGTTGAAACATCTTGAGTAATCTCTACTAGCATTTTACCCGCTGATGCTGCTTGTTCTGCACTTTCTTGTCCTTGCGTTCTACATGCAGCCATATGAGTTACAATATCTTTTGTACGCATTTGCAGCGAATTTATTATTGTTTCAATTTCTTGTGTTGAATCTTGCGTTCGACTCGCTAACGTTCTTACTTCATCAGCTACTACAGCAAAGCCTCTCCCTTGCTCGCCTGCGCGAGCGGCCTCGATAGCTGCATTTAACGCGAGTAAGTTTGTTTGCTCAGCAATGCCACGAATAACATCTAATACCGAACCTATCGTATCACTGTCTTTGGCTAGTTCTTTGACGACATTTTCTGACTCTAATAATGTATCAGATAAATGATCTATTTGACCTATGGTCGAATCGACACCTGTTTTTCCGGCTTGAGCATTTTCGTGAGTAGTTTCGGCTTTGTCAGCGGCCTCATGAGTATTTTTTGCGATCTCTTCCACTGTTGCAACCATTTCTGTTACCGCAGTTGCCACTAAGTCCGTTTGTTGTACTTGCGTATCAACACCTTCATTCGCCCGATGAATATTTTCAGACAAACTACGAGTTGCCGTATTAACAGTACTAACAGAGTGATTCACTTCTACTATTAAATTTCTGAAACTGGCGATCATAGTGTTGAATACCCGAGCAACTTCTGAAAGTTCATCTTTATCTTTGGTTTCTACAATAATGGAAAGATCTTTCGTTTCAGCGACACGGTTCATGGTATTTTTCAGATTGTTTACACCATCTAAAATAGACTTACTCATGTAATATGTGAACGCAACCGCAATCACAAGAACAAAAGAAAAAACAGCCACCGCCACTTTACCCACAAAATCAGTATGTTGATCTACCAATGCTTTACTGGTATTGAGTAATGATAATAAGTTTTCATCAACTTTATGTACCGCTGTTCTCATTTTACCCATTAGCCCTAAATCAGCCTTAAAGCCTAACTCACGTTGTGCGTCAGTTAATGATGTAAAAGACAATTGATATTCAGCTAGGCTATCAACAATTTTTGCACGTGTCTCTGCGGGAAGCTCACTCGCATTAACATAATTAACAAATGCCTGAGCATTATTATTCCAACGCGTTATGTATTTATCATCTAAACGCAGCATGAAGTCTTTTTCATTACGGCGTAATTGCAACATCATACTCAACATTTGATGGTCTTTATCCCCTATCAAGGTTTCAACATGATGAACCGCAGCGCGCAACTTACCATACAATCCATCTTTCGGATTAAGCCCTATACGTTGCTGAGCCTCAAGCATATTGGTGAAATGTTGTTCATAATCCGCCATAACACGGCGCATACTACCAATTTCAGGCGGGTTCTCTTCTATTAAAGACTGTTCGAGCTGATTAATATCACTCACGAGTTTCTGATAAGTATTTTCAAATTTTTCTTTATATTTTAAATCTTTACGGGCAAGAAAATCCTTCTCATGGCGTCGTAGTTGTAAAACGGATACCTCAATATTTCCGATAGTTCTGGCAACTGTTATATCTTTTTCTAAAGATGACTCGGTATACGAAATTAACAGCAGCATAAAAACCATTGCTAAGCCAAGTATTGTGGTATTGGCGATTAGCTTATGTTTGATCAACATATATACAACCCTTTAATGATAAAACTTGTTCAAGGTAAGTATAGACTCTATCGGCAAAAGAGAGAGAAATGTAAGCGCTTTTTTTATAATTATGTACAATTTTATTCGCGACGAGAAAGTTGACTGACTAGTTTTTCTTCTGTCAACGGACGATTGATATAGAAACCTTGCACTGCATCACAGCCAAGTTTTCTTAAGAGGGCAAGTTGATCTTGATTCTCAACCCCTTCTGCCAATACACGTTTACCTAAACCATGAGACAATTTGATCATCGACTTAACAATAGTTAAGTCAGAGTCATTGCGAGCGAAATCGGTAATAAAGCTACGATCTATTTTTATTTTGTCTATCGGCAGATCACGCAAATAAGACAAAGAGGAATAACCTGTACCAAAGTCATCAATAGAAACTTTAATCCCCATATTTTGCAGCGTGACAATGGTATCCATCGCAGACTCTATATCTGTGATCACAACATTTTCAGTGATTTCTAACTCAAGATACTTTGAAGGAACCTGATATTTAACCAGCAACCCTTGTATTTTTGATACTAAGGCAGGGTCTTGGAACTCAGCCGCACTAACATTAACAGCAATGGTTAAACGTCGTTTAAAGCTTTGATACCAGTTAGCTAGTTTTTGACAAGCAAGCTCTAACACATAACCATCGAGTACACTATTCAGGCCAAGAGCCTCAAAATCTGGCAAAAAGCTATCGGGCTGCAATAACCCCTTTTCAGGATGTTGCCAACGTACGAGCGCTTCCACGCCTTCAATGCGGTTAGAAACTAAATTTAATTGTGGTTGAAAATACAATACAAACTGTTTTCGCTGTATTCCTAATCTAATCGCTTTCTCTGCCGCAGGTAAATGGCTACCATCTGCTTGCATACCAGCAGAATAACGTAAGCTTGGAATATTTTTATTTTCTGCGCGAAACAGCGCTAAATTGGCTTTATGCAATAAGTTTTCTGCTTCATCGCCGTCACTAGGCGCTAAGCAGTAGCCAACACTCGCTTGAAGGTGTATTTCTTGGTTGTTAACACGATAAGCGCGAGAAATCACATCATGTAAATGTTGAGCCGCTTTTTCTAGTTGCCCTTCATCACCTATTTCAATCGCAAAAACAAAAGAGTCACCACTGATTCGACCAATCACTTGCGGTAATAACACACTTTGTTTTAAGCGCTTAGCAACCTTACCAAGCACTAAATCTCCTATTTTCAAACCGTAGGTATCATTAATAAATTTAAACCTTTTTAAATCAATTAAATAAATTGCCAGTTTGAGATTTTTATCGGTTGCTGTTGATATGGCTAATGGAATGTTTTCAATCACTTGTTCACGATTTAATGCACCAGTAAGCAAATCGTGTTTACCCATATATTTAGCACGATTTATCGCTACTTCCGCAGCACTTCTCTCAGCACCTTGCATCCATATCATCAAATTAACACCTAATAGGGTATAACAAGCAAAATCAAAATAACGAAAAATAAGCTCTATCTGAGCGAAATTATTTTCACGCAGCATCACCACAGTCAAAAATGAACAAATCAGATAACGGGCGCTAAACAGTAAGCAAATAACAACCATCACCTTCGCAGCTAAAAAACGTTTTTGACTATTCATCAATAAAATAGCAACAGCGAGAAACACCCCAGATAAAATGAAATCTAATAAGCTTACCCGTATATAAAAACGATTAAATGCAGCGTTTACGTCAAAAGCAAAAACAAAAGATGTCGCTAAAGAAAACGTAAGCACCAAACCGAGTAACCAACGTTGATGCTTAAAAATAATAGGAGACTTCTTGAGTGCGGCTAAAAACCCTAAGATAAAAAATAACGCGAATGTGTAAGCGCCAATTTGCGTAATAAACGCTATGATAACTTTAAGCCACGCTGTATCTGCAATATGTGGCGTGAAATTTTGACATGCTAGTGCTAGGTATTTTACCGCTAACCCCGTAAAAGCAAGCCCCCAATATTTCACAAAACCTTTATCAACATCCTTAAAATATTCATAAAGAAAAAATGCCAGCACGAATGAAGTACACATTTGAAACGTGTACAAAAAGCCTACCGTATATGTGCTCTCAGGCATCACTACACTATTACCTAATTTATCTTTACTTTGAATTAACGCATTAAATCGACTTTTACATTTGATTACAAGTGCAATTTCTGTTGTCGACTTGTTAAGTGTCGTAAGCCCTGTATACTAAACGCTAACGTAAGATCATTAACCACAAAAGGACTCACCCGTGGAATACAACACCTCAGAATTATGTAATTTGTATGCCGATGTAATTGACGTAGTAGAACCTCTATTTTGTAATTACGGTGGTAGAAGTTCTTTTGGAGGTCAAGTAGTTACAGTTAAGTGTTTTGAAACAAATGGCTTAATTTCACAGATGGTTGAAACGGATGGCACCGGCAAAGTATTAGTGATTGATGGTGGCGGTTCCACACGACGTGCACTGATCGATGGCTATATCGCTGAAGCTGCTGCAAAAAACAACTGGGAAGGTATTGTGTGTTTTGGTAGTGTGAGAGATGTCGACTTATTAGAAGATATCGACTTAGGTATTCAAGGTTTAGTTGCAATACCTGTCGGTGCAAGCGACGAAGCGCATGGCGAAACAGATCTGCCAATCAATTTTGGCAGTGTTACATTTTTACCCGATGATCATATATATGCCGACAATACCGGTATCATTTTATCGCCTGATCCTCTGGATATAGAGTAATGTCAATTTAATTGATACTAACTAACCCAGCTGTTTGGCTTTGTTTTGCCAGCTAACACACCAATCTATAATTTGTTCTTTTTGTAAACCAGGGTGAATAATGTTTCCTTGAGCGGTATCTCCACCAATAGCGACAAAATTTTCTTTCAATGATAATTTATCGATACCTTTCCCTACTACTGAAATGTCCATTTTCCTGATCAAATTTATCAACGCATTCACTATCGTTTTATCAACCCGATAACCTGCTATATCATCAATATGACTGCAATCAATTTTCACTTGATAAACTGATGCTCGACGTAAATACTTTAACGCTTCATAGCTGCCTGAAAATTCATCTACTGAAATGTTAGCACCGAGCGCCTTTAATTGATCTATCATCATGCGCGCTCTGTAGGCATTACTCAGTAATACCTTTTCGTGTAACTCGACAATAAGCTGGTTTAACGGTATGTCATTTTGTTCTGCTTGCAGTGCAATAAAGTCAGCAAGTTCAGTTTCTAATAACGCACCACTACTTAAGTTCACCGAAACCGTCGCCGTTATACCATTCGCTTTGGTTAATGCGAGGATTTCAAAGGCATCGCTAAATAACATTTTAGTCAATGGATATAATACGTTGCTATATGATGCTAATTGTTCAAACTCTGCTTGTGATAACTTTTCATCAACATGTTTACGCCAATCAAGTTTCATCTCAAAACCGATGATTTTATCTTGAATGAAAGATACTTGTGGCTGAATAAGTGATGTTAACTCACCTCGTTGATGACATTGGCGTAATTTTTCCATAAGAGCAAGTTGACGTTTGCTATGTATAGCATGACCTGTTTCATAATAGCGGAACGTTTCCCCCGTGCGTTCAGCAAGTGATAGTGCATCGCACGCATCTGTCATCATACTTGAGGCATGATGCTGCGAGTTGCCAGAACAAATACCTAGCATTAATTCAAAATTTAACGAGCAACTTTTCACACTTATCGCTTTAGGCACAATATTAATTAATGTTTGACATAAATCTTCAAGAACTATTTTTTCAGGATGTTGAAAAGCACTTTTATCAACAAGCACAGCAAATTCTAACCCTTGTAAACGACACAATTTTATTTGCTCATTTTGATCATTCCCCAAATTGATTAATAGCGCTTTATCTTGCAAACCTTGCTGCATTTTATAAGCAAATTGAAGTAGTATTAGATCAGAGTTTTGGTGGCCAAGCACATCATTCACTTGATCAAAATTTACCGGTTTAAAAACGATAACCGCGATATTATTTGCGCCTTTTTCTTTTATTACGTTTTTAAGCACTGTTAAGCCACGCTGCATCACAGGTAAATTAGTAACCGCATCTCGAGCAAAAGTCTGTGTAGTAGCTAAGTGTTTTGTTTGACGAATTTGACGCCTTTTGCCGTAGGTTATGAGTTGCATTAACAATAATGCGAGTAGTGCTCCGACGACTAAAGCAATAATAAGATGAAAAAACTGGAAAGTAGCAACGAACAAACTGTCTGCTGCAAAGGCATAAGGCGCTAAAGTAAGCATCATTAACAGCAAAATAAAACGATTAGCAATCATCACCATAAACACCTTTCAACAGCAAGCCGGAGCAAAAGTAAGCTTAACAATACTAATCGTTGTATTATTAGTACGCAAATTAGCGAGAAAGAACAGTATTCCCCGCTTTTACAAGTAATGTCAAAGGGTTTACACCATATTGATAACAAAGCTCTGCAGGTTGCTGAATATTCCACATCGCTATATCCGCATCATAGCCAACTTCAAGCTTCCCCTTCGAGTCAGCAATGCCAAGCGCATTTGCACCATTGCATGTCACTCCAGCAAGCGCTTCACTTGGTGTTAAACGAAACAATGTACAAGCCATATGTAACATTAATTGCAGAGAATTTATGGGTGATGAGCCTGGATTTGCGTCTGTCGCTATTGCCATAGGCACATTATATTTACGCAGTAAATCTATCGGTGGTTGTTGAGTTTCTCTTAAAAAATAAAATGCCCCCGGCAGTAACACGGCGGTCATTCCACTTTCCTTCATGGCTTTGATGCCCTGCTCGTCTAAGTATTCAATATGATCAGCTGATAACGCATGAAAACTTGCTGCTAATTCAGTGCCACCTAAATTCGAAAGCTGTTCTGCATGTATTTTTACGGGTAAATTCGCCTGTTTAGCAGCCTGAAAAACCTTTTCAGTTTGCACTTTAGAAAAACCAATATGTTCACAAAACACATCCACAGCATCAGCGAGCTTTTCTTGTGAAACTTTCGGCAGCATCTCTTTGCAAACAAGTTCAACATATTCATCAGGCATGTTTTTATATTCAACAGGTAACGCATGAGCGCCAAGAAACGTGCGTTTTACGGTAACAGGTAAATGCTTCGCAAGCGCTGTAGCCACCCTTAGCATTTTTATTTCATTTTCAGTATCTAAACCATAACCCGATTTGATTTCGACGGTGGTGACACCTTCGTTATGTAGTGCTTTTAGTCGGGGTAATGCACTATTAAGCAATTGTTCTTCAGAAGCTATTCTTGTTGCAGATACGGTAGAAACAATACCACCGCCAGCATTAGCAATTTGTTCATAACTCGCGCCTTGTAAGCGCATTTCAAATTCATTGGCACGGTTTCCGCCGTAAACCAAGTGAGTATGACAGTCTATTAACCCTGGCGTTAACCATTGATCATGGCCATCGATGACATCTACATTATTGACGTCATAAGCAGGTAAGCTTTCCATCGTACCAAGCCATGCAATTTTCCCTTGTGCGATCGCCAAAGCTGCATTTTTTATTTCGCCATAGTTTTCGCCACCTTGTGACATCGTGGCAATATTTACATGGATAAAAAGGGTTTGCCAACTCGCAACATTAAAGCTCATAACATTCTCAACAATACATTTTTAATTGTCGCAACTCTAACGAATAAACAAAGACATTGCAAACTTGTATATACAACTATTGACCCATTCAATAAAACATGAGATTGTATATACAAGATATAGTTCTACTATTAATTTACAGTGTTTAGGTGAAGCCATCATGAGTCAAGCAAAAGCCGCTAAGTTTACCGTCATAAAAGAGCATATCTGCCAAAATATTGAATCAGGTGTTTGGCAGCAACATAGCAAAGTTCCTTCAGAAAATGAACTTGCTGAGCAATTTTCAGTGAGTCGTATGACCGCAAGAAGAGCTTTACAAGAACTTACGGAACAAGGTTTGTTAGTACGTACTCAAGGTGCGGGTACTTTTGTTGCGACATTTAAATCACAATCATCTGTGTTAGAAATTAGGAATATCGCTGATGAAATAGGCGAACGTGGACACGAACATCAGGCAATGCAACTTCAATTAACCACCGTTGATGTAACCGAAGAACTTGCAATACTGCTAGGCATGAAACAAGGAGAACGTGCATTCTATTCTGAAGTGTTACATCTTGAAAATAAACAACCTATTCAACTCGAACAACGGTTTGTTAACCCACGATTAGTGCCTGAATACTTATTGCAAGACTTCGCTAACATTACACCACATGAATATTTATCAAATGAAGCGCCTTTAACAGAGGCAACACACGAAATAGAAGCAGTACTTGCTGCACCAGAAAACTGCACATTACTCGAAATAGCACCAAGCACCCCTTGCTTACAAGTAAAGCGTCGTACTTGGTCAAGTCAAGGCGTAGTTAGCTTAGCAACATTAACGGCACCTGGTGATAAATATCGCCTTGGCAGCCATTTAACTTTTTAACGCACTCAATCGTTTGGAAAAAACCATGACTATCGACAATAGATTAGATACTACTCGAAAAATTCGTGCTGCACGTGGCAGTGAAATAACCGCAAAAAGCTGGTTAACTGAAGCAGCAAAACGCATGCTAATGAATAACTTAGATGATGAAGTTGCCGAACATCCACAATCATTAGTTGTGTATGGTGGAATTGGCCGCGCTGCTCGTGATTGGCAATGTTATGACAAAATTGTAGAAACGTTAGACCGCCTTGAAGATGATGAAACCTTACTGGTGCAATCTGGCAAACCAGTCGGTGTTTTTCGCACCCATGCTGATGCACCTAGAGTGCTTATTGCAAACTCGAATCTTGTACCTAATTGGGGCAATTGGGAGCACTTCAATGAGTTAGATAAACAAGGCTTGATGATGTATGGCCAGATGACCGCTGGTTCATGGATTTACATCGGCTCTCAAGGGATTGTTCAAGGAACCTATGAAACCTTTGTTGCGATGGCTAAACAGCACTTTAATGGTGATGCAACCGGGAAATGGGTATTAACTGGTGGTTTAGGTGGCATGGGTGGTGCACAACCGCTTGCTGCAACCATGGCTGGTTTTTCCGCGCTTGTTGTTGAATGTGATGAATCACGCATCGACTTCCGCTTGAATACTCGATATGTTGATGTAAAAGCAACAGACTTAGATGAAGCATTGTCGATCATCAATAACGCTTGTGCAAAAGGCGAAGCAATCTCAGTAGGCTTAGTTGGTAATGCAGCAGACGTTTATCCTGAATTAGTTAAACGTGGCATTACCCCTGATGTTGTCACCGATCAAACATCTGCTCATGACCCACTAAATGGCTATCTTCCACAAGGTTGGAGCATGGAATATGCCGCTGAAATGCGTCAAAAAGATGAAGCAGCCGTTGTAAAAGCGGCGAAATTATCGATGGCCGTTCAAGTACAAGCAATGTTAGCCATGCAATCTGCAGGTGCTGCGACTACCGATTACGGAAACAACATTCGTCAAATGGCACTTGAGGAAGGCGTCAAGAATGCTTTTGATTTTCCTGGTTTTGTACCAGCCTATATACGACCTTTATTCTGTGAAGGTATTGGCCCATTCCGTTGGGTTGCATTATCTGGTGATCCTGAAGATATTTACAAAACAGATCAAAAAGTAAAAGAATTAATTCCCAATGACCCTCATTTACATAACTGGCTGGATATGGCGCGAGAGCGTATTGCTTTTCAAGGTTTGCCCGCTAGGATCTGCTGGGTTGGTTTGAAAGATCGCGCTCGTCTTGCTGTTGCTTTCAATGAAATGGTAAAAAATGGTGAACTTAAAGCCCCTGTTGTTATTGGTCGAGATCACTTAGATTCAGGCTCTGTTGCATCTCCAAATCGTGAAACAGAGAGTATGATGGACGGTTCAGATGCCGTTTCAGACTGGCCATTATTAAACGCATTATTATCCACTTCGGGGGGCGCTACTTGGGTAAGTTTACATCATGGTGGTGGTGTAGGCATGGGCTTTAGCCAACATGCTGGTGTTGTTATCGTTGCTGACGGTACAGACGCAGCAGAAAAACGTATCGCTCGTGTTTTATGGAATGATCCTGGTACCGGTGTCATGCGTCATGCTGACGCTGGCTATGACATTGCGATAAATTGTGCAAAAGAACAAGGCCTAGATCTGCCCATGGTTGATGGCGCAAACGGTAAGAGAGGAGCTTAATCATGAATCAATTAACCATAGTGCCAGGCCAGCTAACATTAACAGCACTACGTGCAGTAAGCCGTTATGATGGTATTGAATATGCACTAGACGAAAGTGCCTTTGACAACATCAATAAAAGTGCCGCGGCAGTACAAGAAGTTATTGAGAAAAATCAAGTCGTATACGGTATCAACACTGGCTTTGGCTTGTTAGCAAATACCCGCATCAAAAAAGATGAGTTAGAACTTTTACAACGTTCTATTGTTTTATCTCATTCTGCCGGCTTTGGCGAATACATGGAAGATGCTACTGTTCGTTTAATGATGGTCTTGAAAATTAATTCATTAGCTCGTGGTTTTTCAGGCATTAGACTAGAGGTGATTCAAGCGTTAATTACGTTGTTAAATGCAGAAGTGTATCCTTGCGTTCCTAAAAAAGGTTCTGTTGGTGCCTCTGGAGACCTGGCACCATTGTCTCACATGGTGCTACCTTTATTAGGTGAAGGAGAAATGTCTTATCAAGATCAAGTAATTTCAGCTAAAGAAGGATTAGAAATTGCTGGTTTACAACCTATTACACTTGCAGCTAAAGAAGGTTTAGCGCTATTAAATGGCACACAAGCATCGACTACATTTGCTTTGGAAGGGTTATTTTTAGCGGAAGATTTATATGCTGCAGGTATAACGATTGGTTCAATGACCGTAGAAGCTGCACTGGGCTCTCGCGCCCCATTTGACGATAGAGTACATCAAGTGCGTGGGCAGCAAGGACAAATTGATGCGGCAACTGCATATCGTCACGTGTTAGGTGATGACTCTCAAATTGGTCAATCTCACTTTGAATGTGAAAAAGTGCAAGACCCATACTCTCTACGCTGCCAGCCACAGGTCATGGGCGCTTGTTTAACACAAATTCGCCAAGCTGCAGACGTATTGTTGGTGGAAGCAAATGGGGTGACTGACAACCCGCTAGTATTTGCTAATGAAGGTGACTTTATTTCTGCTGGCAACTTCCACGCAGAACCTGTTGCAATGGCAGCAGATAACTTAGCACTCGCTATTGCAGAAATTGGTTCGCTATCTGAACGCAGAATGGCATTATTAATTGATGCAAACTTAAGTAAGTTACCACCATTTTTAGTCGAAAATGGCGGGGTTAATTCTGGCTTTATGATCGCACAAGTTACCTCAGCGGCGCTTGCATCGGAAAACAAGTCACTTGCCCACCCGGCATCTGTTGATAGTTTGCCAACCTCTGCTAATCAAGAAGATCATGTATCAATGGCAGCTTTTGCCGGACGTCGACTTACAGATATGGCAGAAAACACCAATGGTGTACTTGCTGTTGAGTATCTTGCTGCCGCACAAGGCCTTGACTTTAGAGCACCACTGAAAAGCTCAACTGTTATCGAGCAAGCTAAAGCTATTTTACGTGAGTATGTCGCTTATTATGATAAAGACCGTTATTTTGCTCCGGATATTGCTGAAGCATCCGGTATTATTGCTGAAGCAGATTTAAACTCACTTATCCCTCAAGGGATGCTACCCAGCTTTTAAGTTGCTTTAAATAAAATGCAAAAACAAAAGCCGACAAATTGTCGGCTTTTTGGTATGAGTTGCAAACAATTTGTTGTAACCGACTATCACTTGTGTTCGCCCCTATTTTACGGTCGGTGTAACGTATATTCATAAACACTTGATATAGTGACACTTCGTTATCTTAGCTAAAAAAACAATAACGTTTAAATTACACTAGTGAAACATTTTTTTTACGTTATACTAGGGTTAATACCAATTCGCATAAATATTCGGTCATTCAGCGAGAATTAAACGCTTTAGAGGCACGGCGTTGATTGCAGAGAATGGTTATTCCCTTTTCAAAATCAACAACACAGGCTATGAAGCGTTTAAACTCGCCCTTTGGGAGCGTATTAGAGGCGACGATTTTCCAGCTAGAAAACAAGGAGTGAGTAGTGGAATATATTTTGTATTTTGAAACGTGGATTGTACTTGCAATTTTATTCTCTTGCCTTGAAATTTTTATACCTGGCGGAATTTTACTGAACCTTGGCATCGCCTCTTTACTTGTTGCCATTGGCGTACAACAAAACATTCTTGATACTTGGGTATTAACTCTCACCGCTTGGTTTATTAGCGCAACTGTGCTGCTGTTTGTGCTTTATTTTTTCACCGAAAAGTTCTTCAAAGGCGAGCAAACCATTGGCAACATTTATGAGGAACTCGATATCTATGGCAAAAAAGTTGTAGTGACCGAAAATATTGGCCCCGGTACACATGCCGGTAGAGTTTCGTTTCAAGGAACATATTGGACAGCACTAAGTGACGGTTCTGAAATTCCAGCTGGCTGCCAAGCCACTATCGTTTGCAAAGATAACATCTCTTTAGTTGTTGAACCAATTAAATAACGTCTAATTTTTAATTTTACTTCTACCTTAAAACCTGGAGGGTTTTTATGTTAGCCACGCTTACTTTCGCACTGCTTGCGTTACTTTTTATTGTGGTAAAGTTGGTGTTGATTGTACAAATGAAAGAAGTTTGTGTGATAGAACGCCTCGGAAAATTTCGTGCGGTTATGGAACCTGGAATCCATTTTCTTATTCCATTTATCGATCGTGTCGCTTACCGTCATGAAACACGCGAGCAAGTACTAGATATTCCTGCTCAAAGCTGTATTTCAAGAGATAACATTCAAATTAGTGTCGATGGCTTAGTGTATATTCAAGTAATGGATGGTGCAAAAGCAAGTTATGGTATTGAAGACTATAAGCGTGCCAGCATCAATTTAGCTCAAACCACCATGCGAAGTGAAATCGGTAAATTAAATTTAAGCCAAACCTTTTCAGAGCGTGATACGCTCAATGAAACCATTGTTCGTGAAATTGACAAAGCTTCTGATCCTTGGGGTATTAAAGTACTACGTTACGAACTAAGAAATATTACCCCGTCTGACAATGTTATTCATACCTTAGAAAAACAGATGGAAGCTGAACGACAAAAAAGAGCAGAAATCACCTTAGCGCTTGCTGAAAAAGAATCAACCATTAACTTATCCGAAGGTCAACGACAAGAGGCCATCAATTTATCGGAAGGTGACAAACAACGTCAAATAAACGAGGCACATGGGCGTGCAGAAGAAATTGAAATTTTAACCCAAGCGACGGCTGAAGGGATTTCATTAATTGCCAATGCGGCATCAAAACCCTGCGGTGATAAAGCGATTAGAATGCGCTTATTAGAACAATTTATTCAACAAACTGGTGATATATTGAAAACCGCCGATGTTTCCGTTTTACCTACCGAGCTTGCAAAACTTGAAGGTTTTTTTGAAGGTATGGATAAAGTGACGCAAAACGTACAAGGAGTGACGAAATGATCCCCAATAATATTTCACAATTAGATCTCATTGTACTAGGTATTTGGGCCGCTATTTTTTTATACTTAGCCTATAAATTTATTCAGGCTATTTGCTTAGTACCTACAAAATCAGCGTACGTGATTGAGCGATTAGGTAAATATCGCTGTACCCTTGAGGCAGGATTTCATGTTTTATTACCTTTTATTGACCGCGTTGCGTTTATACAAGATTTAAAAGAAGAAACCATAAATGTACCCCCTCAAGAATGCTTTTCAAAAGATGAAGTGAATGTCGAAGTTGATGGGGTTATCTATATACAGGTTACTGACCCTTTAAAAGCAAGTTACGGCATCACTGACTATCGTTTTGCTGCCATGCAGTTAGCTCAAACCACAACCCGTTCAGTCATTGGCACTTTAGATTTAGATCGTACCTTCGAAGAACGCGATATTATCAGTGCTAAAGTAGTCGAAGTATTAGATAAAGCCGGAGAACTCTGGGGAATACGCGTTCATCGTTATGAAATAAAAAACATTTCACCTCCATTAACGGTAACTAACGCGATGGAATTACAAGTGAATGCTGAACGTGAAAAACGCGCTATTTTAGCAAAAAGTTTGGGCGAAAAAGAAAGTAGAATAAATCGTTCTGAAGGTGAAATGACCGAAATGATCAATATTTCGGAAGGTGAGAAACAACGCAGAATTAACAGTGCGGAAGGTAAAGCCGCTGAAATTTTAGCGATTGCGACAGCAACGGGTAATGCCATTGAAAAAGTGGCTAAAGCGATAGAACAACCTGGTGGCGATCAAGCAATTCAAATGCAGTTGAACGAACAATACCTTAGTAAGCTGTCAGGTTTAAGCGATAAAAGTAGAAAGGTAATTCTACCTGCAAATTTATTAGACTTTGAACAGTGGCTTAAAACATTAGGTAGTAAACCCGTATAAACAGCTTAACCATTGCTCCTCAAGCCTACTTGGTGATAATTCATTACAGGTAGGCTTAAAAAACTAATAATAAAATTAATAGGCTTAACACGACTACTGACAATATTGGCCAAATATGATCAGAGTTTGTTTTTTCCATCTGAACGATTACTTTCCTTATATACCCCGTGATAAAATACACACCACCTCCTGATAGCGCCGTCAATAAATACACCAAAAGGGCTTTAAGGTTTAAGTTTTCTTGCCAATAAAAATGAAGCCCATTGCTATTTACCATGACTAAGTTAAATAAAAATACATGGAAAAATAAGCAAAGACTAAAAAAACACGTTTGTTTGGTTTTTGACATTAACACGTCCTATACATCATTCTGGGGAGTAGATAGCCAAGCGATCAGATCGTCATACCGATGTTGTACAGGTGATGTTTGACGTAACTTATTTGCTAAAACATATTTACCTAAATCAAGCTCAGATAATTGATCAAATACAGGAATTGGCCTTCCCGCTGATTTAGCAGCTACTTCATAAAAATGTTGTTTGGTAACCTGCATATCACTGACACAGTTATATATACCGCCAGGTAATTGCTGTGTGATAAAAGCAAATATTTGCTCAACAACATCGAACTGATGCACTAAATTAACGTATGCATTTGGTGATTGTACCACTTTATCTTTAACAAAAAAGTTTCCTGGATTCCTTCCAGGGCCTACCAGCCCTGCACATCTCAGCACGACACTGTTATCACTAAACGAACAAACTTCCTGCTCAGCCTCCGATAAAATCGCTACCTTTTCAATATCAAGTTTTAATGGCGTGTCTTCATCAACTTCGCCAATGTACCCTTGATAAACTGCAGTCGTACTAATCAACACAACTTTTCGAACATGATTATTTTTCGATAATTTAACGATACTTTTGATATTTTCAGCATAATTCTTCTGACCGTGACGAAGTTTAGGGGGAATGCAAATGATTAAAACATCCTGATCAAAAACAGCGTAGTGATTAGTATCATCAGGTGTTAAAGGTAAACTTAACATATGACCATGCAAGCCGTTCGCTTTCACTTTTGTTAAACTTGTTTCACTTTGTGTTGTAACTAACACGTTAATTGACTTTTCTATACATTTTTTCGCTAACGCTAAGCCCAACCAGCCACAGCCGATAATCCCAACAGATGGTTTTTTTATATTGATAGCGTCTCGCTTATTAGCCATTGCTCGTTAATCTCACTTGTTTTTTGAACCGTTTATGATGGATACAACTTGCTTTGAAAGCTTATTTGGTACAGGAATTGATAAATTATATTGCAAAATTTTCCAACGTCCTTCACGTTTTACAATGATTCCTGATCCTCTACATTGACCATAAAATTCATTTTCTAATAACTCATCAAACATTGCGATTTTATTCGCTTCTATGATGGTAATATTTCTGTGTGTCGGCTGATAAAGCCAACCGTTTCCTTTATCAAAGTGTGGTTTTGCAAAGGCTTTAAAACTCGCTTTATCCCAACGCTCTGTCGCATCAGTACCAAGAAAAATACTGTCGTTAGCCAATAAAGCGAAATAGCTTGTAAAGTTAGCTTCACCCGCTGCTTTATGAAAATCATTTAGTACTTGCTCTATGCTTTGTTGAGCATAACTAAAGCACGAAATAAAAGAAAAAATTAACCAAAGACTTTTCATTGTTTCTTCACCACAACATATTTACCAGTAAATTGAGCCGCTAAGCTATCTCCTGTATATATACCCACTTCAACAATAAAACTTGTCTTACCTTTTTGCTCTTTTTGCAATGCATCACCTGAAGTATTCTCACGTTTAATCACCCCATTTGCTCCATCTGGAATCGGTTTATAATATTTGATTTTGCCATCTGCAAGTACAATATCACCTTGAATATTTTGTGCATTAATTTGTAGATAAACCCATCCCCAGCCGGTTAAAGTAGCTAAAGTATAAATACTGCCAGCAAACATTGTTTGATGAATATTCTTATTAATTGCAATATCACAATGTGTTAAAAAAGTATTACCATCATAAAAATCGGCTGTAATACCCATCACTTTACTTAGCGGTATGGTGTTATGCCATTTTTGCTGTAACGATTTAATCAATGAACATTGATTCTCTGGAATTTCAGCTAACTTTTTTTCCATCGAAAAATGTTGAATGTCATCGTAAAGTTTATGAGCGATGGATTTAGTTGTGTAGCCAATATTCTGATAAAACATTAATGCATTTTCACGTGCATTCAAACAGATAGTATGCACACCGTGCGTTTTAGCTAGTTGCTCTAGCGCCAGCATTATTGTTTTGCCAAACCCCTTTCCTTGTTGATTATTGTCTGTCGCTACATAACGGATATGGCCAAGCCATTCGTTGTCAATATGCAGTCGACCAACAGCATAAACTTTACCTTGCTCATCAACTAGCATTCGATGGAAAGCTATCGCTTCTAGTTCATCTTGCTCGCTACCTTTAGGTTGTCGCCACGGAGATCTCAGCTCTTGCCAACGTAAAGAATAGTACTGTTTAAATTGTTCCTGCGTTTGAGGGGCGATACATGAAATCATTGTCTATGCTGTAATATAGAGTGTCGTTAATATAGTATTAAATGAAATTAGAATCACATTTACAACAAGGAAAAGTACGTTATTATCTAAATAACAACTTCTCGTTATCTATTGTAGAAAATTCACACTACCGTTGGTTGAACTTCGGACAAACCACACAAAGTATTATGTTAAAACGCAAACCTTTCGTTTTAACATTACCACACCAATATTTTATGATGTTGCCTTTACTTTTTATCATGCCTAAACGTGTAGTGGAATTTGGCTTAGGCGGTGGAAATTTATTACGTTTTCTGTCGCAAATATCGCCAAACAGTGTCATCGAAAGTATTGAGCAGAGTAATGAGGTGATAGAGTGCTTTCATCAGTATTTTAACCCTGATAATCATCCATATTTAATTCATCAACAACCTGCTAAACGATGGCTGTTGAATCATTCAACGTCAGCCACAAATTGGCTCATTTACGATATCTTTTCTTCACAAAAAAATGATGATGAATGGCCGTTAATTGACTCAATAATACGCCAATCAAATGAACAAAGTTGGATTACGTTAAACATTTCAAATCACTCAAATATTAAAATAAATGAAGTTTTACAGCAGCTCAATAAAATAAAACGAACACGTTCACTGATTTACTTTCAAGTACCATACTATAAAAACATTATTGTTCACTTGCACCCTAGTGATGCACACGAAATTGAAAATAAGCATATTCCTTCACGATACTTAAATCGTGCACGTAAACTTTGGTTACACCGTAGCTTAGATCGTTAATTGAAAAGTAACAGGTCCGTCGTTAAGCAAACTAACTTTCATGTCTGCGCCAAAAATGCCAGTTGGTACACGAAAACCTTTGTCTCGTAGTCGCTGACAAAAATATTGATATAATGTGTTACTAAATTCAGGCGCTGCTGCACCTGTAAAGCTTGGACGCATACCTCTAGAGGTATCTGCCGCAAGAGTGAACTGAGATACCACTAAAATGTCCCCTTCTGCTTGGCCAACATTGAGGTTCATTTTTCCATTTTCATCTTCAAATACTCGGTAACCGGCCACACGCTCAGCAAGCCGAGCTGCTTTCATCTCGTTATCTTCTGGTTCGATCGCTAATAACACCAACAAACCTTTTTCTATTTTACCTACAGTGTTGTGATCAACGTCAACTGAAGCTTGGCTCACACGCTGAATTAATGCAATCATGATTACTTATCTCTTAAAAAATCTGCCATTACATCTGTTGCTTTACACATCGCGTCAATTGTCTGGCTTTCAAAACCGCTGTGCCCTGCTTGCGGTAAAATTTGCAAACGAGCACTAGGCCAATGTTCAACAAGTCTATGCGCTTGCTGAAGCTGGCAAACCATATCATAGCGGCCATGTATAACAATGGCAGGTATATTAGAGATTTTCTTAATATTTTCAATAATATGATTTTCTTTAATAAAGCTTTTTTGTTGAAAGTAATGCTGTGATATTTTCGCCATACAACAGGCCTGATGAAAGTCTTCAACGTGGGCAAGACCTAATGGAGGATACTCAATACTTGAAAGCCTCAGCTCCCATAAATACCAGGCTTTACAGGCTGCGCTTATCGCTAATTCATTATCACTCGCGAAAATATCTCCATACCCTTTAATAGGATCTAACTTTTGAGTTTCATCTAAAGGTGATAAGAAATCTTGATAATAGTCAGGAAAAAAACCTTGCACACCATCGGGTTGATACAACCAGTTATATTCTTGCTGAGTTGCTAAGAACACACCTCGTAATATAAAACCTAAGACACGTTGAGGATGTTCAATGCCATATAATAAAGCCAGAGTCGTTCCCCAAGAACCACCAACCACTAACCATTGTTCTATCTTTAAATGTTGGCGAATAAATTCGATATCATCAATGAGTTTGTTAGAGGTATTATTCTCAATGTCAGCCGCAGGTGTAGATTGACCACAGCCTCGTTGATCAAAACTTATATAGTGATATTTTTCAGGATCAAAATATCGCCGATGATTCTCACTTGTGCCGCCACCAGGCCCACCATGCAAGTAAAGAACAGGGATCCCTTCTGCGTTACCTGCTTGTTCTAGGTAAATTTGATGTTGATCACCTACATCAACAAACTCAGTATGAAATGGAGATATTTTTGGGTTTAATATTCTAGTCACTTTCTATTGCTCCTCTGCGGCAGATTCTGTTTTAAAATCTTGCAAACACACAGTAAAAATTGCACCAAACAGCACAATAAGCCAAGACAAGTAAACCCATAAAAACAATATAGGTATTGTTGCTAAAGCCCCATAGATAGCTTGATAGGAAGGAAGTTGTGTAACATAGAAAGCAAACCCTTTCTTTGCAATTTCAAATAGTATTGCCGCAAGTGTTGCACCAGATATTGCATATTTAAAAGGAATATATTTATTTGGGATCACTAAATAAATGATCAGAAAAGCCGCGACCGATGTAAGTAATGGCACTAAACGCATTAAAATATGATCAAGTCCAAACAGTTCATAGCCATCTAATGACATAAATGAAACGACATAAGATGTTGCAGCAATACTACTACCAACCAGAACAGGGCCTAATGTTAATACCATCCAATACATCGAAAAAGCAGTGATCAAACGTCTTTTTTTAGTCACTCGCCATAGTTTATTCAATGTTTTATCAATAGCTGAAATCAACATCAGAGCAAACACAAATAAGAAGGTAATTGCCACTGCTGACATTTTAGAAGCATTCGTTGCAAATCCAGTAATGTGCTCTCTCACAACATCACCGGCAGCAGGTAAGAAATTTTGATAGACAAAATTTTCAATAAGAATTTTAATTTCACTAAAAATTGGAAATGCCGTCATCACAGATAACATAACGACCACTAATGGCACCAATGACATTAAAGTGACATAGGCTAAATAGCCAGCATTGACATGAATTTGTTCAACGAACAAACGTTTAACAAAAAACACGATAAATTGGCTTATAGAGACCCATTGTTGAGAATTTACAATTTTATTTACAAAGCTCATATTGCATAATTAGTGACATCGTTTAATGATAGAGTATATGATGGTTTACTGATGAAAGCCTACCATAGCTTTACTGTAGTTTAAAAATACAAAAGGAGAAATTATGTCTAGTCAAGGTTCTGGTGGTAATGTATTAGCCGCTATCTGTAGTTTTTTTATCGCAGGCTTGGGTCAATTAGTACAAGGGAGAATACTTGCAGCGATTATTTTTTTCTTGCTCACGTGGGTAAATTACTCTCTAGCGGCAACAGGAATTTTATTTTTTATGGCGATACCAGGATTTATTTTTCACGTATGGGCAATTATTGATGCCGCTAAATTTAGAAGCTAATTATCATGTTCTGTAATAAATCTATTAAATTGATGGGAATAATATCGCTGTTTATTCTCGTCGGTTGTCAATCCGCCTATTATTCTGCGATGGAAAAAGTCGGTACACATAAACGTGACATTCTCATTGATCGCGTAGAAAAAGCGACAGACTCGCAGGAAGAGGCTAAACAAGAGTTTCAAGATGCACTTGAGCAATTTACCAAGTTGATGAATTTTGAAGGTGGCGAGCTACAATCACACTATGAACGTAGTAAAGATCATTATGAATCAAGTAAAGAAGCTGCAGAGGATGTTGCCGAACGCATTTCACTCATTGAAGATGTGGCTCAGGCACTCTTTGATGAATGGCAAGATGAGATAGAACAATTTTCTAATCAGCAGTACAAACAACAAAGCCAAGCGCAACTTCGTGACACAGAACGTCGTTATAAGAATGTTATCCGAGCAATGCATCGTGCCAAAGATAAAATGCAACCGGTTTTATCTGCTTTACAAGACAACATGTTATATTTGAAACATAACTTAAACGCTAAAGCAATTGGTTCATTAAACGCTGAATATACGAGTATCAAACAAAATGTTGCTCAATTAATAGAACAAATGAATCGTTCAATTGATGATTCTCAAGCATTTATTGAGACATTAAAAACAGAGTAAATTAATTTACTCTGTTTCTTATCGTTAATCTTTCTTCACTCGCGAGATCATTATCTGGATCAAAATGATGATTTATCGAGGCTAGCAGCTCAGATAACTCTTTCACTTGCTCACTTCCTGCTTGCCCATCCCTAAAGAGTTGGCTTAGTGAATGCAGCTTTTTAAGTTGCTCAGGAGACATCTTTAATTCCTTTTATCGTTATTGTTATGATAATTCTCTTATCCAATTGCTACTTTTATATGTTCATGTCTAATAGCCGTAGCTTTTGGCTTATCACGTCCATCATCAATAAACGCTTGATAAAGCCGATTCAGTTCTTTACGCTCCAGTAAGTTTGCTTGGTTAGACATCGCTTTTTCAAAAAGCACATTTAACCTGTTTATGTTATTTCTTTCCATTACTACACCCCTGCTAACCACTCCATAGCATTCAAGTTCAGGTATTTACTATGGAAATAAGTGTAGCAGTGAATGAGCATTCAGCCAGCGAGTATTAATATCCTTAAGTTATCAGAAAACACAAACCAAGATTCAAAAAAAAGAAAAACCTATTAAAATTAAAAGGTTAAAAAGCACTACTGGATATATATGATAGAGAATAATCAAAATGCTGACAGCAGCTTGAGATATATCTCACAAAACCTACTGCTTTGGATTACCTTATACCAATTCGCATAAATATTCGGTCACTCAGCGAGAATTAAACGCTTTAGAGGCACGGCGTTGATTGCAGAGAATGGTTATTCAGGAGAACGTGCTCCTGCGTTCTCTAATAAGCTACATC
>NZ_MKQD01000006.1 GCF_001913705.1 Thalassotalea sp. PP2-459 | reverse complement strand
CAATCATTAGGGCAATATATTCCTCTCACTAATAGTGACCACATGGCGGTGTTTCAGCGCCCAGATGAAATTGTAAATGCGATACATTTTTTAACGCAATAACATCAGTTTGATTATATTGATGTCAACTTCGCACTCTGCTCGATGTTAAGGAGCATCGGGCAAGTTTAGCGCTCACTTGTCACCGGCTCCTTTTATTATTGTATTTTTCAGTTTCAGTAATTAAGCATTCTTTTGGACTATTTTGTAGAAACTGCGAGTTTTGATGGGTCGTCAGTTTTTATAAATACGCCTTTGTATACATTTTCGCCACTTTCATTAATTGAAAAGTTACCGAAAGAAAAGTTAGAGTCAAAATCACCGAATGATTCAAGTTGTTTTTTATTTGATTTATTTTCAAAAATAAAGGTTACAGCGCAAACTTTACCTGCACATGAATACTTTTCATTATAATGAGTAAAATCTAGCGAGTTAGTCAAGTAATGCTGAATTTTCATTTCACGCTCGAATGCTTGTTTAGACTCCTTTATAGAGTCCAATTTTTCCACAAGCAATGAAAAGTCATTATTTATTAATGATTTAAATATAGCTTTCTGTTGAACTACTTCAGAATCATCTAAATAAACCGAATCCACTGTAGTGTTTGACCTGAACTTTTCCTGATTAAGAAACTTTTTATAAGACTTATCACCCTCGTGGGCATCTGTTTCTGCTACAGTATTTTTGACAAGCGTTTCTTTTTTTTGTGTAGCTTTTTTCTCTTTCAGTGAAGGATGTTTCGAAGGATTCAATAAATCAGGGGGAGTACTTGATTTTAACGCTGGTGTGTCAGTGCTGATATTATTCTCGTTAGCAATAGTTACATCATTATTGACTTTTTGACTGTAATAATAAAAAGTACCAATAAATAAAATTACAAGACATATAAATATAGCTGTATACGATCCTTTATACATTAATGAATCTCCTTAAAATAAGGGAGTAAAACAATCTCTCCCTGAAATGCTAAACTATTAATCTATAACACAATGTAGTCGACCACCTTCAGTGCATGACATGTAAACCATATCACCTTCTATTTCTACGACCATACTTCCACTAGAACATTTACATGTTTGAGCCATAGCGATCGTATTAGCAGAAAAAAGTAGTATTGATATTGCTAGAAATGTTTTTTTCATAATTTATCCTTAAATTTATAAAACACAAAAAAACGTATATAAAAATAAAAACTTTGTCAAGGACATTTGACAAAGTTTTTATTTTTATATACGCGAGCTAATTAAGTTTTGAGAAATTAGAATATTTTGAATTAATTAGCCAAAATCGTTTGAATATTAATAAGCAGCTAACGCGCGCTAAAGAGATTATGAATTACCATGATGGTCTTGAGCTGGTTAGACAAAGCAATATGTCAACAGCTGTTCCTATTAGTGATATTGATACTGACTTTGAACAAAATGAAATTGATAATGCTGAACCTGAGTATATTGATGGCCTAATAAAATGGCAAAGTGAAGGTAGTCAATGGAGTCAGCAGTTGAGTGAACAATCATTAGGGCAATATATTCCTCTCACTAATAG
>NZ_MKQD01000005.1 GCF_001913705.1 Thalassotalea sp. PP2-459 | reverse complement strand
GCTCGTTTAGTGAACGAACTTGAACACCAAGTGAAACAATGGCGCTATTACCCTGTTGTAAAAGCGATTCAAGCCATGCGCGGTGTACGTATGTTAGTTGCCGTGGGCACTATTGCCGAATTAGGGGATCTACGACGTTTTGATCATCCCAGAAAGTTAATGGCCTACCTTGGGTTAGTGCCAAGTGAAAGTTCTAGTGGTGATACTCGACGATTAGGAAAAATAACGAAGTGCGGCAATGGTCGAGCCAGACGGTTATTGATTGAAAGTGCTCAAACCTACAAACACAAAGCCAATATATCCACAGAACTTCAAAAACGGCAAGAAGGGTTAAGCAAAGAAATCGTTGATATTGCCTGGCAAGCTCAACTTAGGTTATGTCGTCGTTATCAACGTCTCATGCAAAAAGGTAAACACCGCAATGTAGTGGTTACTGCAATAGCGCGAGAAATGATCGCGTATATTTGGGCGATATCACGGGAAGTTGTGATAACACCAATAGATCCACGTACACGTATTTCAAGGTTACCTGCATGAACACAAGTATTGAGTTAGCGCATTGGATCAAGCATCGGGAGTGGCACAACAACCGAGGGCGTTAGGATGGCAATAGCCTAATGGCTATTGAACCACGAGCATAGACTGAAATCAGGTGTCACGACGGAACAAGTAAGGTAGGCACTGTTAACCGAAAGGTTAATAATCCACGAATATCAGCATGATAACCGACGAATTTACTTGCTTCATCTATGCGTTAACTCACTCAACTTGATAAGAGAGAGATTATGGCTCGAAAAAAAGCAGAGATCTTTATGGTTTAACTTGACGTGGAGAGTCATACCAACGCC
>NZ_MKQD01000004.1 GCF_001913705.1 Thalassotalea sp. PP2-459 | reverse complement strand
TTAGTATTTAACAAACTAATTATGGCTCTGGCTATCAGCTAATCCACGAATGATTGGAGATCAGCACTTTCGTGGGGAGTCATTATGTCTATGTGAATAATCTACTACGGAGTTTCAATGAAAGGATTACTTTTAATATTATCATTTACTTTTGTTTTATCTGTTTCAGCAAGCGAAATTGACCTAGATAAATTTGCTCAAACCTACTTTAAAGCTATGGTCGCAACTCAAGCACCAAATGCTACGAAAGATGATCTAGAAAACTACTTTTCCTTACTTACTGATGATGTCGGGCATTCTCATTTACCATGGGTAACAGATGACTCAAGGTTGCCAGATGGAAAGGAAGCAATGCGAAAAGGAATGCTATTTTATTTAGGTGCTCATACTGAATATAATGCCGAGTTACTTGATGTATTCATTTTTAATAACTCAGCTATTGCAATCAGGTATAAGAACAGCGCTAAAGGTATTCACCCTGAAAGTAAGCAGCCTCTGGCTTATACACAAACAATGATGGAAGTGCTCGAAATGGAAAACGGTAAAGTTGCTATTATTCGCAAATACCACGAGTAAAATTCACATAACAAGCTAATAAACAAGGACAAAAACCAGTTGGTTTTGCTCCTTCGTCGCTAATTTTAACCAACTGGTTTTTGCCCGTTATTAGGGCGTTGGTATGACTCTCCACGTCAAGTTAAACCATAAAGATCTCTGCTTTTTTTCGAGCCATAATCTCTCTCTTATCAAGTTGAGTGAGTTA
>NZ_MKQD01000003.1 GCF_001913705.1 Thalassotalea sp. PP2-459 | reverse complement strand
CTTCAATTACTTCAACTTCTTTATCAGCGCCTTGCTCAGCCATTGCTAATGGTGCAGCACCACCAGCAAGCACCATTGCGATTGAGCTCGCTAACACGCCTTTTTTAAATGTTTTAGATGACATCGACTTTCCCTTACACACGTTTTTTATAAATATGTTTAGTTATGTTTATCTAACCTTGTTAAAGACAGCGCTGTCTTTTATTTTGATGACAGCGTTGTCATAGGTTACGTAAAACCATACACAAAATTTTCAACCATGGCTATACTTGATCGTGAAATTATCAAATAATTACAACTAACTTGTTGTTTAATATAATCTTTAAGTTTAAATTATTTTTAAGTATTAATTAAAAAACAAACGATTTTAGTTAAATTTTCACTCTTTATCGCTTAGTTATAAGATATTAATGAATAAAAATACATTTTTATGCATAGTAAAGAGCTTTTCAACAAACCAATGTTAATGGAAAGTTAATATTGGTTAATGTTAATGAATGGCACAAAAGCGTTTTGGTCACCCATTAAAATTTATCTCGGGTTATGGTAATAAAGCAAAGCAACAGGCCCTATAATTTGTATGTCATCAGCGCTAAATGTCACTAAATTAATCGGTTTACTCATTGCGACCTGTATAAATTTTGACCTTGACTTTACGCTGCGCCTTCACTTATTTTAAAGATTGATGCGGAGTTTTTTTAACCAAACAATGACAACGCTGTCAGGCTCGAACGTATTAATGACTTATTGCTGTTGATAAAACTTATGAATAAAAACTTGCTGCATACAGTATAAATACATATTCTTACGCATCTGCACTTTACGCGATTAATTATAACTATTACAAACAAGGCTGTATTTTAGATGAAAACAACAATCACTGACGTTGCTAAAGCGGCAGGTGTATCAATAAAAACAGTATCTCGAGTGATAAATAACGAGCCTTCTGTACGCCAACCTACACGCGAAAAGGTAATGACGGCAGTAAAATCGCTAAATTATCAACCTAATTTAGCCGCCCGCAACCTTGCAGGAACGAAATCATATAGCATCGCTTTTATTTATGATAACCCGAACGCATATTATGTTATTGATATGCAGAACGGTATTTTAGAAGCCTGCAAGAAACAAGGGTTTGAGTTATTAATTCATCCTTGCAGAGCAAAATCTGAAAACCTTCTTGAAGAAATTACTGATATGATCAAGCACTCGCGCATCGCGGGTTTAGTACTAACACCTCCTTTTTCAGAAATGCCAGAATTTGTTGAACATATTCTTACGCTCGATATTGAGGTTGTTCGCATCATGTCTGGAGATATTGCCCCTGACGATATAGCACCATGCATTATGGTAAATGATCATGAAGCAGCGTTAAGTATTACGCAACATTTAGTAGACCTTGGTCATAAAAACATTGCTTTTATTGCCGGTGAAGCTGAACATATGTCTACTGTAGAGCGTTTAAGAGGCTATAAAAAAGCATTAAAAGATAACGGTATCGAATTAGATACGCAATTAATTGTCAATGGTGAATATTCTTTTGAGTCGGGTGTTCAAGGCGCCAAACAATTAATGGCAAAAGAAAATAAACCTAGCGCTATTTTTTGCTGTAATGATGAAATTGCGGCAGGTGCACTATTTGCAGCTCGCTTACTTGGTATAAATATTCCTGAACAATTATCTATAGCCGGCTTTGAAAACAGTCCGTTTTCCCGACAAACCTGGCCTAGACTAACAACGGCTCATCAGCCTAACCCTAAAATTGCGGAAGATGCAGCGAAGCTATTAATTGCCAAATCAAGAAAGCAACAAGCTAAATCTATTGTCACCCACTACACACCGCAACTTATTGTAAGAGACTCGACGTCAAACATAACCTAAACGACGACTAACCTTACTAGTATCTCCCTGAAGTTAGCTATCGGGGTCAATACCTTGTTTAATTTTTTCAATTCGTTCTTGATGACGATGATGTGCCTTTAATGCCGCCACACTAAATGCACCTACAATGGCAAAAATAGGGATTAATAACGCTAATACATCTGCTCGGAGTATTTTATCTAGCCAGTCCATGAGTGAAAACCTTTTAATTTATTATTCTTCGAAGTATGTTCCCCAACCATCATAATCAACTTCATTCTGTTTCGCCAACTCAAACATGAACTTTGTTTCATCTTTTAAGATATCTATTTCAAGAGGTTGTTCTGTTACAATATCAAAAGCAAAGACTTTTTCGCCACTTTCCAACTCAGCTTCTTCAGGTTCTTCTACCTCTAGCCCTAACTTAAATGCAGCTATCGCAGCTTTTTCAAGTTGCTCAAAGCTAGCACTTGAAAAGTGATGTTCAATCGTGTGGTGAACGTCTTCATTAGAACCATCAGTGAGTAGCGCTTCCACAAGAGACTCTGTGTGTTCGTAAAATTCAATTAGTGCTTGATCATTCATGCGTTAGCCTCTTGGGAAAGTTGTTCAAATTTAATCGTCATTTGTTCTCGTGTTTGATTTGCTAGCTTTCTAATATCTTCAATGGTTAACCCTACTGTCGGAATAGGATCCATGTACTCGATAATCAGCTTGCCGTTATTCCAACGATTAAGCCGGATATCACTAGAATTACTACACACACAAGGTACTATTGCTGAACCTGTTTGTAAGGCAGTTCTAAATGCTCCTGTTTTAAAAGGAAGAATTCCTCTACCGTAGCTTCTTGTGCCTTCTGGAAAAAGCCACACAGAAATACCTTTACGCTTAATTTTTTCTACTGTTGCTGTAATCGTATTTGACGCTTTATTCTTGTTGTTTCTATCGATGAGAATATTACCTGTTAACCAATACATTTGACCAAAAAAAGGGATCCAAACTAAGCTTTTCTTACCGACACTAACCGTATTAGGTAATACTGCTTTACTAATAGTGAAAAGATCATAGCTATTTTGATGGTTACCTATATATACATAAGAGCAATTGGGTGATATTGATGCAGGCACCCTCACCTCAATTTTCACACCCACGATATAAGCAACTTTAGCCATCCATTGGGCGGTGCGATAAACATTATTACGATGAAAAGGTCTGAACAAACACATTAATATCGATAAAGAGGCAATAACTACAATCGCAATGGCGAGTAAAATAATACGAATAAATGCTAACAACTGTCATTCTCATAACGAAACTTGCGGCAATTATACATCAACCAGATTCGAAATTGTTAACGAAAAAAATGCGATGTTTTTTACTTATAAAAACAGAATGTTAATAAAATCTTGATAAATTTTAGTTTCAAAAAACTCACTTTTTTATTCACTCACGCTATAGTTAAGAATGTAGCGTAGTAAAAATTAGTTCTGTATTTCGAATCAAAATTTTACGCCACCGAAACACAAGGGTCGTCAATGAAACTGATACTTTTAATCACTATGTTACTAAGCGTTACTGCATTTGCTAACAATAACGTGAGTCAAGACACGATTAAAAAAAAGCAAACTGCTCCACAGTTGTCACAACAGTGGGGACGAGATGCGCTTGATATCCCACACGGCTTAGCAACGCATAGTGCTGAATCGCTTGGGCTACTTCCACCGCTTGAAAACCAGCAAATACATCAACAAATTCGTCCGAGAACTCTCGCTTGGAACGCTCAAAAAAGACAGGCCGGTAATTATTGGTTTGATCACATTAACAATTCGTACATAAACGCAGGCGATATTGAACATGACTTTCAACTTCATGAAACCAAACATGGTGTAAATGCTGCCTATACACACGGCCGCTTTAGCGCAGAAACAACGATTATCAATCAACAAACAATATCTGCTGATTCAACGGCAATCTTTTTACAGGGGGCTTATAACATTGCCTCCTATGAAAACTTAAATGTCGCATTGACCGCTCAAATAGAGTCTTTAGGCGAAAACCAAATTAGGCATTATTTTGGTGCGCCAGAATACCTATTTTTAAACACCGCTAATGATACATCCAGAGCGAAAAATTACACCTTAGGTATTGTTACAACCTATTCAATTTCCAAAGATTGGCAGCTACTTGGCATGCTAAGCACCACTAATTTAGACGAAACGCTTTCAAGCAGCCCGCTGATAAAACACAATAATACGCAAATGGCACTTATTAGTACTCGTTATTCATTTTAGTTTGTTTCCCTGTAGAGCGATGTTATAACAGGTTTCAAACTCTTGGATCTGTTTTTGCTAATATAGCTCGTGTGCTATTTTGTTCGAAAAATTGCACGAGCTGGTCGTAACTCCGCCATTCTGCTAATTCTCTGAAATCAACCCAATCAAGCAAACACCATAGGCAGATTGCTGGATAATGCCAGTTGTTAAATTGACCATCAGCAACTGCTTTATCTAAGGCAGTCAAAACAGATTCCGTTCGTTCTCGTTGTAAGTTAAAAAACAGTGCGTCTTGCTGAGTATCAACTTTAGAGCGCTTTAACAGCAACATAGACACCAGCGCATCATTAACTGAATCAATTAAAGTTAATAAATTTTCCTGCTGCCAAGACAATGCATCTTGAGAAAATTTATTAGCTAAATAGCGATAGATCACGCGAGAATCATAGATACATAACTCACCATCAATCAATGCAGGTATTTTTTTCGTTGGATTGTTTATCGTTAGTAACGCTCTATCTTGTTCCGCGAAAATGTCTAAGTTTACAAATTCGTATTCTTTCTCAGTTAAATAAACACGTAACCTTCTTACAAAGGGTGATGTAGTAGACCCTAATAATTTCATTCGCTGTCCTTTTATTGATTTTCTGCTGATAAAATACATACTAATCATTATTCCCGTATACTCCAAATAATAAACCCGCATAAAAGCGGGTTTAGATAAAATCGATGATCTGCATTTACTATTTAAAACAAGTCATCGGGCATATCAAACATTGGTGATGAACCTGCTTTAATCGTTTCAATGAGCGACAATCGTCTCGGTAATAAACGAGTGAAATAATATCGGGCTGTATGTATTTTACTTTGATGAAAGTTTGGGTCTTCCGCTTCGTTATTTATACTAACGTCAGCCATCTTACACCATACAAAGGCCATGGCAGTATAGCCAACAAGGTGTAAGTAATCATTGGCTGCTGTTCCCAATATTTCAGCATCATGACTTGCTTGAGATAAAACAAATTCAGTTGTTTTTTCTAAATCATCAACAGCGTCAGCTAATGGTTTGACAAATTCGTCCATTTGGCTGTTCGAAGTATTCGCCATAAACTGTTTAATTTCGGTTAATAAACCTGTTAACAGTTCACCTTTACTTGCTGCCACTTTTCGCGCCAGCAAATCCATCGCTTGAATGCCGTTGGTTCCTTCATAAATTTGCGCAATGCGTGTATCCCGCACAAGTTGCTCTTGCCCCCATTCACGTATATAGCCATGACCACCGAATATCTGTTGACCTGCAACCGTATTATCAAATCCAATGTCAGTAAAAAAGGCTTTAGCAACTGGTGTCATCAATGCAGCGATTGCTTCTGCTGACTTTTGCGCTTCACCTTCACCGTAAGTTGCAATATCAAGTTGATTAGCGATATAAAGTGATAAAGCCCGCGAACCTTCATTAAGCGCTTTCATGTTAAGTAACATTCGACGTACATCGCCATGAACCATGATAGAGTCAGCAGGTTTATCTGGCGTTTTCGCTCCAGAAAGTGAACGACTCTGTAAACGGTCTTGGGCATATTCCAATGCGTTTTGATAAGATCGAACACTTGCTCCTAAGCCTTGTATACCAACACCAATACGCTCAAAATTCATCATGGTGAACATGCAGGCAAGTCCTTTATTAACTTCACCCACTAAAAAGCCAGTGGCACCATCAAAATTAATAACACAAGTAGCTGAGGCATGTATTCCCATTTTATGCTCTATTGAGCCACAACTTACGTGGTTAAAATCACCTAAGCTTTCATCATCGTTTACTTGATACTTAGGCACTACAAATAAAGATATGCCTTTAGGGCCAGCGGGTGCATCAGGTAATTTTGCCAACACTAAGTGAAGGATATTATCGGTAAGATCATGCTCCCCTGCCGTGATGAAAATTTTATTACCGGTAATTTTATAACTGCCGTCTTTTTGAGGCTCAGCTTTCGTTCTGATCATGCCTAAATCAGTACCCGCATGTGCTTCGGTTAAACACATTGATGCGGTCCAATCGCCAGCATATAGCCTAGTTAAATAACGCTCTTTTAACTCATCACTGCCGTGTTTAGCCAAAGAAAGTGCAGCACCGGCAGTCAAACCGGGATATAGTGAAAAGGAAATATCTGCTGAACATAACATTTCTTCATGTAATGAAGTGATTGCCTTAGGCATGCCCATACCGCCGTATTCAACGTCACCGCCTAGCGCACTCCAGCCTCCTTCTACATAAGTTTGAAACGCTTCTTTATATCCTGGGGCGGTTGTCACTTTGCCACCGTCAAAACTAACGCCTACTTCATCTCCTTCTCGAGAAATTGGTGCAATTACTTGCTCAGCAATTTTCCCACATTCAGATAAAATAGCTTGAGATGTTTCTTTATCAACATGCTCAGCTAGCTTGGGTAATGTTGACCAAACCTTATCAACAGCAAAAACATCCCATAATAAGTAATTCATATCTTTTAGCGGTGCGTGATATTCAGCCATACGGCAACCTCATTTCAAACAATTAATTCAAACACTCGTTTGAATATAACGAAACTATTGAGAATGTAAAGCATAGCAACGCAAATAACTTGTCGAATTGCTTTAGCTTGCTTAAAGTGAGTATAAGACATGAAATTGCAATTAAGTGAACAAATGCAACAATCCAAAGCCGTTAATGGTTTTTTACTTTATTTTTCACTACTGTTCGGCGCATACAGTCATGCTGAACAACTCAATTTCAGTAAAAAACAACAGCAAGATCAGGTAAATTTTCATGTTGAATGGCTTGATCATAACAATATTTCGCAGACGCTAAACTTTCAGTTTAAAAAAAAGCAAGTTTTTGATAAGTATAGAAGTTTTAACACTTATAAACCTGAACGTGCTCAAGAGTTTGTCAACAACAGTTTACGAAAACACCTTAGAAAACAGCCAATTTCAGATGTTTATATTCGCTTTAATCGGCAAGGTAGTAACGTAACTGCAGAAATAAAAGGTCAAAGCGCGTCAACAATAAAAGCAGCAGAACAGAAAATTGCTACCTTACAAAAAAGCTTTTTTGCTGAATATCTACAGAAAACCTATTACCAAGAGTTTTATACGCCAGACAATATACTTGCGATAAAACCCGATCACAGCAGAATTGCGCAGGAATCAGTAGTAGATTTCAAGCCTTTAAAGCCAACAATTATGGCTAAGTCATCAATCAAAAATATAAGACGGGTGACTAATTTTGTCATTGGTTTTGTACAAAGCATTCCTTATGCCACGCTAGAATCGCGTATCACCTCTTCAGGTGCTGGTTTTAATCCACCGCTAAAACTGCTTTATGAAAATCAAGGAGACTGTGACAGTAAAGTAACGCTCGTAGCAGCTATGCTCCGTATGTTAATGCCTAGAGTGAAAATGGTACTCATTTTTATTGATAATCATGCCTTAATAGGTATTGATGACACTCCACAAGGCAATGATAAAACCCTCACAGAACAAGGGACAACTTATATATTAGCCGAACCAACTGGGCCTGCTATGTTGCCCTTAGGTGAGATAGCACCCGAATCAGAAAGAGCGATAGTGCATGGGCGGTATACGCTAGAAACGTTACCAACAGATACCAGTGAAGAAATAGAAAACGATGACGCCGCTTCTTAACCCCAAACTTAATACAGAAAAAAGGCCAGTATTTCACTGACCTTAATACTAGAAAGTTTTATTGACGGGTTATTACACCATGTCACTAAATGGGTTAGCTTTTGGCAATGAAATTGTCTGAGCTATACCCGACATTGCAATTTCACCTTGTGAAATACTAATATCATCGTCGGATAGTACACCGTCACCGAATTTATAAATCAATTCAAACTGACCTTTATCTGCTTTCGCTTGGTATTGCTCACGCGCCTGCTCAACACGAACAAGTTTATCATAATAAGTTGTTAGCGCTTCACTACCATAGCGCTTTTCCATCATAGACAGAGTCACTTTAGGAGAGAGTAGTGTTGCCGTTGCATTGTTACCGCCAAACCCCTTAGAGTTAATAAACGCTACATCCATGTCATCACACTGCCAATGCTCAGTCGATATGTTTAATCTTTCATCATGCACATCATCCGCCACCGAATCGATAGTCGTAATGCCTGGCATAATATTATATTCAAACACACCTAACGCCCAAGCTACTTGGTCGCCACTTGCTGGGCCAATAGTATGGCCTAAATACGCTTTGGGTGCTGCTACCGGCCACTGGTTAATATTAAATGATTCAGCAATACGATGATAAATAAGTGATTCAGTCACCCTATTTTGCGGAGTGCTTGATCCATGCGCTAAAATAAAGCTTCGTTGTTGAACCGCTTCTTCACCTACGATGCTTGTTGCCAACGCGACAGATTTCGCCATAGTAATATAATTACCAGGGCCTGGTGCTGTGATCGACTTTTTAATACCATCAGCGTTTGTATAAACGTCTGCAACTGAGCCTAAAACTTTAGTGCCAAGTTCTAACGCTAATTTATCATCCATAAGAACAAGAAATTGCGCAGCTTCACCAATGGTAAAGCCACAGTTCTCACCAAAAGGTCTGCTGGTTCTACGATGGTTTGCTTCACCTTCAATAATACCATCAAGCTTTTTCAAGCCTTCTTCGTTGGCAAGTGCACTCATGTTACCGAAACCTTCAATAACTTCAGGCGTCAGCGCACAGTCATTACTACCCACAATAGCTAACCGAATACGACCCGATTGAATGTCATTGACCGCTGCTTTCAAGTTATACAAAAATGTGGCACAAGCACCAGTAGAAGTAAACGTCGTACCCACGCTTCCTGTAACATACGCATTGATAAAGTCGGTAGACATCGTATTTAAACCAAGTGCAAGGTTTTTAGTTGACACCCTTTCGCCTTTCAATCGGTTTTGTGTCATACCGCCTAAACCTTCGGCCTGCATTTGGCCAAAAACAGAAGCAGAATATGTTCCGATTTCATCTGGGCTTACGTGTTTTGCTAACTCAGGCCAACTATAACCCGTTGAATGAATAGCATCAGCTGCACCAAATATCGTCGCTTGTAGCCCTCTGGGTTGATAGCGGCTATTATATAATACGGCAGGATTAAAACCGGTAGGAAATTGACCTGCAGCCTTTATTGGGTTATCGCGCGTTGAGTCGTGCTTTACTTCAAGCGTGCCCTCAATGAATACTTTTACGTTTTTTTCGTCAAGTTCACTCACTTGCCATGTACTTGGTAATGGTCTAGGCAAATCACGTTTTTTAGCGGTAAAAACCAAACCATTACTTTCGGCCTGTAAAGCAATTTTTTGCTGCCATGGTGTTGCATCAGGATCAAAATGATTTGATTCGATTTTACGGATCAAAGTACCTGCTAAAATTTTCTCACCATAACGGGCCTCAATACTATTACTAGCTATGGCCTCACCTAAATGATCAACATAAAGGCCATCTTTAAATGACACTAAGTTCATTAATGTTGCCAAGCCAACAAACGTTTCTTGCCGTGCTTCTTCCGATAATTTATCTAAAATAATACGTCGAAAGCCCTGATGAAACGAAGTACGGCCAGCGGCGTTTATGCCGCCCATACCAACAATTACCGGTAATGCTGTCATGTCATGCCTCTTCTAAATACAGATAATACGATTAATGTATTAAGTGTATTTAGAATCGAATTGTTTTAATTGTTATATTCGGCCAAAATTTATGTCAATATAGCCAAATGAAACAAAACTCGTCATTAAAACGTAAAAAAGTACAAGTTGCCTTGATCTTGTACGATCATATGTTGGCAACAAGTGTAAGCTTACCCGTTGAAATGCTGCGTGCTGGTGAAGCCGCGGGGTTACAACAAAATAAAAATGCGCCGAAATTAATCATTGAAATGGTCGCCGAACATTTAAAACCTGTCACCACTCGAGCACTCATTAGATTATTGCCTGACGTTGAAGTAGCCAAAGCGACTCAACCTGACTTTGCTTTCATTCCAAGTTTATGGCGAAATCCAAGGCCGTTACTTAAACGCCTACCTAAACTGATTAATTGGTTAGATAAAATTTGGCATCAAGGAAGTACCGTTATTGGCGGTGGAACAGGCGTATGTTTTATGGCAGAGGCAGGTATTTTACATTCAAGGCCAGCCACCACACATTGGCACTACGTAGACCAATTTAAACGAGATTATCCACAAGTTGACCTTAAACCTGATTTTTTTATTACTCAATCTGATCGTATCTACTGTGCAGCCAGCTTAAATGCCCTCGCAGATATTATTGTACATATCATTGCGCAAATTTATGGCAAAGTTGCAGCGCAAACAGTGGAACGCAACTTTTCTCACGAAATTAGAAAGCCATATGAAGAGCAACGTTATTTAGAGGGGGCAGCCGATCGTCATAGTGATGAACTTATCAGTCAAATACAATTTTGGATGCAAACAAACTTAAGTGCTGAAACTTCTCTTGAATCGATCGCAGAACAGTTTGATATAAGTGTAAGATCGCTTACACGAAGGTTTAAACAAGCAAACGGAATAAGTGCTTATAAATATTGGCAACAGTTAAAATTAGAAGCAGCAAAAGAGTTATTAACTTCGACTAACTTATCGATACAAGAGGTCGCTTTTCATGTTGGCTATCAAGACCAAAGCCATTTTACCCGCTTATTTAAAAAGAACATGGCTACTACTCCGAAAGACTACCGTGTTATCGCCAAGAAAAAACTGTTTAGCGCCCAGTAAGCATTCTTTACTTGTGCCAACGAAACCTCTACGGCAAACTATACGTAATGACGTCTGATTAATTGGAAAAAACATGACAAAACACAGTATTGCTCACTCTCAAATTCAACAAATGCTAACATTACAAGACGCAATGAACACCCGAGTCAGTGAAACATGGCGTGCTAATGGCTACGAATGGTATAGAGCAATCTGGGTAGAATGTGCTGAAATGTTGGATCATCATGGTTGGAAATGGTGGAAACATCAAGAAATAGACGTTGCACAAGTACAGCTTGAACTCGTTGATATTTTTCATTTTGGTTTAAGTTTACGTTTAATGACAGGTTCACCTGTTGAACAAATAACCGATGAATTAGTAAAGCAACTTGCACAGCCTACCGACGAGCAAGATTTTAAAATTGCTTTAGAAAACCTAGCGTCGGCAGCGGTTACTCATAAAGCATTTGATGCCACAGCCTTTGCTGATTGTATGCGTTTAATGTCAATGGATCTAAACGAATTATTTCGTCAATACGTTGGAAAAAACACCTTAAACTTTTTCCGTCAAGATCATGGCTATAAAGATGGAACTTATATAAAAATATGGCACGGCGAAGAAGACAACGAAGTGTTAGCACGTGTTGTAAGTGCACTAGATGCTGGAGCCGAAAATTTTCAGCAACAACTTTATTCAACATTAAAAAGTCACTACCCAAGATAAAGAAAGATCACGGGGTATCTATTATTCAATAAGCTTCGGCTGATGCTACTGTGCTTGATTTTTTGGCGTTGTACACTAAATTTACGTCATGCATATGAATAAAAATAGGCTATAAATGAAGAACATGTCTATACTAAGTGATACTTGGTTATAACAAAAATTTAACAATCAATGTAAAGCGAGTAAATTGAGGGGACGATGGTTCAAAGTTCATGAACAAAAAGTGGAAATTTTATCTCGGTGCGAGTTTACTACTGTGTGTAATCATTGTTGCTAGTGGCTTTATCTATAACAATACAGCCAGCATTGAAGCGCGTAGTATAAATGAAATAAATCAAGTTCATGAAAACATCATGGAAGAACTTAATTCAGAGTTCTCATCTTTAAGCAATGAGGTGTCGTTTTTACATTTTACTCCCCCCGTACGAGGCTTAGCTAGAGCTAATAAGAATAATGACATTGATGTTTTAGATGGCTCTACGACAGAATTATGGCGTAAACGATTAGAGCAGATATTTATTGGATTTTTAAAAAATTATGATGAGTATTTTCAACTACGCATTATTTTAAATAACGGCGATGAATTTTTAAAAGTTATCCGCCAGAAAGGTAATATAAGTAGCGTTCCTGCTAACGTGCTTCAAAACAAAGCCCATCATGATTACTTTACAGAGGCGGTGAATTCACCGACTAAAAACATGTTATTTTCACGCATTTCTTTAAATAAAGAGAATAACACCATTGAAATTCCACATGTTCCAACGCTTAGATTGTCAATTCCAATATACCAAGATGAAGGAACCTTATATGGCGTGCTTGTTGCCAATGTTGATGTGACTAAAATTTTTAATAGTGTACGTGGTTTGATCACTGATCATCAGCAATTAATGGTGATGGATGATGAAGGATACTACCTTTGTCACGAAGATGGTACATTAAAATATTCGCGTGATTTATCCCCTGAACATCGATTAAACCAAGATTATATCTTCGAAAACGAGGAAGCTGACGCATTATCTATAAGTTCTTCAACAAGCAAAGAGCAATTTAGAGGCATACTAAAACAACTTCAACTACCCGTTGATGGCAAAGGAAATACGTTACAAGTTGCTTTAATGCTGCCTCAGAAATATATCAATGCACAAAAAACGCAAGCGCTTACCTCAAGTATAATTGTTTTATTCATTGTCGTGATCATTGCGTTATCAATATTAGTATATTTTTATAATCTATCGAATAAAGCCAGTCGACTGGCAAAGCAATTTGAGTCAGGGCAAAGAATTATTGACTCAACCAATGAAGCGGTTTTTGTGCTCAACAAGCAACATAGCATCATTAGTTGCAACACAGCAGCATCAAACCTAATGAGGGCGTCGGTTAATGAACTGGTAGGTAAAGCAATTTCTAGTGTACTAAAAGAACATTTAACGTTAGATATTACATCAATATTTACTCACTTTTCCGCTAGCACCCCAATAAATCACCAAACACTTAAAGCAACTCAAGGTAATACCACCTTGTATTTAAATTGCAAAGCAATTCCCCTATTTCGCGATACAGTAAAAAAGAAAACCCCAAAACTAGCATTACTAATATCTGATGTGACCGCGGAAAATGAGGCATATAATTTAATAGAACAACAAAAATTCAACCTTGAAAAAGAAGTTGAACTACGAACAAGCGAGCTAGAAATTGCCCGTGATAAAGCAGTAGAGTTGAGTGACATTAAAAGCCGATTCATTTCAACAATTAGCCACGAAATGCGCACTCCATTAAACGGAATTACTGGTGCAATCCAATTATTAAAACGTGACATTCATTCTCAAGATGAAAATGATTATATTTCAATGGCTGAAAATGGCATTGAAACATTAAGTTCATTAGTCAATGATATATTAGATATCTCTAAAATCGAAGCAGGTAAACTTGAATTAAATTATCAACATCATCAAATTCACGACGTAATTGAGTCGTTAGTTTCTACCCTGAGTATCGTCATTAAAGAGAAAGGGTTAACTTTTTATATAGATACTAGCCACTTAACCATCGCATCAGCGAAGTTTGATGCATTTCGTTTAAAACAAATCATTTCAAACCTTGTCAGTAACGCAGCAAAATTCACCAAAGAAGGTTATATAAAAATAACCGCGGAATCCATAACCACAGAATCTACCGTGATATTAAATCTCACGGTTGAAGATACAGGCATTGGTATTTCCGAAGATGAATTAACACACTTATTCCAAGAATTTTCTCAAGCCAATAGAACTATTACCGAAGAATATGGTGGTACAGGTTTAGGGCTGTCAATCTGTAAACAAATAGCCAATCTAATGGGCGGCGATATCCACGTTAGCTCTCAGTTAGGAAAAGGCAGTACCTTTACGGTCACAATCATGCTTGAAGAGTGTGTGTCATTCGATGCACAAGTGAAAACACGTTTACAAGGTAAGTACTTTTGTGTTTGCATTGAAGATCCAATTGAATGCTCAATTATTGAACGATTAATAAACTTCAGTGGCGGCTCTTTAATACCTATCACGAGTAATATAACTCAACTTTTATTAGAAAATACTATCGATTACTTAGTGACCGACACCTCATTTTTAAAAGCAGACAACAACATAGCCGATATTAAGAAAGCATTAAAAGATAACACACTGACGCGATGGTTAATCATTGATAACGGACGTTATGATCTTTCAAAAATAAGCTCTCAAGCAACTGTTATTGAATCGCCCGTATTACGCGCTGACTTTTTAGAATCAGTATTACATGAGCGCAACCGTGAAGAGCAAAAAATTAATGACACTCGCCGAAAATATGACAAAGAGCAATTATTAAATCAGCAACAATTAATATCTTCACCTGTGCATGTGCTTGTTGTTGATGATAATAGAATTAATCGAAAAGTCGCACAACATATGTTAGAGGGTATGGGCTTAACCGTAAGTACGGCTATACATGGTGAAGATGCCATTGAACAATTACAGAATTCCAACGATGAATCTCAGTTTTCCATCATCTATATGGACTGTAACATGCCAATTCTTAATGGTTACGACACCACGACTCTGATACGACAAGGTAACGCAGGGAAACGATATCAAACAATACCTATTATGGCGATGACCGCTAATGCGATGAAAGGTGAGCAAGAAAAATGTCAAGCTGCAGGTATGAATGATTATATTACTAAACCTGTAAATGTGAATATTTTAGAACAGAAAACCTATCAATTATTAGAAAAAACCCATAAGAAGACAGATTAACAAGAAGATAACCCTAGTAACTTTTTCACCTCAGGAGCAAGCTTTGTAAGCCCTGATTGTAACCCTAAAAAATACGCATCTTCTGCACTACAATGTTGTAACCAAAATGCCATAAGAGCAATAAGTGCCCCTACTCTATTACCACTTGCACAATGCACTAACGTAGGTTCATTCACAACTAGTAATTGATATAATTGCTTAGCATTATCTCGTGTTAATGTGGTGATGTCTGTCACCGGTATAACATGATAAAACAGTTGTAACTGCTGACAAATCGCTTGCTCATCATACCCTAGCGGCTCAGTTTTTGGACGTAAATTGATAACTTGTCTGATCCCCATTTTTTGTAGGAATAACAAATCTGCTGAGGTAGGTTGGCCACCTACCAATAAATTTTCTTGTGGCAACATTACGTTAATCATCGCAAGCTTAGAAACAATGCTTTTAAGTTCCATGTTAAATACCTACTACCCTTTAGCACTGAATAGTTGAGCGCTTTTTAGTCCAACCAGCATTGCTATCACAAAATAAATGGTTTCTTGTTGGCCATACGCCAGTCCTGCTATTGCTGGTCCAGGGCAATATCCTGCCATTCCCCAGCCGACACCAAATAAACTCGCACCTATAATCAAAGGTTTATCTATCGCAGAGTTAGTAGGTAAATAAAATTGACTCGCACAAAGAGGTGACTGTTTTTTTAAAGAAAGTGTAAAACCGACAGTCGTCACCAATAACGCGCCGAACATGACAAACATAAGTGCCGGGTTCCAATCTCCTGCAACATCTAGAAATGCGATAACCACTGTAGGGTTAATCATTTCAGACATCGCTAAACCTAAGCCAAACAAAATCCCAGAAATAATGGCGATTACATTCTTCATACGCTTCTCCTACGCAAACACATGCTTAATAACAAAGACGGTTATGCCAGCAGTCAGCATAAAAATAATCGTGGCACTCATAGATCGAATTGAAAAACGTCCGATTCCACACACGCCATGACCACTCGTACACCCGCTTCCTATGTATGTGCCAATACCAACCAATAACCCGGCAATAATCATAAACCAAGCAGATGGTGGTTGACGAAACGGCAATGTAAAAGGATCAAAGAAATGATAAATCGCAGCGCCTATTATCAACCCTAAAATGAATAATACGCGCCACAGCTTGTCATTAGCCTGATTATCAGATTCTGATTGTTGTAAAATCTTTCCAACAATACCGCTTATCCCTGCGATTCTGCCTAAGCCTATAAACAACAGTAAGGCTGATAAGCCTATTAACATACCGCCTAAAAATGCGGGTAAATAACTGATTAATGATTCCATTATTTATCTCCTATTTGCGGAAAGGTCACCGGCGATTTTAAATAAATTTGTTGGTTGCCTTCAGGTTTTGGAAAGTGTCCAGCAGCAATATTCACTTGAATGGCGGGAAGTAATAGTCTAGGTACCGCTAATGAGTTGTCACGAGCAGTTCTAAACGCAATAAAATCTTGTTTGCTGTTACCTTCTTTTACATGAATATTTTCAGTCTTTTGCTCAACAAGCGTTACTTGGCATGTTGGCGATCTATCCCCTTCTGGGTAATCGTGACATAAAAAAATACGTGTATTCGGCGGCAATGCGAAAAGTCGCTGAATTGAATTAAATAACATCGCCGCATCACCTCCAGGAAAATCACACCTTGCAGTGCCGAGGCTAGGGTGAAACATGGTGTCACCAATGAAAGCCGCATCACCAATTAAGTACGTTACACTGTCATTGGTATGCCCAGGCGTTGCGATAACATCAACAGTCAATGAACCAATAGAGAAACTATCGCCATCGGAAAAGCACCGATCGAATTGTTCACCTTCAACAGGGAACGCTTCGCTTAGGTTATAAATCTCTTTGAACGTTTTTTGCACAGTAGCAATACCTTTGCCTATCGCAACCTGGGCATTGGTCTTATGTTTAAGATATTGCGCTGCCGTTAAATGATCAGCATGTGCATGTGTTTCAAGGATCCACTCTATCGTTAATTGTTGCTCGTTAACATATTCGAGCACCTGGTTTGCACTTTCATAACTGACCTTACCTGAAGCTTGATCAAAATCGAGTACTGGATCAATAACAACCCCACTTCGTTGTTCAGCATCGAACACAACATAGGTGAACGTACAAGTTTCATCGTGGAAAAAAGACATAACCACTGGCTTCATCAGCACACTCCTTAATAACTACTAGCGCTAGTTTATTCACCTTAGTTATATTAGTCAATGCTAATTTAGCATTGTCTAAATTACTATTTATTGCTATAAATAGTAACGTTACTCATCATGGAGAAATTCATTGCAAGACCCTAGCGCGCTAATAAATGCAGCCAAACAAACAGCAGATTTATTAAAAGTAATGGCCAATGAAAATAGATTGATGATCCTATGTACGTTAATGAATAATGAAATGTCGGTAAGTGAATTGAACCAACATATTCCATTAAGCCAATCAGCACTATCTCAACATTTAGCCGTATTACGAAAAGAACAAATAGTTGAAACTCGACGAGATGCACAAACTATTTATTACTTAGTAAAAAGCCCAGAAGTTATCCAGCTTTTATCTGTGCTTTATGAGCTATTTTGTCCGGAAGCAGACCATTAGAGCACCTCACAATCCACGAAAATTATGCAGCTTAAGATAAATGTATTGTTCGCATGTTTATGGCACAAAAAATGCTTTATCTGTTACAAGAAAACTGTTTTAACAAAACCGTCAATATTTTGTAAATTTGGAGCGCATTATGGAACTCATTTTATTTGCGATGATCAGTTTGATCATTATTGTTGCTTTATTAGCAAATCGTTTAAATGATACTAGTTTCCCATTTCCTTTTGATAGAAAAGCCACTGTATTTACTTCAGCGGAAAAGAATTTTCATCGTTTATTAGAACAAGCTGTTGGTGGTGAATATCGTGTTATCAACCGAGTAAAGCTTTCTGATATTGTTACGGTAAGAGGCGGGGTTTCACAACGAGCAAGTCAAACTGCACGTAATAAGGCCGATAACAAATATTTAGACTTTGCCATTTGTGATCGTCAAAGCATGAAGCTACTTGGCACCATCGATCTCGTCGATACGCAAGGTAAAGGTTATAAAGTAAAAAAAGATTGGTTTGTAAGTGGCGCGCTTGAAGCAGCATCAATTCCACATTTACGTATTAAAGTGAAAGCAACCTATTCTGTTGAAGAATTAAAACATTGTTTACAAACGCGTTTGTTTGCCAATAAAGTCATGGAGCCTAAAATGAAAGGCAGAGTGATCCCTGCTCCAATGGTTAAAGCTCGAACCAAACCTGCATCATCTTCAACAGGTGTGATCACACCAACAGCAGCACTTGCTGCTAATCAATTAAACAACGGAAAATTACCAGCACCTAGTATGGGTGCACTGCCCCATTAACATATTCTGATCTAGCCTAAACGTACAAACGTAGTAACCTTAATAACAAAAAGCGGAATAATTTCCGCTTTTTCATCGCTGTAAAAACCATAATTGTTAACGTATACTTTCGCCATCAATATTTTCACTAAGGCAATAAAATGACCGTAGGTATTATCGGCGCAATGGAACCAGAAGTTGCGATTTTAAAAGCAAAATTAATTGACGCAAAAACAACAAACATCGCAGGCTACTCATTTTACCATGGTAGGTTAAATAACACCGACGTTGTAATAGTACAATCGGGTATTGGTAAGGTCGCGGCAGCACTTGCAACAGCATTTCTCATCAAAGAATTCTCTCCTAAGTATGTTGTCAATACAGGTTCTGCTGGTGGTTTCGAACAGTCTTTAAAAGTGGGGGATATTGTTATTAGCAGTGAAGTGCGTTATCACGATGTTGATGTAACAGCATTTGGCTATGAAATTGGCCAGTTACCAGCGAATCCCGCCGCTTACCTTCCTCACCCGCGTTTAGTCGAAGCAGCAAAAGCTAGTATTTCATCATTACCGGGCATTCAAACACTTGTCGGCTTGATCACAACAGGTGATACCTTTATGACCAAAGATGACGATATAGCAAAAGCGCGGGCAAATTTTCCCACGATGGCAGCAGTAGAAATGGAAGGCGCCGCAATTGCACAAACCTGCTATCAGCTATCAACCCCTTTTGTAGTCATTCGCTCAATGTCAGATATTGCTGGTAAAGAATCCCCTACTTCATTTGAAGCATACCTTGAAACTGCATCAGTTAATTCTTCTCAGCTGGTGATGAACATGATTGAAAATTTACAAGGCATTACCTTGAACTAAGCAAACCACATGACAGACTTTATCAACCAACTTACCCCTTTCATTTTGCAACTCATCATCGTATTAGTTGTCCTTTTATTGAGGTCTGTTATTGCTATTGTACAAACGAAAGACACCACGCATTTCTTTCGTTTTTACTGTCAACGCCTATCAGACAAAGTAAACAATCAACATAATGGTACACAACAGCAAAAAATTGCTGGTGCAGCCGCTACACTGATCACGGTAATACCTATAATCATAATTATATGGTTATTTGAAGATTTTGTTGAAGTGCCGATACTTTGGCACAGCTTATTACTTTTTTTTGCTTTATCAGGAGCTGGCGCACAACGAATGGCTAGCCAACTGATCACGTCAATAAACAAACAAGAAAACAGTTCAGCAAAAGCGCATTTACAACCATGGGTACTAAGAGATACCTCAACATTATCTAGTATGGGGTTATGTAAAGCCTGTATTGAAATGCTTTGGCTCAATTACCTACAACGTCAGTTTTTAGTCATTTTGCTTTATTTGCTTATTGGTCCCATTGCCGCCATTTGTTATCGCATTCTGTTAGAAATACATTACAGCTGGAATACAAAAATTGAAAAATATCAATATTTTGGTAAATTTGTTGGAAAAATTATATCGCTATTACAATGGCTACCGGCGTTAATACTTTCTATAGAATTAAGCTTCTTAATGTTTAGTAAAACGAACCGTACTAGCGCACAGTCTATCAGCTCACATATATCAAGGTTAACGAGCGATTACTTACTAGCTACCGCCGCTAAAATTAATAATGTCCAATTAGGGGGCGTTGCACTTTATCAAGGACACAAGTTAAGACGCGTTAGCTTTAATCAGTCAGGTTCTCAACCTTCCACTACAGAGCTTTCAAACACGATTAAACAGCTGCAGTTAGTAAAAGCCTTAAACATCGGGATTATTTTCAGTATGCTAGTATTATCTATGTTCATTTCTTTTGCTACATAAGGCGCTCTGATGAAAACATTTAACCAATTATCTGTATTTTTGTTCGTATTGTTACTAACAAGTTTTGTACAAGCTAATGAAACCAAAACCATCTCAGCTCAACAGTTAATATCAATTACAAATGCCCCGAAAGCTGCTCCTGTGATTATTTTAGATGTGAGATCTGCACAAGAATTTAACACCGGGCATATCGCCAATGCGATTAACATTCCTCATAATGAAATCGAACAACGGTTGAATGAATTAAGCATACATCAAGATTCAATGGTAGTGGTGCATTGCCGCTCAGGAAGACGAGCACAAATTGCTGAGGAAATATTAACAAAACACGGCTTTTCTCAATTACGACATTTATCTGGTGATTTCAACGGCTGGCAAGCTGATGAGCTACCTGTGGTGACAGAAAATACGCAGAGGTAAGATTTTTGCTTTATTGGTTAGATTTATTTGGCATTGTGGTTTTTGCACTGTCAGGCGCCCTTATGGCAGGGCGGTATCAACTTGATCCATTTGGGGTTGTAGTGCTAGCCGCCGTTACCGCCATTGGCGGCGGGACG
>NZ_MKQD01000002.1 GCF_001913705.1 Thalassotalea sp. PP2-459 | reverse complement strand
CTGAGACACGAGACGATACTCTACGGAGTAGAAGCTGTTGATGCCATACTTCCAGGAAAAGCTTCTAAGCATCAGATATATAGGAACCGTACCCCAAACCGACACAGGTGGTTAGGTAGAGAATACTAAGGCGCTTGAGAGAACTCGGGTGAAGGAACTAGGCAAAATAGTACCGTAACTTCGGGAGAAGGTACGCTGTCGACGGTGATGAGACTTGCTCTTTAAGCTGTTGACAGTCGAAGTAACCAGGTGGCTGGAACTGTTTATTAAAAACACAGCACTGTGCAAAATCGAAAGATGACGTATACGGTGTGACGCCTGCCCGGTGCCGGAAGGTTAATTGATTGGGTTAGCTCTGCGAAGCTCATGATCGAAGCCCCGGTAAACGGCGGCCGTAACTATAACGGTCCTAAGGTAGCGAAATTCCTTGTCGGGTAAGTTCCGACCTGCACGAATGGCGTAATCATGGCCACACTGTCTCCACCCGAGACTCAGTGAAATTGAATTTGCGGTTAAGATGCCGTATACCCGCGGCTAGACGGAAAGACCCCGTGAACCTTTACTATAGCTTGACAGTGAACATTGCTCCTACATGTGTAGGATAGGTGGGAGGCTTTGAAGCATGCACGCCAGTGTGTGTGGAGCCAACCTTGAAATACCACCCTTGTATGCGTGATGTTCTAACCTAGGGCCCTTACCGGGCTTGGGGACACTGTCTGGTGGGTAGTTTGACTGGGGCGGTCTCCTCCCAAAGAGTAACGGAGGAGCACGAAGGTTGGCTAAGTACGGTCGGACATCGTACGGTTAGTGCAATGGCATAAGCCAGCTTAACTGCGAGACAGACACGTCGAGCAGGTGCGAAAGCAGGTCATAGTGATCCGGTGGTTCTGTATGGAAGGGCCATCGCTCAACGGATAAAAGGTACTCCGGGGATAACAGGCTGATACCGCCCAAGAGTTCATATCGACGGCGGTGTTTGGCACCTCGATGTCGGCTCATCACATCCTGGGGCTGAAGTCGGTCCCAAGGGTATGGCTGTTCGCCATTTAAAGTGGTACGCGAGCTGGGTTTAGAACGTCGTGAGACAGTTCGGTCCCTATCTGCCGTGGGCGTTTGAGAATTGAAGAGGGCTGCTCCTAGTACGAGAGGACCGGAGTGGACGAACCACTGGTGTTCGGGTTGTCATGCCAATGGCATTGCCCGGTAGCTACGTTCGGAACTGATAACCGCTGAAAGCATCTAAGCGGGAAACAGGCTTTGAGATGAGTTCTCACTGGAGATTTAATCTCCCTAAAGGGTCGTTGGAGACTACAACGTTGATAGGTCAGGTGTGTAAGGGTTGTGAGGCCTTGAGCTAACTGATACTAATTGCCCGTGAGGCTTAACCATACAACACCTAAATGTTTTAGGTATGTTTGATAACATCACGTACTGTG
>NZ_MKQD01000001.1 GCF_001913705.1 Thalassotalea sp. PP2-459 | reverse complement strand
CTTCAATTACTTCAACTTCTTTATCAGCGCCTTGCTCAGCCATTGCTAATGGTGCAGCACCACCAGCAAGCACCATTGCGATTGAGCTCGCTAATATGCCTTTTTTAAATTTCATGTCTTTCATGTTATCTCCCCATTTATTTTTATATTTTTGTGCGCTTACAATCCGATAACAAAAACCAACGTGTGTAAGGAATTCATGCAACCTAAAATTGTAAGCGCTTACATTAAGTTAGGCTATGAGCAATAATTGGTCAATACATATTTGGTACAAGTTTACCAAAAAACCAATAACTCACTGATATTAAATATTATATTGTGTCAGGTATATTACTTAAAAATTAACTACTTCATCAATATAAAATACTATTGTAAGCGCTTACAAAATATCATATGGTAATAAAGTGCTAGATTTTTAATCAAAACTGACTTTCGTACTTACGATTCATAGATCAAGGAGCAGTCATGGCATTACTTACATTAAAAGAGAAAATAGGTTATGCCTGTGGAGACGTAGCTTCTAATTTTTATTGGCGCGTTTTCGATGTGTTTTTGTTTATTTTTTATACCGACGTATTCGGTTTACATCCAGCAGCAGTCGGTACTATGATGCTAGTAACAAGAGTTATCGATGCTTTTTCTGACCCTCTAATGGGAGCATTGGCAGATAGAACCGAAACAACATTTGGCAAATTTAGACCTTACCTTCTATGGGGCATTTTACCCCTTGTTTCAGCTGGCGTATTAACATTTACTGTTCCCGATTTACAAGGTGAGGATAAACTGATTTGGGCGTACGCTACCTATATTTTTATGATGCTCGCCTACACCTTTATTAATGTGCCTTATGGAGCATTATTAGGTGTAATAACAGCCAATAGCCAAGAAAGAACGACCTTAACAAGTTTCCGTTTTATAGGCGCATTTTCAGGTGGCAGTATTGTTGCTTATTTTACTCCTACTCTGGTCGCGTATTTCGGTGCCGAAAATGAAGTGCTCGGCTGGCAAGTCACCATGGCGATTTACGGAAGTGTTGCTGCTGTTCTATTTTGTATTACCTTTTTTACTACACGTGAAAGAATTTCACCGCCAATATCTCAAAAATCAACGATATTACAAGATATTCAAGATTTAATGCATAACAAACCTTGGCTGATATTATTCACATTAGCATTAATCATAATGATGACCATTACGCTAAGAGGAAGCACTGGCACCTTTTACCTCAAGTATTACGTTAACCGAGAAGATCTCATTGGCAGCTTTTCACTTTGTTACATGCTTTCGTTAGCTGTCGGTGCAGCCGCGACTCCTTTCATGATCAAGTTTTTGGATAAAAAAACACTTTTAATGTTACTTATGAGTGTCATTACCGTGCTATCTATCGCATTTTATTTTGTGCCTAGTGACCAAGTCGCCTTAATTTTCGCACTACAAATCGCTATTGGTTTCTGTTTAGGACCAAAATCACCATTAGTGTTTTCAATGTACGCAGACTCTGCTGACTTTGGTGAGTGGAAACACGGTAGACGGGCAACAGCAATGGTGTTTTCAGCCGCTGCATTTTCTCAAAAGCTGGGAAGCGCTATCGCAGGCGCAATGATTGGTTGGCTTTTAGCTTCAATGGGCTATGTAGCTAATCAAGTACAAAATTCAGATTCACAAACAGGAATCGTATTATTAATGACATTGATACCTGCGGTATTCGCCGCTGTTAGTGTAGGGATTATCACCCGCTACCCTCTGTCAGAACATCGTGTTGAAGAAATCCAACAATCTCTACTAACACGAAAAACATAAATTCAGGAGTAACATTGGCATGTTTGAATTTAACTATCAGAATCACCAACTGTCGATTAGCGACCCTGTATCGATGCCGAAAGCCAGTAGCTTTTTATGGAACAAAAACATGATGCTACATGTGAACTGTAGAGGCTTTGCTAATGCACAATTCATGCAACCTGAACCATCAAAATACGCCCATGCTCCTAATATGGAAGCTAAAACATTCATGCAACCAGAGCAAGATTACTTTAGCCACCATGCAGGACGGTTTTTTTACCTCAAATGTATAGAAACTAATGAAATAATTTCTCTGCCTTATGAACCAGTCAAATCACCGCTAGATAAATTTACCTTTAATGCAGGCCAGCAAAATATATCGTGGTACATTGAACATTGGCAATTGAAAATTGAAATTCAAGTATCTTTGCCAACAGAAGATAGTCTCGAGCTCTGGAAAATCAACATTACAAATCAAGGATTAGTTGAGAAAATCATCGCCCTTTACCCTTATTTCACCATTGGTTATATGTCATGGATGAATCAATCTGCAGATTATAACTCGAGCATAAACGGGATAATTGCCCGCTCAATCACGCCATATCAACAAGTGGCTGATTATTATCGAAATCAACATTTAAAAGATTGGACATTCTTTATCAGTAAACACCCTTGTCAAAGTTGGAATGCAAATCAAAAAAGTGTAGAAGGTGAAGGTGGGCTACATGCGCCAGATGATCTAAAAACCTCACATCTTAGCCAAGCACAAGCACTTTATGAAACTCCTGTAGCTTGTATGCAATTTTGCCACCAACTAGCGCCTCAAGAAAAGATTAACCATGCGTTTATTTTCGGGCCAGCAAACAATGAGCAAGAAATCATCACACTAAAAAATAAATATTTAATCGAAGATGATGATTTTGAACAAGCAGCATCTGCATACCAGCAATACTTTTCCAAGATGAATAACAGGCTACTATTAAATAGCCCTGAGCCCGATTTCGATGAGTTTGTGAATCATTGGTTACCTAGACAGGTATTTTATCATGGTGATGTCAATAGACTAACAACCGATCCGCAAACGCGAAACTACTTACAAGATGCCATGGGCGTTACCTATTTAGTTCCCGACCTTTGCCGACAAGCGATAATCACTGCCGTTTCACAACAGTTAAGCTCTGGAGCTATGCCTGACGGCATATTGCTTTCAGATAACGCGACGCTTAAATATATAAATTTAGTGCCGCATAGCGACCACTGTATATGGCTTACCATTTGCCTTGAAAGCTATCTAAATACAACTAACGACAAGACAATTCTTCATCAGTCTTTACGCTTTAAAGATTCAGAGAGAACAGCCACCTTAATTGAACATATTAACTTAGCGTTTGATTTTTTACTCGCAGCACGGAATGAACAAGGACTAAGCTTGATTGAACAAGGCGATTGGTGTGATCCAATGAATATGGTTGGTCATAAAGGAAAAGGGGTATCTGCATGGCTTACTATGGCGACAAGTTACTCATTAGCGATATGGAACAAAATATGCCGTTTATACCATGTAAATTCAGACTATATCGCTTCATATGAACAAGAAATAACAGTGCTTAATCGCGCGATAAACCAATATTTTTGGCATGAGAACTGGTACGCACGTGGGATCACAGATAATAAGCGAACATTTGGAATTTCATCTGATCCTGAAGGGGAGATTTTCTTAAATCCGCAGGCATGGGCACTACTTTGTAATGCAGCAGATGAAAATCAAAAACAACGTATGTTACGAAGCATCAAAGAAAAGTTGTTAACACCTTATGGTGTCATGATGCTATCACCTGCATATACACACATGCATGAAGATATTGGTCGAGTCACTCAAAAATTTCCAGGTACTGCTGAAAATGGTTCGATATATAATCATGCTTCCGCTTTTTTCGCTTACAGTTTGTATCAAGAAAACGAAGGGTCATTAGCGTTTGATGTGATTAAAGCAATGCTTCCTTCGAAGGAAGATGCTGGTAAACGCGAACAGATGCCTAATTTTATTCCCAATTATTATCGTGGTGCTTATTTTCAAATGCCTCAAATGACTGGAAAATCTAGTCAGTTATTTAATACGGGTACTGTCACTTGGGTGTATCGCTGCATTATTGAAGAACTTTGTGGCATTAATATACAAGCAGGAAACTTACACTTAACACCAAAACTACCTAGTTCATGGTCTAATTTAACGATTTCATATTCAGTCTTAGGCGCCGATTTTAATATTCAATATCAACAAAGTAATAAGGTCAGTAAGATAACCAGCTATCTTAATAAACAACGTATAGAAGACAATACCATACGTGCTATCACCCGAGGGAAAACCTATAACATACGGGTTTCAATGCCAATACCTAGGGGAAAGGCATGATTGCAAAACTGATATTAATTATGGGCGTCAGTGGCACGGGCAAGTCAACGTTAGCAGATGCTTTGGCTAAACACCTCCGCTTTGATTATTTCGATGCAGATGACTTTCACTCACAAGAAGCAATTTCATTCATGAAAAGAGGAGTCCCCATTAACCCAGTAATGCGCCAAGCATGGATTGAACGCATGAAACATTACTTCTCTTCATTTGAGTTTAACAACAAGAGCATTGTATTAGCTTTCTCTGGTTTAAAACACCATCATCGTAAAACACTTAGTAAATTGGCAATGCAAGTAACTTACGTACTTATTGAGCCCGAACCTTCAATACTAAGGATGCGCCTGAAAAATAGAAAAACACATTTTTTTTCACCTAGCTTGCTTACCGATCAACTGAATCAATTCGAGCCGCTCTCTAATAGTGAAGCAGAAAAGACAATATTACTAACGATGAAACAAACAAGCCAACAACAAATCTCCAGTATTGTTCAACAGCAGAAACCTTAATATGAAACACCATATACTACTTTACTTAGCATTATGCATCACCACTTTGCTTATTAATAACAATGCATATGCACAGACAATAAAAGTACATAAAACAATGTTAACACCCAAAATAGATGGAGAAATAGATACAGAAATATGGTCGACCGCATCATGGCAAGGCATGAATCATTTGCTGTTAGGAGAAATGCCGAATAAGACTGACTTTCAAGGACGTTTTAAATTACTATGGAATAACAGCACTTTGTTTATTCTTGCTGAAATTACTGATGATGTATTATTTGACCAACATGCTGATCCACTTTATTTTTATTGGGATGACGATTGCCTAGAAGTATTCATAGATGAAGATGCATCAGGCGGTAACCATCAATACTCCTTTAATGCCTTCGCTTACCATATTGCATTAGACAATCAAGTTGTCGACATCGCGAGTAAATTACCCAATGGCCAACCATCTTTTGTTACTTTAAACGATCATATAAAAAGCCGCTGGAAACGTAGTAAAAAAAAGCCTCATAACGTAATCTGGGAGTTGGCTATATCAATCTATGACGATAAATTCACCATGGAAGAACAGCACAACTATCCAAGCGTTGAATTAACTGAAGGTAAGGTAATCGGCTTTATGCTTGCATACTGTGATAATGACGGTAGTGAACAACGAGAACACTTTATCGGCTCTACAGATATTACCCCCGTGAACGGAAGTAAAAATTTAGGTTACATAACCGCAGATGTTTTCGACAAGCTGTTACTCATAGAGTAAAGCTTGTCGCCTACTTCCACATTTACTACTCGCCTTGGCTTGAACCGCCAAGGTTAGGTGCATGTGAAATAATACGATCAGCAAGCCGTGAAAAAGGTAAACTTTGAATCCATACTTTTCCGTGACCAGACAAAGTGGCAAGAAATAACCCTTCACCACCAAAAAACATACTTTTTAAGCCTGATGTCATCTCAATACTGTAATCAATACCATCACTAAATGCCACCAAACATCCGGTATCTAAGCGTAACGTTTCTCCATTAAGTTGTTTTTCTATCACGGTACCACCGGCATGAACAAATGCTTTACCATCACCCGACAAGTGCTGCAAGATGAACCCTTCTCCGCCAAAAAACCCACTCCCTAAACGACGATTAAAGGCTATATCAACTTTAGTCCCGCGTGCTGCGCATAAAAAAGCATCTTTTTGACAAGTAACGCTGCCACCTAATTGCGCAAGATCTAAAGGAATAATTTCTCCCGGATAAGGCGCTGCAAATGCGACACTACGTTTGCCATAAACCTGGCTAGTAAAATGTGTCATAAAAACAGACTCGCCAGTGAAGGCTCTTTTACCTGCTGAAAATAACTTACTCATGAAACTTTGCGCAACATCCGAGCCGTCACCCATCTTAGTTTCAAAAATGATACCGTCTTCCATATAATTCATCGCACCTGCTTCAGCGATAACCGTTTCTCCTTGATCCAACTCTATCTCAACCATTTGCATAGAATGACCAATAATTTTGTAATCTATCTCATGACTTTGCATTGTGTTTTTCTTCCTTGTTAATCTATTTTTCACTCAAAACATTTATTTACATTTTATCTTGAAGTTAGGGTAAGTACGCACGGTCTATTCAGCATAGATTAATCTACGCAATGCAATATTACCAATTACTCAGAATAATGATAATATCGCACACATACGCTACTTTTATGAAGAGAATTAAACCTATGAAGAAATTTTTTGCCGCTTTATTAGCAACTGTATTTATTCCTCTTGCCGCAAATGCAGCAAAATACGAAGAGGGAGAGCATTATAAAGTCATCCCTGGTCAAGCGACTAAAAAGCCAGAAGTGAGAGAATATTTTTCTTACCACTGCCCTGCGTGTAGAGGCTTTGAGGCATATTTACCTGAAATTAAAAAGAGCTTACCCGATGGTACAAAACTGACCAAAACACACGTAGACTTTATGGGACAGTCTGCACCTGAAAAACAATTTATGTTAAGCAAAGGCATGATCATTGCCGAAAAAACGGGTATCGCTAAGCAATATAATGCTGAAGCTTTTAGTTATTTACAAACACAAAAAAGATCAATTGATTCTATCGATGATGTGAAGAAAATTTATGTCGCGGCGGGTGGTAAAGCAAGCGACTTTGAAAAAGGGCTAAAGAGTTTTGCCTTAATGTCACGGGTAAAACGCGATAAAAAAGTTCAAGACAAATTATCCGCAGGTCGTTATGTCGGTAGCGTACCTACTTTTGTGGTTAATGGTAAATACGCAATTAATGCAAGAGCAATAGATAGCGAGAACTTTATTGAAGATTACAAAAACCTTATTGCGTACCTGCTTACCCTAGACTAAATAAACAGCTAACATAGGAAGTGCTAAGTTCATCAGCACTTCCTTAAACAAAACAATTACAAAACTAAGTGATCCATCTCAGCACTTATTTCCTTTCGCATTTCCATGAGTCTCTTCGCAGATTCTAATTGCTTTTTATCTTCTTCTGTTTCAGGAATCCACTGTGGAATTGACACTTTATGGCCGGTTTCATCAACAGCAACCATCACGACAATACAATGTGTAGTTTTTCGCTTATTTAACGATTTTGGATCGCAGGCATGTACTTGTAATGCAATGTGCATGGATGAATTACCGGTATAGATCACCTCAGCACTCACTTCGACTAAACTCCCAACATGGATTGGCGATACAAATCGTATTCCCCCAGCATAAGCGGTTACACAATAGCGACCACTCCAACCAGCAGCACAGGCATAAGCCGCTAAATCTATCCATTTCATCACCGCTCCTCCGTGCACTTTACCACCAAAGTTTACATCTTGTGGTTCTGCTAAAAATCGTAACGTTAGTGAGCGTTGAGGATCATTCATAATTTTCTCTATTATTCTACTTGGCTGTTGGCGATGTTAACTTTACTATAGCGGCAAGACACTAATATTGTACATATTTTTAATACGAGATGATTATGGCCATTTGGGTAGATGCTGACGCTTGTCCAGTTCCAATTAAAGACATTATTTTTAGGGCTGCTGAAAGAACAAAGATGCCAACGACATTAATTGCTAATCATGCAATGAAAATCCCACCTTCGGCTTACATTACCTTTGTGCGTGTTAGTAGTGGTTTTGATGTTGCTGACAACGAAATTGTCAAACGTTGTTCGCCTAACGATTTAGTTATCACCAGTGATATACCTTTAGCGGCTGAAGTAATAGAAGAAGGTTGTATCGCTTTAAATCCTCGGGGGGAACTTTACACGACAAGCAATATTAAACAGCGGCTTAATATGCGTGATTTTATGGATACTTTACGATCAAGTGGTATTGAAACTGGCGGCAGTGCGCCGCTCAGTCAGGCAGACAGACAAGCCTTTGCTAATCAACTAGACAAATGGCTTAATCTCGCTAGCGGTTAGCCGCATACGGATCCACTTTTTTAGTCCCGTGATGACTTTGTCCTTGCTGCTTCTTAGTTGTATGCTTTTTATTAGTATTGTTCGAATGTGGTTTACCTCTAGTTGATTTTTTTACCGTTGAACCACCACGATTATTTTCTTGTGTGTTTAATTTCTGACTTTTAATTTTCTTGGGTTTCTTCGTTTTTAACGGTCGAATAGCCCGAGAAGCAGGTAGCGCATTGACAGGCTCAAAGCCTGGTTCAATACTACGTTCAATATGTTGTTGTATCACATATTCAATATCTTCCAGTAATTTGTGCTCATCTGCACAGACTAAAGACACTGCGAAGCCATCAGCACCTGCTCGACCTGTTCTACCAATTCTATGAACATAATCTTCTGATACATGTGGTAATTCAAAATTCACCACTTGAGGCAGTTGGTCGATATCTAATCCTCGTGCTGCGATATCCGTTGCCACCAAAACACTTATTTCATTATTCTTAAATTTAGCTAACGCCTTTGTTCTTGCGCCCTGGCTTTTATTACCGTGTATCGCCAATGCAGATATACCTTGGCTATCTAATTCTTTGGTTAGTCGATTCGCACCATGTTTTGTTTTTGTAAAAACTAACACTTGTTGCCACTGGTTTTCTTTAATCAAAAAGCTTAGTAATTTAGACTTCTTTTTCTTATCACAAGGCACTACTAGCTGCTCAACAGTTTTCGCCGTACTATTGCTAGGACTGACAGAAATTTCAACAGGGTTATGTACAAAAGATTGAGCTAACGCTTTAATATCCGGTGAGAAGGTCGCAGAAAATAATAAATTCTGTCTTTGTGCAGGTAAAAATGACAATATTTTTTTTATGTCTCTAATAAACCCCATATCTAACATGCGATCCGCTTCATCTAATACCAGCACTTCTAATTGCGAGAACTTGACTGCATTTTGTTGATAAAGGTCTAATAATCTACCAGGCGTTGCCACTAACACATCGCTACCGCTTCTTAGCTTCATCATTTGCGGATTAATTTTAACACCGCCAAATACTACGTTTACACGCAATTTGGTGTGCTGCCCGTATGTAGCAACATTATTAGCAACTTGAGCTGCAAGTTCTCTTGTAGGGGTTAATATTAATGCTCTCACTTCATTAGCGCGAGCAGGTTTTCCCTTCAATAATCTTTCAATAATTGGCAAAGTAAAACCAGCCGTTTTGCCCGTTCCTGTTTGTGCAGCAGCCATAACATCTTTGCCTGATAATACAGCAGGTATCGCTTGTTGTTGCACTGGCGATGGCGTGTGATAACCTTGTTCCTCAACCGCCTTTAAAACCGGTTGAGATAAATTTAATAACGAAAAAGACATGAAGTATACCCGATTAAAAAAGAGAAGCTCGAAAAGCGCAATCACATACACAGTAAAGCTTTAGCTAAGCCCTTAGCTTTAAAAGTGTAAGACTGACATTATACCTGTTACTGACTGACATATATATCATAACCTTTTTACTCTTCTCTATTAACCTTAAGTATCATTGCTTCTTGTTAGCTATAGTAACTGTCTTTTCGTTCTGCAATACTAGACAACAAGTAATATTTCCGCTAAAAACAAGGTAGTAACTGATAATGAAGGGATTTCATGGTTAAAATTGATTATGGTAGCAAGCGCTTCCTAATTGTTGATAACATAAAGCAGTCACGAGACGCCCTGAAAATATTTGCCTATAGCCTAGGGGTCTTAAGTGTAGAAACTAGTTATCATGCACCAGACGTTATTGCACTTTGTGAAGCAACTGCATATGACGTAGTGTTACTTGGCTATGATCTTGGTGATAATAAAAAAAATGGCCAACAAATTCTCGAAGAATTAAGAGCTAAAAATTTACTTTCACGGCAATGTATCGTCATCATGATTACTGCTGAGGTGTCTCAAGCGATGGTATTAGCGGCGTTAGAACATAAGCCTGATGAATACCTCATTAAACCCTATACCCTTAAAGACCTTTCTATTCGACTGACTCGTACATTTGAAAAAAAAACAGCCATGGCAAAAATTTATCATGCGCTGGATACAAATGATCGCAAAAAAGTCATTCAACTCTGTAATCAAGAAGTATATAAAAATAGTCCATATAAACACGAATGTTTAGGAATAAGATCTAGGCAACACTTTGAATTAGGCGAATATCAACAAGCAAGAAAAATTTACTCGGCATACGTTGGTACACCTAACTGTCAATGGGCAACCATTGGTTTGGGGAAAATAGCGTTAGTCGAACAGAATTACCATGAGGCTGAAAAATATTTTCAAGCTATTGTTGATGATAATCCTTTTTATCTTTCAGCATATGATTGGTTAGCAAAATCACAAATCTACAACAACGACTATGAAAAAGCTGAGCAAACTTTAGAACAAGCATTATTAGTTTCACCTAGATCCGTTACTCGCTTAAAACAGTATGCTGAAATTTGTCTAAATAATAACAGTTTAGGTAAAGCAACTTCTGCATTATCTAAAACCAATGATCTTGCGTATCATTCAATCCACAAAAAACCAGACAATGCAATTCAATTTGCTGAAGCCTTAATAGGACATGCCGACAGCTTATCTGAGAGTCAAATAAGAAAGTTAAATGATAAAGCCTTTGCGGTATTAAATAATATGACACGTGACTTTCAAGCTAATGAATTAAAGGTTATTTCACAATTTTTAATTGCGCGTCTACATACAAAAGCAAATGATGTTGGACTTGCAAAAAGTGCCCTAAAAGAGGGTGAAAGACTGTTAGAAACTTACAAAAAAGTGCTCACTACTGAAGGCACTTTTAAAGTTGCAAAATCGTTAATTGCTCTTCAACGAAGAGGTAAAGCAGAAATATTATTAGAAAATCTCTCTCAAGCTCATCCTGATAACATGGAAATTCTTTCAGAAGTTGTTGCGCTTTCAGATAGGCCTATCAGTGAAAAAGATAAAATTGCTGCTCAAACTGCATTAGAAGTTGGTGTTAGTCTTTATAAAGCAAAACATTATACATTAGCTATCGATAAACTTAATCAAGCGCTTTATCACTTTCCCCACCATATCGGCGTAAAACTTAATCTCTTACAAGTTTTGTTAGTCTCTTATGAAGCGAATAAAGAACGCATAGATGACTTTAAGCAAGCAAAAGTATTGATTAAACACTTCAATGAATTATCTCCTGAAAGTGAGTCGTTTAAACGATTCTTAAAGCTTAGAAGTAAGTTTGAAGCCTTAAATGCTTTTAATACACACTAATCAACTGAAACGTATTAATCACCATCAGCAAAAAATGTTGTATTAATGTTTTATCCGCTAGAAAAGGGTTATTTCGCAATCCTGTTCTACACACTCATCTGTATTTCATTTATTCTGAGAATTTAATCAACGATGGTTATCTTCTTGTTTTTCAGATATAAAAAAAGCCCGACAACTGTCGAGCTTTATTTATATGGTGGAGGGAGGTGGATTCGAACCACCGAAGGCGGAGCCGTCAGATTTACAGTCTGATCCCTTTGGCCACTCGGGAACCCCTCCAAACGGATTAAACCCAGCATAGCTGGGTTTTCCATTAATAGAAGCTTGATGATGTCCTACTCTCACATGGGAACTCCCACACTACCATCGGCGCTATTGCATTTCACTACTGAGTTCGGCATGGAGTC